>CAYXEK010000023.1:0-39997 GCA_964463985.1 uncultured Verrucomicrobiota bacterium
GCGGTGTCGGCCGCGGCGGCGGGCGAAACCATCTGGGTGTCCAACGGGACGTATTATGTCACAACCGCAATTGATATCGGCGGCTCGAATACGCTCCGGAGCGTCAACGGCCCGGCGGTGACAGTTGTTGACGGCTCCGCGACTACGCGTTGCTTCATTGTGCATAATGCCGGCGCGGTGGTGGACGGCTTTACGCTCACTAACGGCGTTGATTATGTCGATAACCTTGGGAGCGGATTCCGCATCTATTACGGCGGCGTCATTCAGAATTGCGTCATCAGCGGCAATACCGCCGGCAGGGGAGGCGCCGGATGGATGCAACATGAAAAAGCCGTGGTACAGAACTGCATTATTTCCGGCAACCATGCCACGGCCAGCCATGGCGGCGGAATCTACATGAGTGATGGAGGCGGAACGGTTCGGAATTGCAGCATCAGCCAAAATACGGCCTTCAATCACGGCGGCGGAATATTTATTACCGTGACTACAGGCATTGTCGAAAACTGCCGCATTTTCAACAATGAGTGCGGCTCGGGCGGCTGGGGCGGCGGAGTGATGTTGGACGGAGGCGGCGTGTTGCGCAATTGCCTGATCGTTAGCAACCGGGCTGCCGGCGCCTGCGGAGGAGTGGGTGTCAGCTATCTTGGGCTAAAGGGTGGAGAAGTCAGCGCCTGCACTATCGTCAGCAATTCGGCGGCTACAACCGGCGGCGGTATTTATATCTTCAACACCATGAACGAGAACACGGTTTTTAATTGCATTATCGCTTCCAATGCCGCGAGTTCATATCCCCAGGTCGCGGCCTCCGGTGCCAACACCAATGCCTTCCGTTATTGCTGTTCCCTGTTCACCCTGGCGCCGCAACCCGATGCCGGCAATATCAATGTCGATCCTAAATTCGTCAATCCGGCGGGCGCTGATTACCGGCTGTTGTCCGCATCGCCCTGCGTGAATGCGGGCACGAACCTGCCCTGGATGGATGCCGCCGTGGATTTGGACGGCCAGGCCCGGCGGGATCGGTTCACCCGGCAGACGGACATGGGATGCTGGGAATACATTTACCGCGGCAGCTTGATTTCATTGCATTAATAGAGAGTATGTGAATGTTTGTTAGCATGGGAATATAAAATATGAATCTGGACATCTGGCAGGAAAAACCATCGGAACTGGTAAAAGATCATCAAATCGGCGAAGCCCGGCAGTGGCATTGGCGGCACCAGCCGCCTTTGACCCTGCCGCAGTGGCGCGCACAGCGCCGCGCCTTGCTGGCCGCCATCCGGGCCAATGCCGGCACATTTCCCGCGCCGCCGGCTCTGGAACCGCAGGTGCATGGCGTGATTCGTCTGCCGGGCTACGAAATCCGCAAAATCACATATCAAAGCCGGCCGGGCATGCGGGTTACCGCCAATTTATACGTGCCGGACGGCCAGGGGCCTTTCCCGGGGATCATCGGCGTGCATGGTCATCATGCCCAGGGCAAAATTGCCGGGCGGGTGCAGGAACGCGGACACCTGCTCGCCTTGAGCGGGTTCGTCGTGCTGATGATTGACGCTTTCGGCGCCGGCGAACGCGGCTCCATCCCGGGCAAGTATGAATACCACGGGGCCGGCATCGGCGCCGGCCTCTTTGATCTCGGCGAAACCCTGCTGGGGATGCAGGTATACGACAATATGCGCGGCATAGATCTTTTGCAGTCAATGCCAAGCGTGAATGCCGACCGCATCGGCGTGACCGGCGCGTCCGGCGGCGGCAACCAGACCATGTGGCTGGCGGCGCTGGACCCGCGGATCAAGGCGGCCGTGCCGGTGGTATCGGTGGGGACGTTCGAGTCCTATGTCACCCGCACCAACTGCGTGTGCGAGGTGTTGCCGAACGGGCTGACCTTCATGGAGGAATGGGCGGCGCTCGGCCTGGTTGCGCCCAACGCCCTGCTGATTGTAAATGCACTGCGCGACGGCCCGACTTTCTGCGTGCCGGAGATGCTGCGTTCCTTTAATGCGGCCGGCCGGGTCTACCGGCTGTACGGCGCTGAAGAAAAACTGGCGTACCAGGTTTTTGACATGACCCATGGTTATTGGCCGGAAATGCAGCGCTGCATGCTGGGCTGGTTCAAACGCTGGCTGAAGGATGAGGGCGAAGGCCGGCCCTGCGATCTGCCCGAATTTCAGGCCCTGCCCGAAGAGCGGTGCCTGTGTTTCCCCGCCGGCCGCCGGCCGAAGTCGGTGGTATCCATACCGGACTATTGCCACATGGCGGCCCGGCGGATAATGAATGACGCAAAAGATAATGCGGGTAAGGTCAGCCGCGCGGCCAAGCTGCGCCAGTTGCAATCGCTGTTGCGCAGCCGCCCGCCCGTGACGGCTGCGCCGGTTGAATTCGGAACGGTTGAGGAAGCGGGGCTCCGCATCCGCAAATTTGCGGTGGAGTCGGAGCCAGATATTCTGCTGCCGGCGGCGCTTGTAACCCGGCCGGCCGCCGGGGCGGTTAAAACCGTGGCGCTCATTCTGCATCCGTCCGGCAAAGCCGTGGCCGTGGAAGCCGATTGGGCGCGCTCGGCCGGCCGCCGGCCGGCGGCGCGGCTGTTCGCGGATTTGCGCGGGACCGGCGAAACCTGTTACAACTCAAGCCAACTGGGCGAACAGAGTTATCATGACCAGGCGCGCGCCTGTTTCTGGCTCGGGCGCACGATGCTGGGCGATTGGGTATGCGATATCCAGGCGCTGGTGCGGGCGGCCGCCGGAATATTTCCGCGCGCCCGCCTGGAAATCCACGCTTTCGGCGAAGCCGGTCTGGCGGCGCTTTGCGCCGCCGCCTTCAACCGCCGGATACATTCGGTTGCCTGCGTAAACCTTCAAGGTTCTTACCTGTACCAGGGCGCCCGCAGCGGCAAGTCCATGGTGATCCATGTGCCCGGCATCCTGCGCTGGGGAGATGTCGCCACGCTGGCCGCTTTGCCCGCCGGAAACGTCGCCTTGTTGAATCCGGTGGATAGTGAAGGACAATCTTATACGGCGGCCAAATGCCGGGCGCTGGAAGCGGCCATCCGGCGGGAAGCCCGACTTTTCCGCCGTCCGGCCCGTGCGCGCGTATCGCGGGGAGTGTTCCCGGCGGCATGAAAGCGCCTTGTATCTGCCTTTCATCAATTTGCGTTCCGCTGGAGAGCGAACCTGTGGTGAGCCGTCCGGCTGTATCCATTCAATTGTTTTATTTTGGTTTTCACGTAAGAGGCTAAATGTCGGAGGATACCATTCTCAAGGTAGGGTTCGTCGGCTGCGGCGGATTCACCAGCGGCACCCACATTCCCAACGCCGCCCGCAATCCGTATTTTGAGATTGTCAGTTTCTGCGATCTGGACCGGCGCCGGCTGGATGAACTGGCGCATTCCTACCGGCACCGGTACGTGACGACGGACATGGCCCGCCTGATTGCCGATCCGGAGATTGACATGGTAATCTGCGGGACCAAGCCGGATTGCCGTCTGCCGGTCATGGAACTCTGTGTCCGGCATGGCAAGCATCTTTTCGTCGAAAAGCCGCTTTGCTACAGCCAAAGCGATGCCGCCCGGATGACGGCGCTGATGCGCGGGGCGGCCGGGCTGTTGATGGTCGGTTACAACCGCCCGTTCAGCCCGCTGATGCAGGATTTGAAGCCGCTCTTTCAGCGTTACCGGCGCGGTAATGCCACCATCAACTACCGCATCATCGGGGAAGCCCGTTTGTGGCCGGAACATCATTACGCTGCCGTGGTGCGGCGCGGGGAGTCCACCATCCTGCACGAAGCCACGCATATTTTCGACCTGCTCAATTGGCTGACGGATTCCCTCCCGCGGCGGATTTACGCCGCCGGCGGCGGCAACATGGACAACATCATAACCCTCACATATCCCGGGAATATCACGGCGGCGGTGATTGCCGGGGATAACGGCACGGCGGGTATGCCCAAGGAACGCCTGGAAATCCATACCAACCATGGCGCCATCATCGCCGAGGAATTCATCGAATTGACCGTCCGCGGATTCGACGGCGCGGCGCTGCGTCGGACCTATCCTTACACTGTGGACGGCGCAACCTGCGACGACGGCATCCAGGGTGCGGCGGAACGCGCCTGGGCCTGGCGGCAGTCCGTGACGGACACGGAACGCGCGGCGGGATATTACTACGAACGCATGGTGCGCCCGGACAAGGGGCATTACAACGAACTGGAATTTTTCCGGCGTGCAATCGTGGCGGGAGGTCCGTCCCCGGTGGATATCCGGCGCGGCGCGCTGGCCAGCCTGATCGCCTGGCGTGTGCTGGAATCCCTGGAGCGGAATTGCGCCCTGGATTTTGATTGCGGCGAGCTTGATTCAAAACTCGTGTTTTGATAACTTTGGTTCATCTGCACAATCTATGGGCGGCAAACCCATCATGCATGTTTTAATATGTTACCGTAAAGCTTGTTACGACAACAGTGGCGCATATATGGTCTGGTATCCGAACGAACACATCGCCACCCGACAGCAGATTCACCACGGAGGCACGGAGGCACCGAGAAGCCCAGTCTCTCCCATACGCCTCTCATCCTCCAGCGAAGGCGTTGCGCGAATTTGGCACAGGGCGAGCATTATTTCTACTCCATGCAGGCCAGGCCGGCATGATCGCCCTGAGTCAAATTCGCGCAACACTCGTTCTGGGAGAGCAAAAGATCTGAGCATACAAGGCGCCTGCGTTTCCGCTCCGTGCCTCCTTGTCTCCGTGGTGAAATCCCCATTCGAACCACATATTCTGGATGGGAACCATAATTTTAAGGTTTACGGAACCATGAACACCGCACACTTTTAAGCAAATTCCAACCTCAAACAACCGTTGAACCTGATTCAACCTCTGGCGCCCCTGACTCAATTGAACACCGCACACTGAACACAATGCTTGCTGCATTTCTTTTGAAAAAAACGGCGGCGCCGGCGTGGCTTTTGGCGCGCGGCAGTTTGGCGGTCCTTACGCTGTGCTGGGCGGCTGCATCTGCCGCCGCTGAGCCGGTGGAATTGCGGCTGTGGCGTATACCTTCCAAAACCGCCACCGTGCCCGCCCAGGTGGCCATCCGCCGGGTCTATGATGAATTTTGCCGGCGCCATCCGGAAATCCGCGTGAAAGCCGTAGTGCCCCTGCGGTTGGAGGGTCCGGCGGAGGAGAGCAACGAATTCCTCGCCATTGCGGGCGGCGTGGCCCCGGACGTGTTTTACCTGTATGGACGCAAGGTCGGAGATTATATTTCGCAGGGCTTCCTGCTCCCGCTGAATGAATACCTGGCGGATTATGAACGCCGCCATGGCGCGCCATATGCCGGTATTGCCGCTCCCGACAAGGTATGGGAATTGTGCATCCGCGGCGACCGGGTGCTGGCGGCGCCGGTGACCTATTATTCCATGGCGCTCATGTGCGATATCGGCATGTTTGCCAAGGCAGGCCTGGCCAACCGCTATCCGCGGGATTGGGATGAGTTGTATTCCATGGCGCGGCGCCTGACCGTTGATCCGGCAAAAGAGCCGGGCATGCCGGCCAATCTGCCGGTCCAATACGGACTCTACATGGTGGCCGGCCTGCACGCCGGGTGGCATTACCTGCAATATGTATGGTCGGCCGGCGGCGAAGTGGTGCGCCCGTATCTGGCGGTTGACGGCCGGCTGGAAGCGGTGCCGCCGCCGCTCACGGATTACGAAAGTTTGCATATTCGCTTGAGCAACGCGGAGGCCTACAATCGCTACGCGGCCGAAACCCGGCAGCAGTTGCGCGTGCGGGGACTAGCGGCGTCCTACACGATGGACGATCTGCAATGGCGCCTGGAGACGGACGGACCGGACGCGATTGAAGCCTTGAAATTTTACCGGAAATTGACGCATCAACCCTGGCTGCGCAACGGCGATCACGAATTCGATATCACGCCCGCCATGCTCCGCAACCGCCGCGCCGTGGATCCGGAAACCGGCGCAACCTTTGACTTGGACGATCCCGCCGTGCGGCAGCGGGTGTATCATGGCGTCACCACGGCCTTCGAACTTCAATCTGGCGCGCGCCTGGCGAATGCGATGTTTGCGATGCAGATCGGCACATTGAGCGAAGTCAGCACCGTGGATCCGAAGGCGACGGCCTTCGTGCCGTTCCCCTCGCGGCCGGGCTTCCCGCCCGCGGCTTTTATCGCCGGCGGTTACATGGGCGTGAACGCCGCCGTCCAGGAAGAGGACCGCCCGGGCCGGCGCGACCGCCGCGCCATCCAGGAAGCCGCCTGGCGTTATATCGAGTTCATAACGGGACCGGCAGCGCAGGCGATCATCATGCGCACCTATATCGAGTACGGGCTGGAGGAATTCGTGCGGCCGGCTTTGCTGCAGGCGGCGGGATACGAAGACATTCTCAGGCGCATTGACCAGGCGCGCCGGCTTTTATGGGAAAACCTGGAAAAGTATGCCCGGGTGGAACCTTATTGCAAGGGTTTTTCACATGTCATGACCCGCGAGTTGAACATGGCAATCGAGCCTATCATTGCCGGCCGGCCGGACTTTGACACCGGCGAGTATCAACGCGAGCCCCGGGCGATCATGGCAGACGTCTGCCGCAATGTCAACACCATGATCCTCGGCGAATTGCCGGCGGAAATCGTGCGGCGCCGATCGCGGCTGGGCTGGGTTTTGTTCGCCGCGATTGCCGCCGGCCTGGCGTTGGGAGCGCGCCTGATTGTGCGCCTGGCCATGCGGGCGCAGGCCCGGGCGCGGGATGACGAAGGTTTTGGCGTGGGCGGGCATCCCGGCCGGCGGCGCCTGTATGCCTGGCTGTTCCTGCTGCCCGCCATCGCCAGCATTGCGATCTGGTCATACTTGCCGCTGGCCCGGGGATTGCTGATGGCATTCCAGGATTATAACATTCTCGGCAATTCCTCCTGGGTGGGGCTGCGCAATTTCGTCGCCGCGGTTTCTGATCCGAAATTCTGGCGCTACCTGCTGCAAACCATGCAGTACATGGCCATGCTGGTCGGCCTGGGATTCTGCGCGCCCATCCTGCTGGCGCTCCTGCTGACGGAAATCCCGCGCGGCAAGATTTTTCTGCGCACGGTATACTACCTACCGGCGGTGACCACCGGCCTGGTTACTCTCTTTCTCTGGAAAAACCTGCTCTTTTCACCGCAGCGCAACGGCGTGCTCAACACGCTGATCCTGTCGTTTAACCGGATGCCGTTATGGCTGGCCGCCGGATTGAAATTAACCGTATTCCTGGCGGTGCTGCTGGCGGGGCTGGCGCTGTTGCGCCAGGCGTGGGCCGAGGTGACAACGCGCCGCGGCCGCCTGGCCGCCGGGGCAGCCGGCACGCTCCTGCTGCTGGCAGCGGCCACCTGGTCCGGCCGGCTGGTTCTGCAGGCTGGCTGGTCCGGCCTGGCGGCGGCATTTTTCAGCCGGTTTAACTTCCAGTCGCAGTTATTCCTCCGCGACCCGGGACTGGCCATGTTCTGGCTGGTAATCCCGGTCATCTGGGCGCATGCCGGCCCGGGCTGCCTGATCTACCTGGCGGCGTTGAAGGGCATCCCGGAGGAGCAATACGAGGCGGCGGATATTGACGGCGCGGGGTTGTGGCAGAAATTTGTGAATGTCACGTATCCCAACCTGAAGGCCTTGATCATCATTAATTTCGTCGGGGCGGTCATCGCCGGGTTCAAGGAGTCCGGCAATATCTTCGTCATGACCGGCGGCGGGCCGGAGGATGCGACCATGACCACCGGCCTCTATATCTGGTACAACGCGTTCATGTTTCTGAATTTCGGCCTGGCGACTTCGATGGCCTGGATCATGGGCGCCATGTTGATCGGATTCACTTTGACGCAATTGCGCATCCTCAACAAACTGCAGTTCAAGGCCGCCGCGGGCCGGGAGGAATAACATGCCTTTGATCAGCAAGGTTGGCCGGAGTTCCATCGGCGTGCGCTTGACTTTGCTGGCAATGTACGTCCTGCTGGGGGTCGGCGCGGTGACGATGGTTTATCCGTTTGCCTTGATGCTTTCCATGTCCACCGTCGGACGCGGCGAGTGCCAGGAATTCCGGCTTGTGCCCCGTTACCTGGTCAGCGAGGCGGCGCTCTTCAAGCGTTATTTGCTGGACAGCATTCCCTCGGGGTGGGGCGGCAGCGCCATGAGCGATTACCCCGTGAATATGATCGCCGGCTGGTTCGGACGCGATTACTGGTTTAATTCATCCGACGTGCGCGAAGACGATCTCCGTCCGGTAATGAACACGCCCGCCGCGCAGCGCGCCGCCATCGCCGGCGACATGCGCGCCTTCCTGCTGGAAGCCTGTCCGGGCGAATTCAAAACGCCTGCTTTCCTGTTTGACCGGGATGGTCCTTTCGCCCTGATGCCGGATTTTTATGGCTGGCTGCGGAATAAATACGGCGTTCTGGACGCCGTTAACCGCGCCTACAACGACAACGCCGCAAGTTGGGAGGAAGTCGGCGCGCCGGTGGAACAGCCCAACCGCCGGCCGGAACAGCGGGCGCGCAACCTGGATTGGCGCGCGTTCCTGGAACAACGGCCGCCCGAACGGACGGGATTGTTTGACGCCGATTACCATGTTTTCCGCCTCGTCAACCGCCTGGACCTGCCGGATAATTACCCCGGCGCGCGGGCGCCGGACGGCTCCGTTATCCGGTCTTTGATCACTTACGACGACTTGATGGCCGGCCGCTTGGGCGAGGATGCCGTGGCTGAGTTTTTCCGCAAATTCGCGCCGCCGATTTTCATGCGGATTGACCTCGTCAAGGCCGCCGGGGCCTGGCGGACGTTCCTCCGGGACCGCGATCGCGCACCGGAATTGCCATTGACGGAACGCCTGCCGGATGATTTGAAACTGGCGGGATTATGGGCGTCTTTTGTCCAGCGCGAATGCCCGCCGGCGGCGCTCAGCCTTGTCCGGCCGGAGGATCACTGGCGCACATTCCTGCGCGCGCGGTACGCGGACATTGCGGACTTGAATCGCGCCCATGGCGCGGATTACCGCGAATTCAACGAGGCGCGGCTGCCCCATGCCGTTTTCCGCTACGATTGTTTTCTCCGCGAGCGGCCCGGCCTCCGGCGCGCCTATTTCCTGAATAACTACCGCAAGGTGCTGGAATTCGCCGTGCTGCACGGCGCCGCCATGCGGGTGACCTTGATTTACATTATCCTGACCATTGCCGCCACCCTCACCGTCAACCCGCTGGCGGCTTACGCCATGTCGCGCTTCCGTCTCAAGGAATCGCATCATATTCTCCTGTTCCTGCTGGTCACCATGACATTTCCCGGCGAAGTGCTGATGATCCCGAGCTTTCTGATGATCAAATCATTTCCCCTTGGGCAGTTGGCCGCGGGGGCGGCCTGCCTCGTCCTGTTTTACTGGCTGACGCGCCGACTGGCCCGGCGCCTGCCGCTGCCTGCCGCTTTGCTGCTGGCCGCGATACTTCCCGGCTTGCTCGGCGGCTGGGCGTTGCCGCGTCTCGCGGCACACTGGAACCTCGACCTTTCCGTGAGTTTGATGAACAGTTTCTGGGCCCTGGTGCTGCCCGGCATGGCCAATGGCTACGGTATATTCCTGCTGAAGGGATTCTTCGACAGCCTGCCGCCGGAACTGTACGAGGCCGGCTTGATTGACGGGGCCGGGGAGTTCCGCATGTTCTGGCGCATCACCCTGCCGCTGTGCAAGCCGATCCTGGCAGTGCTGGCGCTGGGGGCGTTCAGCGGCGCCTACGGCGCGTTCATGCACGCATTCCTGACCTGCCAGGATCCGAAAATGTGGACGTTCATGGTGTTTCTCTACGAGTTTCAACAGACCCACAGCCTGCCGATGGTGATGGCCTCGCTGGTCGTGGCGGCTGTTCCCACTTTGCTCGTTTTTATTTTCTGCCAGAATATCATCCTGCGGGGGATTGTCATTCCCACGTTCAAGTAAATTCACGCTGCGCTTAGGTTGAGGTGAACATGGCTGAAGTTGTACTGGAGCATGTCTGGAAATATTATCCCGGCAATGTGGCCGCGGTGCGGGATTTCAACCTGACCGTCCATGACCGCGAATTTGCGGTGCTGGTCGGACCGTCCGGCTGCGGCAAATCCACCACGCTGCGCATGATCGCCGGTCTTGAGGAAGTCAGCCGCGGTTCCGTCCGGATTGGTTCCAGGGTGGTTAATGATATCCCTCCCAAGGATCGGGATATCGCGATGGTGTTCCAGAATTACGCCTTGTATCCCCACATGACGGTTTACGAAAACATGGCCTTCGGCCTGCGCCTGCGCAAATTCAAGCGCGCGGAAATTGATCGGCGCGTGCGGGAAGCGGCGGAAATCCTGGGGATTACCGAGTATCTTCAAAGACGTCCGAAGGCGCTTTCCGGCGGCCAGCGCCAGCGCGTGGCCGTGGGACGCGCCATCGTGCGCAAGCCGGCGGCGTTTCTGTTCGACGAGCCGCTGTCCAACCTGGACGCCAAGCTGCGGGTGCAGATGCGCACGGAAATCAGCCGGCTGCACAAGCGGCTTGAAGCGACCATGATTTATGTCACCCACGACCAGGTGGAAGCCATGACCATGGGCGACCGGATCGTGGTGATGAAGGACGGCGTGGCGCAGCAGGTGGATGTCCCGCTCAAAATCTACGAAGCGCCGGCCAACTTGTTCGTGGCGGGATTTATCGGCATGCCTCCCATGAACTTCTTCAAGGGGTCCATCGTTTCCGCCAATGGACGCCCGGTTTTTCGCGGCGATCAGATCGAACTGGGCTTGCCGGCAGCCTGGCGCGGCGCGGCGGAAAAACTGGCCGGCGCGCCGGCAACACTCGGCATCCGGCCGGAAAATATCGGCTCCGCCGCCGCCGCGGCCGATCCGAATGCGCTCCGGCTGACCGCGCGGGTGGAATTGGTTGAATTGATGGGATCGGAAACTTTCCTGCACCTGCGTTCCGGTGCGGAGCTGTTTATCGCCCGGGTGGACGCCCATGAAAAGTTTCAGGTTGGACAGGATTGCCGCCTGCCGGTGGCGATTGACCGGGCGCATCTCTTTGATGCCCGCACGGGCGTCAACCTGACTGCTTGAATGCTGCTAAATGAACAGCGTCATGTCCGCTCCCGTGGACTCATCCAGGAACGCGGCGACCCCGCCGATTTCCAGGCCGTCAATCAATTCTTCGCGCTTCAACCCCATGACATCCATGGACATCGAACAGACCACCAGTTTCACGCCGGAGGCCTGGGCTTGGGCGATCATGCCCGGCAGCGAATCCACTTGCTTGGCGCGCATGACCCGGCGCATTAAAGCCGTGCCGAGGCCGCCCATGTGCATCTTGGAAAGGCGCAGCGCGGCGGCGCCTTTCGGCATCATCCAGCCGAACATGCGATCCAAAAGGCTTTTGCCCGGCGCTTGCGGCCCGCTGCGGCGCAGGGCGTTTAAACCCCAGAAGGTGAAAAACATCACCACTTCGCTGCCCATGGCCACCGCTCCGTTGGCGATGACGAAGGCGGCCAGCACCTTGTCGAGGTCGCCGGAAAAGACCACCATGGTCTTGCGCGGCTTGCCGGCGGCGGCTGTTTGGCCGGCAGCCGCGCCACCCGGCGGCGTCAGGCCGCCCTTGCGGATGCGCAGGCGCACCAGGGCGCCGTCGCGTTCCTGGCTGACTACCGTGTGACCGAAGTGGCGGCACCATGCTGCGCCGTCGGCGGCAAAGCCTGGGTCGGAAGCGGTTACCACCAATTCATCGCCTGCCTGCAGGCCGTGCATGGTTTCCGCCACGCGGCGGATTGGTCCCGGGCATTGCAACCCGGCGCAGTTCAACTCCACCACCCGGCCCGGGGCGGGCGGGGCGGCGGCCGGCGCCAATTGGCGCTCTTCGGCGTATGACAGCAGCGGCGGCTCGGGAGTGCCGGGACAGATGCCCGTGCCGTGATAGTTGCAGAACGTCATCGTGCCGCCTGACAGCGTCTTGACGTCGTAACCGCGCTGTTTCAAAAGGCGGTAGGCCAGGTAGCTGCGGAATCCAACTTTGCAATACGCCAGGATTGTCCGATCGCGGGGCAGGCGTTTGAGGTTGGTGCGTAATTTGTCGAGCGGGATATTGACCGCCCCGGGAATATGCCAGGCATCGTATTCCATGACCGAGCGCACGTCCAGGATCATCGCGTTTTTGGTCTGATCGGGATATTCCTCCGGATACCATAGTTCCAGGTCGCCCAGCAGCAGATTGGCGCCGATGAAACCGGCCATGTTGACCGGATCCTTGGCGGAACCGTAGGGCGGGGCATAAGCCAGTTCCAGGGATTCCAGGTCGCGGACTGTCAGCCCGGCGCGGATGGCCGTTGCCAGGACGTCAAGACGCTTGTCCACGCCGTCGAATCCGACGACTTGCGCTCCCAGGAGTTTGCCTTCCTCCGGCGTAAACAACACTTTCATGTACATCGGAGCGCTGCCGGGGTAATACCCGGCATGGCCGGAAGGGTGCAGATAGATTTTGCGGTAAGATATGCCGGCGCGCTTGAGCGATTTTTCATTGGCGCCCGTGCCGCCGCCGGTCATGTCAAAAACCTTGACGATCGCCGTGCCCAGCGTAGCGGTGTAAACGGTGGCGCGGCCGCAGACGTTTTCGCCCGCTACCCGGCCCTGGCGGTTGGCCGGTCCGGCCAGCGGCAGCAGGGCAGGGCAACAAAGGGCAAAATCCTTGACTTCCACGGCATCTCCGGCGGCGTAAATGTCGGGATCGTTGGTCCGCATGTGTTCGTCTACCTGGATGCCGCCGCGCTGCCCGATTGTCAGGCCGGCGGCGCGCGCCAGTTGTACATCCGGCTTGACGCCGGCGGATAAAATCACCAGGTCGGCCACGAGCATTTTGCCGTTGACGAGTTCCGTGCGCACGCGTCCATCGCTGTCGGTAAAAGCCGCGGCGGCTACGCCCAGGTGCAGGTTCACGCCTTGCCAGCGCAGGTGGTTTTCCAGCGGCCGCGCCATTTCGCGGTCGAGCGGCGGCATCACCTGGTCCACCATTTCCACCAGGTCAACGGCCAGACCCCGATCCCGCAGGTTCTCCGCCATTTCCACCCCGATGTAGCCGCCGCCGATCACCACCGCCGCCTTGGCGCCCTTTTCAAGCAGCGCAATGATGCGGTCCATGTCGGCTATATTGCGCAGCACGCAGATGCGCGGGTGGTCAATCCCGGGCAGCGGCGGCCGCAGCGGAGTGGCGCCGGGCGCCAGGACGAGCTTATCGTACGATTCCGTGTAGGTTTTGCCCGTGGCCAGTTCGCGCACCCGCACCTGCCGGGCCGCGCGGTCAATGGCCTCGACTTCCGCGCCGGTCCGCACGTCGAGATTGAGCGTGGCGGCCAGGCTTTCCGGCGTTTGAAGCAGCAACTGGTCGCGGTCGGCGATCGCCCCGCCGATATGGTAAGGCAGCCCGCAGTTGGCGAAGGAAACGAATTCGCCGCGTTCAAACACGATGATGGACGCATGTTCATCCAGGCGGCGCGCCCGCGCCGCCGCCGACATCCCCGCGGCCACTCCGCCGACAACTATGAGTTTCATGGTCAAATGCTCCAGGTTATTTCAAAATTAATGCTTGAACTTTCCGCAACCAATCATGCGGTGATCAGCATAGCCCGGTTCTCCATAACGTACAATCCCAAAATTCCCCGCCTGTCGCGGCCAAAGCCGCGTCCTGCGTAGTCCGACGAAGCAGGGCCGCGTCCTGCGTAGTCCGACGAAGCAGGGCATGTAGCATTCCGGTTCTGTGTTTTACTTTGGAGTGCGGCGGCTTGACGCCGCTTTTGCAGTTCTTAACGTTGATCGGATGAAAGCGGCGTCGAGCCGCCGCAGTCCAAAATGCGGCCCGCCCGCCTGCGCCCGGCTCACCCGGAGGGTTCGCCCCACCGGCCGAACACCCGGCATGCAAGGTGGGGCGAACCCTCCGGGTGAGCTGCAGCACAGTTTGGGGCGACCACATTTCCGAAGCCTGCAACGAATCGCAGATGCGCCCGATACGCCCGGGTCATGTCATTTGCTTTGACAATTGCGACGGATTGAAATAATGTTGCCTGGAATAAACAATTCCGGTCATTGTCAAAGGATAACTCTCACATGCCCAAAAATTATCGTGTGTTGCTGGCGGACGACGAATTTCATATCCGGCTCATGATCTGCCCGCCGTTCGGCTCGTTGACGAACAGGCGTCCGTCAAACTGATAACCGTTGGCCGGATTGTTGTCGCTGTCGTATCCCAGGGCGGCATCCGTGGCGCTGACGGTATAAGGCGCGATATTGTCGTCTGCGGTCATAATGCTCCAGACCTGGTTGGACCAGCCGGCGGCAGTGAAATTGCCGATCACGACATTGCCCTTGGCGCCCAGGATCAGCAGGTCTTTAGCCGCATTAACCCTGGCGGTCGCTTCGGGGTCGGCATCGGGTTTGGGCCATGCGGGCGGATTGCGGTAAACCAGGTCGCCGGTAATGTGGATGTTGCGGCCGGCATAAATTACGCCCTGGCCTGTGACCTGCCCGCGGATAATGACATCGCCCGGGACTATAACGGCTCCATTGATGGTAATTGGGTCGGCTGATCCGTCCAGCACCAGGCAACAGTCATCGGCAGTGCCGGCCAGGCCATCCGGGCCGGCGCCGGAGTAAACGTTGACCGCTAGATTGGAATTGTTCTGCGTTATCCGGCCTGCGGCGCTGCCGGCGAGTTCTGAAAGAGAGCCAATGGCCGGCAGGGCGATTTCGGGCAGGTTGATATTTTTGGTTTTATCGGGAGCGTAACCCATCGGCCAGGCGATATCGTCCGATCCGGCCGGATTTGTCGGCCGCGCGCGCGGGGACGTGTTGGCCGGCCGCTGGTAATAATCCAGCGTCCAAAGGCGGGCATTGGCGGTAAGTTTTCCGGAGGCGAACCGGTTGCCGTTTATAACGGAGTCATTATTCATCCCAAAATTTCCATTCACGCGGAAATCGCCGTTAATCACCATGTTGGGTTTCAACGCGCTGGAACTGCCGAGCAGGTAGCCATAATCAAACGGCGGAATGTCAGGGGTTGTGCGGGCGACCGGGATCAGCAGGATTTCTTCGATTTTTCGCGTGACGGGACAGGGCGCCGGCCGGGCGGCGGCGCACCCGGCGGCAGGTTGGTCGCCAGAATGGTTGCGCTGAAATTCCAGGTGTTGAAGACCTCCATGATTTGATCCATTGCCAGGGCGCCGGCTTCGAGCCGAAGACGGCTGGAGTGAATCATGGAATTGGCGAGCCTATGCGAGGCGAAAAGCATCATAGCCGCCAATCCGGCCAGTGCGATGGCCGAAAGCACTTCCACCAATGTCATGCCGGATCTGGCAGGCCTGTTTATTTCAGATGCCTGGGGCAGCGGGGAATGCACGACAATAATCCTCATGACGGCGGCGGCGCCGTTCACAGAATATCAAACTGGTTTGGGCGGTTTCAACTCGGGTTGCGGCCGCGCCATGGCCGTTTTTTTGGCAGCCACGCGTTGCCTGATTTCTTCCTGGGTAAGCGTACGCGGGGAGGATGCCTCATTGCGCGTTTCTTCGGCGATTTCGCGCAGCATGCGATTTAAATCATATTTTGTTTGCATATTCCTGCTTTCGGACGCTTGTATAGCATACGCCGGCCTGGATGTCACGGAAAATGCCGCTCCTGCATGCGGCTCACCACAGGTTCGCCCTCCATTGGTCATTTGAAATTTCAAGTTTGTGATTTCAGATTGGAGGGCGAAGCTGGGCTGAGCCGTTCCGGTTCACCCATGCAAATTATGGGTTCAGATTTTTGGGCAAGGGGCTAATTGGTGTCAGTCAGCCCGTCCAGTCCGGCAATGGAGAAAATCTTCTGCACCGCCGGCTGGCAGTTGATGATGATGAAATGTCCCCGGGGCATTTGCCGGGCCGCCAGCATGCAGATGCGGAGGAAGGCGGAAGCGATGAAGTCCACCCCGGCCAGGTCAAAGGTCATTTTATCGTTTTGCTTGCCGGCCTGAATTTCGCGGATTTTGGCTTCAATTTCCGCGGCCAGCGGGGGGCAGGCCGCGCTGGTGATTTTGCCGGCAAACCGGCAGACATGCGTGCGGCTTTCCGGGTCGAAGTTTATGTCTAACATGGTCTTTCCTTGAGTTGTCGCAGGATTAAAAGTTCCGGTTGAATTCGGCATAGAGTTTGTCCGCCGTCTGGGTTTCATCGTAATACTTGTTCAGGTCGAAGAAACCCCAGCGCGGATGCGGCCGGCGCCGGCAGAGTTTTTTAATGTTGATCAGGTGGCGCGCGGATATGTTTTCCGTGGTGATGTTCTTGCCGCCGCTGCCGCAACCCAGGGTGAAACTGGTCAGGAGCGTGTTGAACAAGCCGCCCACGCCGCCCTGCGAGGAGGGGGTATTGACCACCACGCGCCCGGCGTTCATCAATTCGCCGAATTCCAGGATGCGCGCCTCATCGTTGGCGAAGATGCTGGCGGTATGTCCGACGCCGCCGCGGTAATTGAGCGCGATGCAGCGCTTGCAGGCGTTGGGGTAGTCTTTTTCCACGTAAAACGCCAGGATGGGCGCCAGCACTTCGCCCGACAACGGCTCGTCCTCACCCACCCGGCTGAGCGGCACAATGATGATCTGGGTGTCCGGCGGCAGGTTGATGCCTGCCCGTTTCCCGATTTCCATGGCCGACTGGCCGACAATGTCGGCGCTCATGCCGCCGGTCTTGAGGTCTATGGCCACCCGTTCGACCTGTTTGATTTCACCGGCATCCAGGAAATGGCATTTCTGCCGTTCGAATTCGGCGCGGACTTCCGCCGCGATGGCCTGTTCCACGACGACGGCCTGCTCGCTGGCGCAGACCGTGCCGTTGTCGAAAGTCTTGGAAATGATGATGCTGGAAACGGCGAAGGGGAAATCCGCGGACTTGTCAATCAGCACCGGCACATTGCCCGGGCCGACCCCGATGGCGGGGGTGCCGGAACTGTAGGCGGCCGAAACCAGTCCGGTGCCGCCCGTAGCCAGAATCAACGCCAGGTTGGGGTGGGTCATGAACGCACGGGTCAGTTCGCGCGAGCCGCCGGACAGCCATTGCACGCAATCTTCCGGCGCGCCGGCCGCCAGGGCGGCCTCGTAGCAGATGCGGGCGGTTTCCCCCGAGCATCTGGCCGCGCGGCGGTGCGGGCTGATGATGACCGGGTTGCGGGATTTCAGGCAGATCAGGATTTTGAAGATCACCGTGGAGGTTGGGTTGGTCATGGGCGTGATGGCGAAAATCGGGCCCAGCGGCTGGGCGATTTCGGTGATCCCGGACCGGTCGTCATGGGAGAGGATGCCGACGGTCTTTTCATAACGGATGTCGTTGTAAACAAGCTTGCTGGCCAGCACGTTTTTCAATACCTTGTGTTTCCAGACGCCCAGTTTGGTCTCTTCGAACGCCATTTTAGCAAGGCTGACCCGGGCGTCGAAGGCGGCCTTGAAGACCGCCTCGACGATGCGGTCGGTGGCCGCCTGATCAAGTTGATTGAACTCGGCGGCCGCCAGCAGGGCCTTTTCCATCATGGAGTTGGCCTCTGCCTGTTCGGGGGCGGGCTGGTCTTTTTGTGATGTATGCGGCATATGCGCTCCTGGTCTGTTCCGGTCTGGAATCCGGCAAGCTATAATTTGCCGGCCGGCGGTGGGTTAACGATCATGGCTGCCGCATAAGGTATGAACCATGGCCTTGTTTGTCAAATACATTCCCGGGATTGTTTATTTTCAGGGAGCATCTGCGATTCGGTTTATTCGGCGAAGCGCAATTTTTTGGAGTGCGTCCGGCTGTGCCGGATTTTGCGGGTTAAACGCAATCCTGTAAAAGCGCAGTCGAGCCTGCGCACTCCAAAGCCGCTTCGCGGCAGAAGAATGTGCGAAAACAACGCAAGCGTGTTGCCTGTGCCGGCCTGAACTTAATCGCAGATGCGCCCCTTTTTTCATCCAGTGCGTTTTCGCCGTTGACCGGATTCAGTAGGGATGGTAGTGTATGCCTTTCATTTGTCTGACTCCACACTTATCGGGGCGTAGCGCAGACTGGTAGCGCGTTTGCTTGGGGTGCAAAAGGTCGCGGGTTCAAATCCCGCCGCTCCGACCATACTTCGCTCGCAGCGCAGCGGAGAGCGAAGTATGCCCTGCGTAGCATGGCGGAACGCCGGGCGAAGTGGGGCTGGCGTGACGGTCCCCGCTCCGAGCTACGTATGGCAAGCCACCGTTGGGCCAAACCATGCACCAGGTCTACCTGCTCAAAAGCCTCGCGGACCCAAAGCAGACCTATATCGGCTTGACCGACGACATGCGGGCGCGGCTGAAGAGCCACAATGAAGGCGCCAACTTTCACACCGCTAAGTATCGACCTTGGGAGTTGGTCTGCTGCATCTCGCTCCAGTCCCGCGAACGCGCCGCCGGGTTAGAGAAGTACCTGAAGTTGGGCTCCGGCCACGCCTTCGCACATCGACACCTATGGTAAGTCATCCTGTTCACGCGGCGCTGTGCATAAACCGTTGAATCAAAGAAGCGAACGCATTCACCGGATGGTTCGCGAAGGCCATGATCGGCTCTACCAGCCGGGGGCACGGTTCAAACGAGCGCCAGTCACCCCTAGGGATTGCCGCCGCACTCCCAAAAAGTCCATCACAACAACCCCCTGCAGACATGACAGGCGCCCCTTCAAATACAGCCTTAAAAAATAATTGCAAAACCCCGATAATGCGCTATCCTTTGCTGCAAACGTTTAGGTTTGGGCGAGCATGAAAAACAAGCTGAAACTAAAAGGGCGCAGCCTGCTGAAATTGGCCGATCTCTCGGAAGCGGAGATGACCGGGCTGCTGGATTTGTCGGATCAGTTGAAGCGCATGAAGGCTTTGGGTATCCGCGGGGACCGCCTCCGCCGCATGAGCATTGCCCTGATTTTCGAAAAGGCGTCCACCCGCACCCGGTCGGCTTTCACCGTCGCCGCGGTGGACGAGGGCGGCAGCGTGGAATACCTCGGCGCCCGCGACATCCACCTCGGCAAGAAGGAATCCATCAAGGACAGCGCCCGGGTGCTGGGGCGGATGTACGACGGCATCCAGTTCCGCGGGTTCAAGCAATCTACGGTGGAAATCCTGGCGCAATATGCCGGCGTGCCGGTGTGGAACGGGTTGACGGACGAATTCCATCCCACCCAGGCGCTGGCGGATTTGATGACCATCCGCGAGTATTTTCACGCGTTGCAGGGCATCAAGACGGTGTTCATCGGCGACGGCCGCAACAATGTCTGCACGTCGCTGATGACCGGCTGCGCCATGGCCGGGGCGCATTTCGTGGATTGTACGCCCCCGGAACTTGTTCCCGAGCCGGCTGTCCTGGAGGAAGCGCGCCGCCTGGCCAGCGCCCATGGCGCGACGGTGACGGTGTGCCACGACCCGGCCGAAGCCGTCCGCGGCGCCAACGTGATTTATACCGACGTCTGGGTTTCCATGGGCGAGGAAGCCCAATTTCAGGAACGTTGCCGGCTGCTGATGCCTTACCAGGTTAATATGCCGCTGATGAGACGGACGGGCAACCTAGAGAATAACAGCGTTATTTTTCTGCATTGCCTGCCGGCCTTTCATAACCGGGACACGGAATTGACCCGCGAGATCGGCGCGCTGGAGGTGACGGACGACGTTTTCGAGGCGCCGTTTTCCCGGGTGTTCGACCAGGCGGAAAACCGGTTGCATACGATCAAGGCGGTGATGGTGGCCACGTTGACAGACCTGGAGGAATAAATGTGCCAGACGGGCAAGGGCAGGGAGGAACTCACATGGGAACAGGTGGCGCAAATGCCTCCTCGCGGCAAGGCGCGCCTGTTTGACCGCGATGGCCGGTTGTTTCACGTGCTGCTGGCGCAGCAGTTTACCCGCGCCATGCTGGAGGAGTTGTGCGAATTGGCGACGTGTATCCGGCATATCGCCAAAACCAAGGCCGGCATGGATTTCCTGCGCGCCCAGCTTTCCCACAAGACCGCCATGCTGTACTTCACCCAGCCCAGCTCGCGCACGTTCCTTTCGTTCCATTCGGCCTGCCAGATGCTGGGCATGAAGACGGTGGAAGTGCGGGATACCGCCACTTCCAGCGAGATCAAGGGCGAGACCCAGGAGGATTCCATCCGCACGTTCAGTTCGTTCGCCGACGTCATTATCATGCGCTCGGCCGTGGGCGGGTTGGCGGAAAAAATGGCCTGGAACTTCTCCCAGTCGGATCGTCCGGTGCCGATCATCAATGCCGGCTCGGGCAAGGACCAGCATCCCACCCAGGCGCTGCTGGATGTTTATACCCTCCAGCGCAGTTTCGAGAAGCGCGGCGGCATAGACGGCAAGACGGTGGTGTTTGTCGGCGACCTGGCGCGCGGACGGACCGTGCGTTCGCTGGCTTACCTGCTGACAAATTACCAGGGCGTGCGCCAGCACTTCGTCGCGCCGCCGCAACTGCAGATCGGGCGCGACATCCTGGATCTGCTGGACGCCACGGGCGTGGAATATGACCTGGGGGATGATTTCGAAAAGGTCCTGCCGCGGGCGGATGCCGTTTACATGACGCGCATTCAGGATGAATGGGACCAGACTGCCGGCGAGAGCGGCCGCATAGATTTAACCAGGTTCCATTTCACCGCCGCGCACCTGAAAATGCTGCCGCCGCAGGCGGTGATCATGCATCCCCTGCCGCGCCGGCAGGAAATCTCCGTGGAAGTGGACCGCGATCCGCGGGCGGTGTATTGGCGCCAGGTGCGCAACGGCATGTGGGCGCGCACGGCGCTGCTGGCGGTGATCTTCAATTGCGCCGGCCCGATTCACGAATATCACGGCGCGTGAATAACCTGCCTAAATCCCGCCGCGAATCTGGCCCGCGCGCGCCAGGCTGCGCGCTTCGACGCTCTGCACTTCGATGAATCCCTGGGAACTGACCGGGTTCAGCCCTTCGCTCTTTTCCATGGATGAGTCGGCGGGATTGTACAATGAAGCCGGGCAGTCCGTCAGCCGGCGGAAATGAATGTTGCCCTTGTAAAGCTCGACTTCCACCTCGCCGCTGGCATGCCGGGCCAATTCGTCAATCGCTGCCTGCGCTGCCCGGGTGGCGGGATCGAAATAGCGGCCGTCATAAATCTGGTCGGCCACCAGTGCGGATAGCTGGCGGAAGAGGGCGGCGGCGCGGCGGTCCATTACGGCCTGGTAAACAAATGCCAGGCACCGCCCGAGCAGTTCCATGCCCGGCGCCTCGTAGACGCCCCGGCTCTTGGTGCCGATCACGCGGTTTTCCAGGGCGTTTTTCATGCCGATGCCGTGCCGGCCCCCGATGCGGTTGGCCGTTTGCATCACGGTCAGGGGGGCGGATTTTTTGCCGTTGAGGGTTTCGGCGCGGCCGCGGACAAAGCGCACGCGGAATTTTTCAGCGCGATTGGGCGCTTCCGCGGGCCAGACGCCCATGGTAGGCTCGACAATGGTGCAGGGGGTCTGCAGGCTTTCCAGGTCCTCCGCTTCATGCGACAGCCCGGCCAGGTTGGCGTCGGTGGAATATTTTTTCCGGCCGCCGGCAAATGCCGGAATGCCTTGCCGGTTCAGGTAGGCGGCCATTTCCGTGCGGCCGGGGAATTCCCGCAACATGTCCGGGTCCCGCCACGGGGCGTAAACCCGCATGCCCGGCGCCAGTACGTTGGTGTACCGTTCAAACCGCACCTGGTCGTTGCCCCGGCCGGTGGCGCCGTGGGCCAGCACCGTGCAGCCCTGCTTGCGCATAACCGGCAAGAGCCCGCGGACGGTCACTGCCCGGGCGATGCCAGTGCTGTTCCAGTAGCCGCCGTCGTACATGGCCTGGGCTTTCAGCACCTGGAAACATGCTTCCGCCATGTCTTTTTTCAAGTCCACAATCATGGTGCGCACACCGCATGGCGCCATTTTCCTGGCAACATTGCGGATGTCGGTTTCATCCGGCTGCCCCAGGTCGGCCGTGAAACACAAAACCTTGACGCCGGTTTCCCGGAGTTTGTGGGCAAGTGTGCGGCTGTCCAGCCCGCCTGAAACGCACAAGCCGACCTTGACGCCGGCAAGTTCATGGATATGCATGGTTTATGTCTCCATTTGAAAGACCTGGCGGATATTACCGCCGGTCGCTTTGTTAATGGTTTCAGCATTCAACCCCCAGGCGGGAAGCATTTCCTCGACCAGGCGGCGGTAAAGGCAGAGGGAAGGAAAGCCCGAGGCGTAGGGCGGATACAGTTTCTCGCACAGCGCGTGGGGCGCATGGTCGCTTTCGATCCAGTTGATCTCGCCGAGCTTCAATGCGGCGCGCAGGGCGGCGGTGTCCGCCCCCGTCCGCAGCGGCGGATTGACTTTATACAGCAGTCCTGCCGGCTCACGCATCCGCTCCTCGGACCACAGCAGGTGATGCGGCGTGACGCCGCAGGTGATGTTCAATGCCGGTCTATCCTGCGCCCCGCGGGCGCGGCGAATAGCGTCCAGGGCGGCGGCGGTGGAGACATGGCAGATGTGCAGCGTGCCCCGGAACCCAGCCGCGCGGGCGCAATCAACCTGGTCGCGGATGGATTCCACCTCCGCCGCCGGCGGCCTGGCGGCCCCGTGTGTGGCCGGTTGCGACGGATCAAAAATTTCGCGCAAAAGCGCGGATTTTTCGCAATGCACCGCCAGGACGCCGGTGTAACCGCATTCCGCCAGGACGCGGTAAACCAGGGATTGCGCCGCCGTTTCGCCGACGGCCAGCGAGCCGACGGACGGGCCGGCATAAAGTTTCAGTCCGGCGACTTCGGCGTGATGAGTGCGCGCCAAGACGGCCGCATGGCGCAATTGTTCCGGATCGGCCGTCGCGCCGATGAAAGTCTTGTAACGGCCGCACGCGGCGCGGGGAACCAGGGCCAGCCGCCTTTCCAGGTCCGCTTCTGCCAGCAGCGGCGGCGAGGTATTCGGCATGTCGAAAATCATGTCCACACCCTGTTGATCGCAGAGGGCGAAAACATGCGCGATGGTTTCCTTGTAGGATTCCAGGCCATCGCGGCAATGTACGTGTGGATCAATTTTCAACGGGCCAGCCGCTCCAATCCGGGTTGGTGTTTTTTGTAAAACTCAATGATTTTCAAAGCCTTGTTCCGGTTTTGTGGTTCTTGCAGCATTGCCTGCAGCGGTTCCGGATGTCGGGCCAGGCGGTCCAGCGCCCATGCCAGCGGGTCGCGCTGCCGCGCCACCAGGGCGGCATGCGTCGCCGGGGAAACGTAACCCCCGTCCAGGGCGATCTGCCAGGCGGCCTGATCAAGGGGCGCCACGGCTGCCAGTGGCAGCCCCAGTTCATGCATGACTCCTACGCCTTCTTCCATGCGGTCAACAAAGGCGGCCACGCCGGCCAACCGGCCGCCACGGCGGGATACCAGCGGCCGCCAGTAATCGCGGACGGACGAGCCTTCGTTGTTCAAATCCACCACGTGCAGTACGCGCCGGCCGCGGACGTCGGCGCCGAGCATCCGCCCGTCCTTGTAAATTTTAACATGCGGCTTGCGCATGGCCGCGGCGCACGGGTTGGAGAAATCCCAATCCCGGGTTTCGCCGCCGGCAATCACATCAAATTCAATTCCCCAGTCGCGGATCAAGCGGGCCAGCGATTCAATTGCCGCGGCATAGGCTTCGCCGTCTTTTTCGATATCCACGCTTTGTACGTAATAAGGGCCGATTTGTCCGGAAGTGTAGGGGAACCACGGGGTCTGCTCGTCAATGAACCGGAATCCGCCGGCTTGCAGCAGCCGGCGGAGATTGCCGGTCTGCAATTCCCTGTTTATATACATCTGGTTGGACATTATCTTTCTCGTTAACGAACAACAGGTGTGTGCGTTTGACTGTTTAATAAAAATACACCAGACGGCTCAGGAAATCAATTCAGCAGTTTGTGTGCGCGTTTTAGAATCAAAGGGGCAAAGGCACAGAGGGGCCCTTTCCTTAGTTATTCTGAGTTCTTCAATCTGCAGTTCTGCGGTTAATCCGGATACGGATAGGGGTCTTCGATTTCAATGCGCTCTTTGTGGTGGATTTTGTATGTAGCCGGACTTTACAATCAGCCGAAAATTTTTCTTGCAAATTTTGCTGCAAATGTTAAACAGTATTTTGTTCGATTAATAGGTTAAACTTTTTCTGCTTATTTCAGGAGTTTGTATGAGTACCATAGGTTTAGGCGTGATTGGGACTGGCGACCGGGCGGTGGGATACTTGCAGGGAACTTTTAATAAATTCCGCGAGGAGCAGATGGCGGAAGTCATCGGAGTGGCGGACATCAATCCCATGCGCGCGGCGGAAGGGGGCAAGGATCTTGAAGCGCGTCATTCTTTTACGGATTATCGCAAATTGCTGGAACTGCCTCAGTTGGATGCGGTTTTTGTCATGACACCCGATTTCACGCATGCCCCGATTGTATTGGACGCCATTGCCGCCGGAAAACATGTGTACTGTGAAAAACCCATGGCAACGACTGTGGAAGATTGCAATGCCATCGCCGCAGCCGCGGCGAAGGGCAAGGGTATTTTTTTTGCAGGTCATAACGTGCGTTTCGGCGAGGCTGGCCGGACCTTCCACCGCTTTATCAAGGAAGGCAAAATAGGCAGGTTGCGGATGGTATGGGCGCGCCGGTTTGTGGAAGGGGCCAAGTACTGGCATCGCTGGCATCGCGAGCGGGCCAAGTCCGGCGGTTTGCTGGTGCATAAAGGCTGCCATTACATGGACCAGATGAATTGGCATTCCGGCAGCCGACCGCGCTTTGTGGCGGCTTTCGGCGGATTGGATGTGCATGCGCCGCGACCGGACATGCCGCGCCGCTGCCTGGAATGTGCGGATCACTGTCCGCATTACATTGACATCACCAAGGACCGGCATGGACGTTATTTCTGGAAAGCCGACGAACATGACGGCTACATGCGCGACCAGTGCGTGTACGCTCCGGGCGCTTCGGTGTTCGACAATGCCGTGGTCGCCATCGAGTACGCCAATGGAGTGCGGGGCACTTACATGGAATGTCATTTCGCGCCGATTTCGGACTTCGAAACGGAAGTGGGCGCCGTGGGCGACGATGGCTTGCTTTTGCACTCCAGAAATGTTGATAAAGTGGCGCAAATCCGATTTGAAAGCGCCCGATCGCGCAAGGCGGAAATCTTGCCCTATGACGGCATCAAACCGGCCGGCGACGAGGCGGCCTTGCGGGCGTTCATTGATTGTATCCGGCGCGGCGAGCAGCCGGAAACCGGTTATGAAGCCGGGTGGGACAGCGCCGTCCTGGGTATTGCCGCCCAGACAGCCGCCGCCGCGCGGCGGACGGTGGAAATCATGCCGGAAGCCCGGGGAATCCGCATGCTGTAATTTGCGCGCTTTCAACTTGGCATCCGCCGGGCCGGTGCAGTAAAATGCGGCGCCATGAATGTCCGCACGATATTGCATGTTGACATGGATGCCTTTTATGCTGCGATCGAGCAGCGCGACCATACGGAATGGCGCGGCCGGCCGGTGATTGTCGGTGCGCCACCGGATCAGCGCGGCGTGGTGTCCGCCGCCTCCTACGAAGCCCGCCGTTTCGGAGTGCATTCGGCGATGCCTTCGCGCACCGCGGGGCGGCTTTGTCCCCAAGCGGTCTTTTGTCCGGTGGATATGCCGCGGTACAAGGCGGTCTCGCGCCGGGTGTTTGAAATTTTTGAGCGATTTACCCCGCTGGTGGAGCCGCTCTCGCTGGATGAGGCGTTTCTGGATGTTACCGGCGCGCGCGGCTTGTTCGGCGATGGTCCGGAAATTGCCCGGCGTATCCGCGCAGCCATTTTGGCAATCACCGGACTGACGGCTTCCGTCGGCGTCGCGCCCAATAAATTTCTGGCGAAGCTGGCCAGCGATTTGCATAAACCGGATGCCCTGACCGTGGTTCCGACAGAACCTGAGGCCATCGCCGCCTTTCTCCGCCCTCTGCCTGTTGCCCGGATTTTCGGCGTGGGGCGGACCACCCAGACAGCTTTATCCCGCCTGGGCATACGTTCCATTGGCGACCTGCAGGAACAGGAGCCGGAAACTCTGGCGCGGACGCTGGGCCGCCGCGCCGCCCAGGAAATTATAGCGCTGGCATTCGGCCGCGACGAGCGCGCGGTGGAACCGGATTCCGACCGCAAAAGTATTGGACGCGAACATACCTTTGATGAAGATTGCAGCGCGCCGGCGGTAGTGCGCCGGATGTTGCTGCTGCTGGCCGAGGATGTCGGCGCGCAAATCCGCGCCAAGGGTTTGACGGCTTCCGGGGTGCGCTTGAAGTTGCGCTGGAAAAATTTTACCACCATCACCCGCCAGCAGGCGCTGCCGCGCCATTTCAGCGACGACATCACTCTGCGCCGCGCGGTCTTGCAGTTGTTCGAAGCCGCGCCGTGGGCCGGCCCGGTGCGTTTGGTGGGGGTGGGGGTCTACAATCTCTCCGGCGCCGGCGGCGTCCAACTGGCGCTGCCGCTGGATGATGATGCGGTACAGTCCCGCTGGGAAAAATTAAGCCGGAGCGTGGATGACGTGCGCCGGCGTTACGGCGGAGACAGCTTGATTTCCGGCAGCAGCCTGGCCGGTGATACCGAATTGCCGCCGGCGCCGGCAAAGGCTCCGTATTAAATAGTTTGGCTTCATTTGCATTTTCCTGTACAATGCAACTTGTTTCTTAACGGCTGGTTGAATATTTAAAATTATGAGCGTACATCCCATTGAATTCCGTTATTATTCCGACGAAATGCGCGCCTTGTTTACCGAGGAAGCGCGCCTGAACAATTGGTTGAAAGTGGAAGCGGCTCTCGCCCGGGCGCATGCCCGCCTGGGACATATCCCCAAGTCGGCCGCCGCGGAAATCACCCGCAAGGCCGGCGTCAAACACGTCAAGGTGGAACGGGTCAAGGCCATTGAGGATGAAATCCACCATGACCTCATGGCCATGGTGCGGGCTTTGACTGAAGTTTGCTCCGGCGCGGCCGGCCGGTTTGTGCATCTTGGCGCAACTTCTTACGATATCGAAGATACCGCCCTGGCGCTGCAATTAACCGCCGCCCTGGGCGTCATCCGCCGGCTGTCCCAGGAAACCCGCGACCTGCTGCTCGACTGGGCCGGACGCACCCAGCGCCTGGTGTGCGTCGGCCGCACCCATGGCCAGCACGCGGTGCCGACGACTTACGGCTTGAAATTCGCCATCTGGGCTTGCGAGTTTCAGCGCGCGCTGGAACGGATTGACCAGGCGCTGCCGCGTCTGCGGGTGGGTCAGATGACCGGGGCTGTCGGCACCCAGGCCAGTTTCGGGCCGGATGCAAGGACGTTGCAGCGGCTGGTGATGTCCGAACTGGGGTTGGAACCGGTAATGGCTTCCAACCAGGTTATCCAGCGCGATCGCCATGCCGAGGCGGTTTTCCTGCTGGCGCTGGTGGCATCGGCCGGGGAAAAGATTGCCGTGGAAATCCGCAACCTGCAGCGCACGGAAATCGGCGAGTTGTATGAACCTTTCAGCCGCCGGCAGGTGGGATCCTCCACCATGCCCCAGAAGCGCAATCCCCACAAGTGCGAACGCATATGCTCCCTGGCCCGCATTATCCGCGCGCAAGTGGCGCCGGCCTTGGAAAATATCCCCCTGGAGCACGAGCGGGATTTGACCAATTCGGCGGCCGAGCGCGTGATTTTTCCGGAAAGTTTCCTGCTGACGGATTACCTTTTGCGCCAACTGCAAACGGTGCTCCGCGGCCTGACCGTGGACGAACGGCGCATACGCCTCAATCTTGATCTGACCGGCGGCCTGATCATGAGCGAACGCGTGATGCTGGGTCTGACGGCGCGCGGCTTCGGCCGCCAGGAGGCGCACGAGGTCTTGCGCCAGGCCGCCGGCGCCGCTTTCGTTTCCGGCAGGCAGTTGCGGGAAGTTTTGAGCGAAAATGAACGGGTGATGTCGGCCCTGCCCATGCGGGAGTTGGATCGCTTGTTAGATCCCGCAGGGTATATCGGCACGGCGGTGGAACAGGTCGGGAATGTTTTGCGTAAATACGGGAAACCCGCGCCGGGTAGCCGGAAGCCGGCCGGCGGGAAAATCATGTAATGCTCCGCTGCCGGCGCCCCCGCCGGTTACCGCGCCGGCGCGGAGCGGCCGGCGCGGTCGAATCAACGCGGAGATTTTATCATAGGAGTGTCAAGCATGTCGTCAGTTGTGATCGTGGGCGCCCAGTGGGGCGATGAGGGCAAGGGCAAAATTGTGGATGCATTGGCTGGCGAAGCCGATGTGGTGGTGCGCTTCCAGGGCGGGGACAATGCCGGGCATACGGTGTATTGCGATGGACGGAAGCACGTGTTCCACCTTTTGCCCAGCGGCATTCTGCGCCCCGGCGTTATGAACATCATCGGCGGCGGCGTGGTGCTCAATCCCGTCCGCCTGGCGGAAGAATTGGCGGAAATCGGGATTTCCGCATCGGACTTGAGCCGGCGGCTGCGCATCAGCGGCGAAGCCCATTTGATTTTGCCGTGCCACCCGGCATTGGACCGAGCGGCGGAGCAGCGTATGGGCGGCGATAAAATAGGCACCACCCTGCGCGGCATCGGCCCGGCGTATGCCGATCGCGCGGCGCGCGTCGGCGTGCGTGCCGCGGATACGCTCGATCCGGATTATTTCCGCGCCCGCTTGCGGATTTGCCTGGCGGCGAAGCGGAATCTTTTGGCGCCGGACCAGGCGGAAACGCTGGACGAGGATCGCACCGCGCGGGAGATGCTGGAACTGATGCGGCCCTGGCGCGGCTTGATTGCCGATACTTCCGCCCTGCTCTGGCAGGCCCGCGCCGCGGGCAAACGCATACTGTACGAAGGCGCCCAGGGCACCATGCTGGATGTCAGCGCCGGCTCCTATCCTTACGTCACCTCCTCGCATACCATCGCCGGCGGCGTGTGCGTCGGCGCAGGCATCGGGCCGGGAGCGGTGGACAAGGTGCTGGGCGTGGCCAAGGCTTACGCCACGCGCGTGGGCGAAGGGCCGTTCACCAGCGAGTTGCAAGACGCCACCGGCGCGCGGCTGCGCGAATTGGGAGGCGAATACGGCGCCACCACCAACCGACCGCGTCGCTGCGGCTGGCTGGACCTGGTCCAGTTGCGCCGGGCGGCGGCATTGAACGGGCTGAACGGACTGGTGATCACCAAGATGGACGTGCTGGACGGGTTTGATCAGATCGGCGTTTGCGTGGCTTATGAAGTCGGCGGCCGGCGCCTGGAGGAAATGCCCGTCAATCCGGTTGAGTTGCGCGATGCCCGGCCGGTGTATGAATTCTGGCCCGGTTGGCGCGCGCCCACCACCGCTGCGCGCACTTATGCCGCCCTGCCGCTGAATGCGCGCCGGTATCTCGCGCAAATTGAGCAACGCACCGGCACGCCGGTGGTCATTGTTTCCGCCGGCCGCGACCGCGACCAGATGATTGTGCGCCGGAAAGTATTCTAAGGTTTTGAATGAATTTACGGTCATCCATGCCATCTGTGGTTATGCGGGATCGATATCGGGATCGGTATCGTAATCGGGATCGGCATCGCTCCCGATAGCGATTCCAATCTCGAACCTCTTGAACCTCCATCAACTCAAGGGATTTGCAGAATATGTGCGGCATCATTGGCTATAATGGGCATCGTCCGGCCGCGGGCATTATCCTGGCGGGATTGCAGCGGATGGAATACCGCGGTTACGATTCCGCCGGTCTGGCGCTGGCTGACCCGGCCGCTGGGGTGTTGCGGCGCGTCCGGGTGGCGGGCAAGATCGCCGCGTTGCAACAAGCGGTTGAGGCTGAACTGGGAACCGCCGCCGCGCCCTGCCGGCTGGGCATCGGCCATACCCGCTGGGCCACCCATGGCCCGCCGGTGGAAAGCAACGCCCACCCGCATTTAAGCCGCAACGGCGCTTTTGCCGTGGTGCATAACGGCATCATTGAAAATTACCTGGAACTCAAGCAGCGCCTCGAACGCAAAGGCTACGTTTTTTCAAGCGAAACTGATTCCGAGGCGCTGGCGCACATGATCGAGGAATGTTACTCCGGGGATTTGCAGCGCGCGGTTGCAGCCGCCCTGGAGGGCGTGGAAGGAGCCTACGGCATCGCCGTGATCGCGGCGATGCATCCGGACACGATCATCGCCGCGCGCAAGGGCAGCCCCATCGCCGTGGGCATCGGCAACGGCGAGGCGATTGTCGCCTCGGATGTCAGCGCCATCGTCAATTATACCAACCAGGTGATTTACCTGGATGATGGCGATATCGCCGCCATCGGCGCCGGCCAGGCGGAAATCGTCTCGCTGAAAAACACTCCCGTCACCCGCGCTTTGACCAAGGTTGATTGGCAGCCCGGCCAGATCGAAAAAGGCGGCTATGAGCATTTCATGCTCAAGGAAATCCACGAGCAGCCGGCCGCCCTGGCCAATGCCATCCGCGGGCGGCTGCTCGAAAAGGACGGCGATGTCCGGCTCAGCGGCGCGCGGCTCGAGCCGGCGGATTTTGCCCGGATTTCGCGCATGATCATTGCGGCCTGCGGCACTTCCTACTATGCCGGCATGGTCGGCAAATACCATTTTGAAGGCCTGGCGGACATGCCGGCGGAAGTGGAGCAGGCGGCGGAATTCCGGTACCGTAATCCCATCATCGAACGCGACAGCTGCCTGCTGGCGGTCAGCCAATCCGGCGAGACGGCCGACACGATTGAAGCGGTGCGCGAGGCGCGGCGCAAGGGCGCGCTGGCGCTGGGCATCTGCAACGTGGTGGGGTCCACCATCGCCCGTGAAACCGGCCGCGGCGTTTATCTGCACGCCGGCCCGGAAATCGGCGTGGCGTCCACCAAGGCTTTTACCTGCCAGATTGCCGTGTTGGCGATGCTGGCGATTGCCTTCGCCCGGGCGCGCCGGATGTCGGCCGCCCAGGGGCGCGACCTGGTGCGGGAATTGGCCCGCCTGCCGGATCTGGCGGCGGCGGTGCTTGACCAGGCGGATGCGATCCGGAAGGTGGCCGATAAATATGCCGGCGCGGAGCACTTTTTTTACCTGGGCCGCGGCTACATGTATCCGGCGGCCCTGGAAGGCGCCTTGAAATTGAAGGAAATCTCCTACATACACGCTGAAGGTTACCATGCCGCCGAACTGAAGCATGGACCGATTGCCCTGCTGGATAAGCGCGTGCCGGTGGTGGTGGCCGTGCCGGATATCCACGGCCAGGGCAAAACCATCAACAACATGCAGGAGTGCCGCGCACGCGGCGCGCCGGTGATTGCAATCGCCACCGCCGGCGACAGTGCGGCGGACCGGTTTGCCGACGACATCATCCGTGTGCCGCCTTGCGCCGATTTCATTGCCCCGGCGCCGGTGGTGGTGGCCGAACAGCTTCTGGCATATTACATTGCCCGGCGCCGCGGCTGCCCGATTGATCAGCCGCGCAACTTGGCCAAATCGGTGACCGTGGAGTGAGGGCGCGCCCTGCGCGTTTGGCGGGGCGAAGCCTCCGGCGGAGCAGCCCGGGGCGATCTGCGCGCGGAGCGCGGGGTGTAGTAGCCGCACGGTGTGCGGCATCTGCCTGGACGCGTGTGCGTGCGGAACGCGTGGGACCGGGACGCGGGCTTGTCCTGAGCTTGTCGAATGGGCGTCCCGGATCCATTAGCGGAATGGAATCTGGTTTCACGGCTGATACCGTCATGAAAAATCAGCCGCGGCAATATGAAGGTCTGGCAAATGTCTTCGCCGCAGATCAAAGGATATGAAATGCTATGGCGCCTGGGGGAAGGCGGCATGGGCTCGGTTTATCTGGCGCGCCAGCTTTCGCTTAACCGCATGGTGGCGGTGAAGATTCTGCCGGCGGGTTTGGCGGACACCCCGGCTTACATTATGCGTTTCCGCCAGGAAGCCAAGGCGGCCGCCAAACTCAAGCATAATAACCTGGTCCAGATTTACGATACCGGCGTGGAAGATGGCACTTTTTACATTGTCATGGAGTACATTGACGGCGAAACCGCCGGCCGCCGCGTCCAGCGCAAGGGCCGCCTGGAGGAGGAGACCACCTTGCTGATCGCCGAATCCGTGGCCGTGGCGCTCGAATACGCCTGGAATACCGCCCAACTTGTCCACCGCGACATCAAGCCGGATAATATCCTGATTGACGGCGACGGCACGGTGAAGGTGGCCGACCTGGGGCTGGCGAAAATCGTGGGGGCCGGCGCGGGCGGAATCACCATGACTAAAATGATGATCGGCACGCCTTATTATTGCGCGCCGGAACAGGCGCAGGGCGATGCGCAGATTGATTGCCGCGCCGATATTTACGCGCTGGGCGCGACGATGTACCACTTGGCCACAGGTTACGCGCCGTTTGCCGATACCTCGGGCGTCTCCGCCATGATCCGCAATGTCACCGATTTCGTTCCGGACCCCCTGGAGCGCAATCCCGGACTGTCGGAAAACCTGGCCTGGCTGCTGGAAATCATGATGGCCAAGCAGCCTGCGGATCGTCCCGCGGGCTGGAGCGGGGTTCTGGCGGATATTGACCGCGTGCTGCATGGCGCCCGGCCCCTGACTCCGCCGCCCCGGGAGGGCTGCAGCACAGTTATGCGCGGCGCGCGCCGTTTGGCGCCCAGGCCCCGCGCCGCGTCGAAGCGGCCGCTGCCTTTATCCGCGCACGTCTTCCGGATTTTTCTGGCCGCGGCGGCAATATGCACGGTCATCTTGGGCGCGATTTGGTTAAGGATGGTATTTTCGCATGACGTCCGGCCGGCAATGCCGCCGACGGCCGTCACTGCGCGTTAACTCATATGAAAGGACATTGTGCCATGCAAGGACGTGAATTAATTCAGGCTGCCTTCCGCGGTGACAAAGTTGAACGCACTCCCTGGGTGCCCTTCGCGGGTTGTCATGCCGGCGCCTTGATTGGCGTCAAGGCCGGCGAGTTTTTGCGTTCTGCCGACCTGGTAGTGCGCGGTTTGGAGGAAGCCGTCCGCCGCTACCGTCCCGACGGTTTGCCGGCGATGTTCGACCTGCAGATCGAGGCGGAAGTGCTGGGATGCCGGCTGGTCTGGGCGGAGGAGAACCCGCCGGCGGTTGCCAGCCATCCTCTGGCGGAAGGTGTGCGACTGCCGGATCTGCATGTGCCGCCGCCTGACGCCGGACGGATTCCCCTGGCGCTGGAAGTCTGCCGGCGCATGCGCGTTGCGCATCCGGAACTGGCGATCTATGGTCTGGTGACGGGGCCTTTTACGCTCGCCATGCACTTGCTGGGCACGGAAATCTTCATGAAAATGTTCGATGCCCCGGACGAAGTCCGCCAATTGATGGATTTCTGCCGCAAAACTTGCGCGGCCATGGCGGGATATTATATGGAAGCCGGCTGCGACGTGGTGGCGGTCGTGGACCCCATGACCAGCCAGATCGGACCGGAGCAGTTTGCGGAATTCGTCCATCCCTATGTCGCCCCGGTGTTTGAAGCCATCCGGGCGCAGGGGCGGTTGGGATCGTTTTTCGTTTGCGGCCAGGCCCAGCAGAACGTCGAGGCCATGTGCGCCTGCCACCCGGACAATGTTTCCGTGGATGAAAACATCCCCCTGGATTTCGTGCGCGATATCTGCCGCGCCCGCGGGGTGAGTTTCGGGGGCAACCTGCAGTTGACGGTGGTGCTGCTGCTGGGCACCCCGGAAGACGCGCAGCGCAACGCCCTGGCCTGCCTGGAAATCGGAGGCGACCAGGGATTCGTGCTGGCGCCCGGTTGCGATTTGCCTTATGCCACGCCGCCGGCCAACCTTGAAGCCGTGGCGGAAATCGTGCATGATGGTTACCGGCGCGAAGTGTTGCGCACCATGGCCCGCACCGAGACCGGCCGGCAGACGCTCAACATGCGCGAATACGGTCAGACTAACAAGGTGATCGTGGACATCATCACGCTTGATTCCGAAGCCTGCGCTCCGTGCCAGTACATGGTCGAAGCCGTGCGCAGCGTGGCCCCGCATTTCGAAGGCATCGTGGAATGGCGGGAACACAAGATCAAGCATCAGGAATCCCTGGTCTTCATGACCTCGCTGATGGTGAAAAACATACCCACCATCTGCATTGACGGGCATATTACCTTTGTGTCGCGTATTCCCCGCCGCGAGGAATTGGTGGCCGCCATCCAGGTGCGCATTAATGAAAAACTGCGCGGCCGCATCCAGCGCCGACGCGCATCGCTGCTGGTTATGGCCGCGACCGACGCCGAGGCCGCCCCGGCGCTGGAAAACGTCACCCGCGCCGTGCGTGAACTGGGCGCGGAATCGGACATCAACGTGGAAGTCGTCAAGGATGAGCAGCAGATGCGGACGTATGGCGTGACGCAAACCCCGGCCGTGGTGCTGGCGCGCTACCAGTTAAAGTCCGCCGGCGCGCCGCCGGAAATCCTGGCCGTCAAGGAATGGATCAAGGATGTTTGATCCGGCGCGCAGCTCGGTGAAAAGTTTGTGTAGGTCCTTGCGGGTCGTTCCGTCGGGATGAAAGCAGGTCGGGCCGCCGCAATCCAAATTCCCCGGCAACAATTCCAATTTTCCTTCTTTGCGTTCCTTGCGATCTTTGCGGTGAATTTTATTTCTGCGCCCCGGCTTGTCCTGCGTAGTCTGACGAAGCAGGAACGTTAAAACAGCCCCTGCACCTGGCCGGTGGCGGGGTCCACGTCTACCCGCATGAAGGCCGGCCGAGACGCGGTGCCGGGCATGAGTTTGATTTCGCCCGCCACGGGCACTACCAGTCCGGCGCCGCGGTAAGTCAGCACATCCCGCACCGGCAGCCGCCAGCCCCGCGGACGGCCTTTGGCCTGTGGATCGTGCGACAGGCTTAAATGGGTTTTGGCCATGCAGATGCCCATGTGGCAAGCGTCAGAATCGGCCTGCAATTCCGCCAGTTTCGCGCCGGCGGCGGGAGCGTAATCCACTCCGTCGGCGCCGTAAATTTCCCGGGCGATGGCGTCAATCTTTTCCGCCAGCGGCTGTTCCGGCCGGTAGAGGAAATGGAAGGCGGACGGCTGCGCCGCCGCGGCGGCCACAGCCTCGGCGAAATCCGCCGCGCCCGCGCCGCCGTATTCCCAGTGCCGCGAAACCACCGCCAGGGCGCCGGCCTGCGCGGCGGTTTCCATAACGATCCGTGTTTCATCGGCAGAGTCCGCCGGAAAAGGATTGATGCAGACTACCGGTGTAATGCCGCTTTTTTTCACGATTTCAATATGCGCCTGCAGATTGGCGCAGCCGGCTTCCACCAGCGCCGGGTTGGGCAGGGTGTAAGCGTCGGCCAGTGGAGCGCCCGGCTTGACGGCCGGGCCTCCGCCGTGCATTTTCAATGCCCGGATGGTGGCGACAATCACCACCGCATCCGGCCGCATCCCGGCCAGGCGGCATTTCAGGTTCCAGAATTTTTCGTAGCCGATGTCCGCGCCGAAGCCGCTTTCGGTAACGTGGTAATCCCACAGACTCAGGCCAACCCGGTCGGCGATAATGGAACTCTGGCCCAGGGCGATGTTGGCGAACGGGCCGGCATGCACCAGCACCGGCTGGCCTTCCATGGTTTGTAGCAGGTTGGGATTGATGGCCTCGGTGAGCCATGCGGTCATGGCGCCGTCCACCTTGAGATCGGCGGTGGTAATCGGCGCGCCGGCGCGGCTGCGGGCGACCACGATGCGCCCCATGCGTTCCCGCAGGTCCGCCAGGTCGCGGGCCACAGCCAGGATGGCCATGACTTCGCTGGAGACGGAAATCTGGAACCCGGACGTCATTTCTACGCCGTCCATCTTCCCGCCGCGTCCGATGATGATATCGCGCAATGCCTGGGCGCAAAAATCCATCGCCCAACGCATTTCCACCCGCTCGGGGTCTATATCCAGGCGCCGCAAACCAAGTTGTGCAAGCCGCGCGTCGTCGTAATTGCGTTCGTGCTGCATGCGGGCGGTAAGCGCCACCATCGCCAGGTTGTGGGCGTTGGTCACGGCGTCAATATCGCCGGTCAGCCGGATGGAAAAAGGCGTCAAGGGAATGCATTGGGCGCGTCCGCCGCCGGCCGCCGATCCCTTGATGTTCCAGGTCGGGCCGCCGCTGGGCTGGCGGATGGCGCCGCCGGCTTTTTTGCCGATGTGTCCCAGGCCTTGAATCAACCCGATGGCGGCGGTGGTCTTGCCTTCGCCCAGCGGGGTGGGGGTGATCGCGGTGACGTCAATTAATTTGCCGCGCGGCGCGCCCGGCAACCGGCGCAGGATCGCCGCGGCGTCCGCCTTGGCGATGCCCCGGCCCATGGGAATCAATTCCGCTTTCAGGATGCCGGCTTCGGCCGCCAGTTGCGGCGGGGGCAACATCAGGCATTCCGCGTCAGCGGCCAATTTCCAATCGGAAGGCATGGTTGAATTTTGCGGCATGGTGTCACCTCCTGCCGGCATGCAGTTTACCTTCCCGGTAAGCAGCGATGAATTTCGCGCCGAACTCGTCCGCGCCGGACAGCAGGTTGTGCGCCAGCCGGACGGCGGGGCTGGCGGAGTCCAGGCCGGAGAGCGACGCCGAATTGATCTGCAATGGGTCCACGATGCCGCTGTCGGCGCCCGCCTCCATGGCCATGCGCGTAAAAACCAGGTTGATCAGCCGGCGGCCCGGCATGCCGTAGGAGACGTTGCTGAAACCGCCCGTGATGTGCAAATCCGCGCCGTACCGGCCGCGCAGCAGGCGGATGGTTTCCAGGGTGACGCCGGGATTGGCGCCGCCGGTTGAGACCGGCAATACCAGCGGGTCCAGGAAAACGCGGCTGCGGGCGATGCCGGCCGCCTCCAGGCGCTGCAGCAGGACTGCCAGGTTGGCAGCCCGCTCCGCGGGCGAGTCGGGAATGCCGTTTTCTCCGGCCGCCGAGACAATGACCAGGGCGTTGTATCTGGCGGCCAGGGGGATTGCTTCCAGGCGTTCCGGCGACAAGGAATTCAAGAGGGGCGGAAGGCGTCCCGCGCATATCTCGAGCCCGGCTTCCAGCACGGCCGGGTGGGAGGAATCAATGCTGAGGGGCAAATCCGCGGCGTGCTGCGCGGTTTCTGCAAGCCAGCGCATGGCCTGGCAGCGCGCTTCGATTTCCGGGGCGAATTCATCCACATTGATATCCAGGTAGGCGGCGCCCGCGGACGCCTGGCGCCGGGCGAGGGACTGGACGTAATCCCCGGCCGCCGCCCGCTCGTCCGCCGCGCCGTGAAGCCCCTGCCACGCCGCCGCGGCGCAATGCCGCAGACGTCCCGCCGCCCATTCGGCGCCGGCCGCCATTTCCGCCGGGATGGGCAGAGAACGCGCGCGGCCGTCATGTTCGTATTCCAGGCGCCAGCCGCCGCCGGGCGTTTGGGAGATCAGGCGGCTGGCGGTTTTGATCATCCGGCTGCAGTGGATATTTTCGCCGATAAAAATGGAATCCGTATTTTGACTCTGGGTGTTCAACATGGTCCGGCATATTATCACCGCGGTCTCCCGGCCACAAGAAGATTTTCGAGATGAATTATTTTATTGACTAGTTCAAACGGTTATTTTAAATTTCTGATTGAAAAAAACTGCCGCCAACCAGCGGAGGAATTTTATGCCCGCGAATCGCGCCGATGGATTGGTAACCCGCAACCGGCTGCTGGAGTCCGCCTGCCGCATATTTGCCGCGCGGGGGTATCGCGACACCCGCACGGCCGAAATCTGCCGCGCGGCCCGCGCGAACGTGGCGGCGGTGAATTACCACTTCGGCGGCAAGAAACAGCTATATCTGGCCGCCTGGCGGCATGCCATTGCCAAGAGCGTCAAAGTTTATCCTCCGGACGGCGGGGTAGCGCCGGGCGCGCCGCCCGCCGCGCGTTTGCGCGGCCATATCCTGTCGCTGGTGCGGCGGTTCATGGATCCCTGTTCCCTGGATATGAAAATTGCCGACCGGGAGATGTTCAATCCCACCGGGCTCGGCGCGGAAGTGATCCATAACTCCATCAAGCCGCTGCGGGAAATCCTGGAAGACATTGTCCGCGCTTTGCTCGGACCGGGCGCGCCGCCGCAGACGGTGCGTTTATGTGAAATGAGCATTCATGCCCAATGCCATGCGGTTTTGATGAATGAGCGGCGCTGGCGGCGTATGCCCCGGGATGGGCGGTGTGAACGCCCGCCGCCGCTGGCGCTGGAGCCGGAGGTGCTGGCCGGACATATTGCCCGGTTCAGCCTGGCAGGCGTCCGCGCGGCGCGGGCCGGGATGCGTCGCGGCGCGCGCGCGGCGGACAAGGCGGGAGATCGGCCATGATCAAAAACGCCGGATGGATTGCCGTGCGGACGGGCCGCCGCTGGTGCTGGCGGATGGCGGCGCTGGCTCTGGCGCTGGAAGCAGGCTGCGTCAGTGTGCCGGATCAGGGGGATATGCGGCAATTGCGCGCGGAAAAATCCGCCGCGCGGTTGCGGGAACTTTCCGCCAAGGCGGCGACCGCCGGTTCGGAATACCTGGCGGGCGATCTGCGGCTGGCGGATGCCATCGCCAAGGCGCTGGTGAACAATCTCCCGCTGCAGCGCGAACGCCTGGAACGGGATGTTGCCGTTGGACGCGTCCGGCAATCTTACGCCGAAGTCCTGCCGGAACTTGCCTTGACAGGCGGTTACCTGCGGCGCGACGAAGAATTGGGCGCGCTGCGCGACGGCGTATACGCGACCACGCGCTTTCAGGATCAGTACCGGGCCGGCTTGAAACTGAGCCAGCCGCTTTTGAACGGCAAGATCGGCCCGGCCTTGCGGAGTTCACGGCTTTACCAAATGCGGTCGGAAGAAGTAATCCGCCAGGCGGAAGAGGATGTCCGCTACGAGGTGGTGGCGGCATATTACCATGCCGTGCTCTCGGATCATCTGCTGCAAGTCAACGTTTCGGCGCTGGAAACGGCGGAGCGCCAGTTGGCGGACACCCGCGCGCGGCGGCGCCAGGGCATGGCTTCGAATTACGACGAGTTGCGGGCGGAAGTCGAAGTCTCGAATTTCCGGGCACAGGTGCTGCAGGCGCGCAACAACAAGGATGTTGCTTACACAAAGCTTTTTCTCCTGATCGGCGCTTCGCCGGGCAGCGATGTGCGCCTGGTGGATTCGATTCCGCTGGTGCTGGAGGATATTGATTTCGACGCGGCGCTGGGGACTGCATTGGAACGGCGAGCCGACCTCGCAGCGGCGGAGTACGCGGTGCAATTGCAGCGCGAGAGCGTGGCCGTGATCCGCAGCCGGTATTTTCCCGAACTGTCCGGGTATCTTTCGCAGGAATGGTCGAATCCCGATCCGCACGATGCATCCCGCGACGAGTGGGGCGATGAATGGCAGGCTGGTTTGGAATTGCGCCTGTCGGTTTTTGACGGCATGGACCGGGCGGGGGCGCTGATCCAGGAACGCGCCCGGCTGCGCCAGTATGAAATTGCTCTGCGCGACGCCGAGGAGCAGGTAGTCAGCCAGATTCGCCAGTTGGTGCTTTCGCTCAGGACGGCGGAAGAATTCGCCAATTCGCAGAATCGCAACCTGGAAACTGCGAAAGAGGCCGTGCGCCTGGTGGAAACTGGATTAAAGGAAGGACAGAACACCCCGGTGGAAGTGATGGACGCGCGGCAGGCATTGACCACGGCCTCGGCGAATTATTACCGGTCGCTGTATGACCATGCCGTCACCCGCGTGGCGTTGCAGAAGGCGATGGGTTTGCTGTCGGACGGGAAATTGCCGGATGCCGCGGTATTATCACCGGGCCACCCTTGAAATTTCTAAACGTAAGAGTTGCTTTCAAAAGTCAGATTTTGAAAGCAGTATTCAGCATCCAGAAGTCAGTAGTCAGAAGCGCAATAGATATAAAATGTTTATAACCAACCTCTTGTATTTATTCTGAATTCTGACTCCTGAATTCTGAATTCTTTCAAAACGTTAGTTTTGAAATTGGCTCGTAAGTTTTGACTTTGCTCATTCATCAGTTCTGCGAGGT
>CAYXEK010000024.1:0-36401 GCA_964463985.1 uncultured Verrucomicrobiota bacterium
AATTAGCCCAGGATTCGAATTTTATGAAAACCGCTAATAAAAACATCATTTCCGATAAAAACGGCCGGGGGTTCATCAATGGCCTTATGCTCGATCCCGCGCGCATTCCCCTCCAATTCCAATGGAAGAACGATTCATCCCGTGGATTGCCCGATGAGGATACAACAACCTGCTGCTCAACCTGGCGGACGATACCGGCTGCGCCATCCGTCTGAAATGCCGCCCGGAATTATCCAGCAAGGGATCCCAGACCCACGCCCAAATCCGGCGGCTGGTCCGGTTGGCCGCCGGCCATGGCCTGGAACTGGGCGCCCATTATCGCCACGCTCGGGCATGCCGGTTACATCTTCAACCGCAACCCATACCGGCGCCTGTGCGACGGTTTGAACGAACAGGGACGCAAGGTGCTTTGCCCCGCCCGGCCGGAAAGCCAGGAGATCGTCGCCGATATCCTGAACGAAGTCATGGATCTGTTCCCCGCGCCCTGGATTCATATCGGGCTGGATGAAACCGGCGAGTTGCCGAAAAAAACGTGCCGGTATTGCCGCCGGAAATTTCCCGGGCGGACGGAACCGTTTTTCATCGTGCAGCGTCTGCAATGGCTGTCGGCCCTGGCGGAACGCCGCGGCAAAACCGTCATGTACTGGGCGCTGAACCGCCTGCGTCCGGAACGCGACGCCCCCATCGCCTCCGGCGCGCCGGCATCGTCCATCGGCTGCGCCTGGCAGTATGACGAAGCTGACCAGATATACACCGACGATGCGGCGGTTAAATTTTTCATCCATGCCCGGCGCCCGATTATCGGCGTGCCGGCCCTGGCCTGCTCGCCCAACACCACCATCCTGCCGAACCGGCACAACCTTGATAACATCCGCCGGTTCGCCGCCGTCATCCACGCGCACCGTTCAAGCCCTTACGTACGCGGCCTCGTCAACTCAGTCTGGCAGCACATCTACACCCTGCCCGGCGCGCTGATGTACGGTATGGCGTATGTCGCCAACCAATTCAAGTATCCGGGCGCCCCCCCGGCTTCCCGCAAAGGTTCGCGCGGGAATTTTTCAGCGCGCCGGTGGGCTCCCCCCTCGGCCGGCTGTTGCGCGAACTGCACGCCGGCGCGCCGTAGTTCCGCGCCCTGCATAACCTGATCGAATGCGCCAGCTCGGACGACATCCGGGCCGCCGCCGCGCCGGAATTTCAGGCCGCGCGCGTCCTGAGCAACCGCGCGCAAAAAATCGCCCAGGGCCGCCGCCAAGCTCGAAAAACAGTCGCGCAAAACCGCGACGTGTATGACGAGTACATTCTTGCCGCCGATATTCTCGCGCACCTGGGCGAGTGCGCCGCGGTCTTTTCCGCCGGGCATCCCCGGCCGGCCGCCTTGCGCCGGCTGGCGCGCCGCGCACGCCGCCTGGCCGACGCCGCCTGGGCCGCCTGGAACGCGGCTTTCGATCAGGGGCATCCCTGCCGCAAACTGCGCACTCCGCCCGCCTCGCAAAAGCCTGCCCAAATCAATATTGACCGTTATTGTTATTTCGGCGCCGCCTGAAGGCACAGCAACAAGCATCTTTTCCGGTCGCTGGAATTATCCGCCAGATTCCTGCGCGCCCTGGCGGAATCCGCCGCTCCGCCGGCCCGGCGCCGTCCCTGATGCCTTCGCTTGCTTAGACCGTTCATTTTAGACATGATACATTTTTGCGTTGCAAAAATGTATCATGTTGATTAGGAACGGTCTGTAATTTAAGAGAGAATGGGGATAGAAGCAAAATACAGGGTGAAGATGTTTATCACCTGAATTTTGCACGAATATTGGTGTTGAAATGATTTAAAGCAATCATAGCGAGTGCAAATTAATATTTGCACAGTTATTTGCTATCACCCATATGGTTACACAAGTAAATTTTCCGGAAACACCAATATTCGCCGGCAGCCAGCCGCGCGATCCGCCGCCGTCCGACTATGGCGGACAAGTTTTTGGTGCAGGGCTTTGTTGCTCGGGGATTTGCGGTATATTTATACAGCGGCACCCCTCGCGCCGCGCCCTGCGCCAAACTTGCGCGGTGCAAAATTCAGGTTATAAGCTTGTGGCGGAAATGGGCGGGCTGACTCAGGCGTCAGGCACATTGCCGTGGTTTGAATTCGGGCGCCCGAAGGGATTTGAAAAGGCAAGGCAAGCTTGCCCCAGATGCGGGCGCACCGGTAGCGGGGCTAACCTTGTGGTTGCCCCGCTGCCGGGAAGCCCGCCCGAAGGGCCGCCCGTCGGCGGGCGGCAGATGGGGTAAGATCGCCGCCTTGTCCGCCATAGCCTTGGCGGCGGCGGGCGCCCTTTTCAAACCGAATTCAAAACACTGCGACAGAGAGGATGCAAAGCAAAATTGGGTTGCGGTCATACGCCCTCCTTGAGGTTGAACCATAAGCCCTGCCAGGGCAGCAGCGTGATGCCGGCGGCCGGCGTCCCGCCATTGACCGGCGCCAGCCCGGCCAGGGGCGCCAGTTGATCGCCGCCGACCGTCCGTTCCGCTTCTGACAAGTTGACCAACAAGCCCGCGGGTTGTCCGAAGCAGATAAAAGTTTTCAGCAGCAAGTCGGCCTCCGCGGCGTGCGATTGCCAGCACAGCCCGGCATGGAAGGCCCGGGTTTCATCAGCCGTCGCGCCGGGAATCAACCACACCGCCGTATCCAGGATCAATTCGCCCTCCGCGTAGAGACGCGCCGTCCGATGTAGCGGCCAGTAGAGCCGCTCCACCAGGAGCGTCTCGTACGCGCGGCGGCGCCGGGCGGCGGTGGCGAGCACGAACGGCGGCGGCGCGCTGCCGGCTGCTACAATGCCAAGTTCGCCGGGCAGGCAGACCCATGGACTGGCAATCGCCGCTTCTTCGTCCGCGCCGCCCAGTCCCGGCACCCGGCGCGCTCCGGCGTCGGAAATCAGATCGAATTGATGGCCCGTAAAGATGTCATTGGCCAGGTTTAGATTCAGTCCGGCGATTTCCAGCAGCCGCACCGGCCGGCGCGCCCGGGCAATTTCAATGCGCAGCATCGCGCGGCCATCCGGCAGCATGGCGAAAACCAGCCGCTGGTCAATCAGCATGGCCGTGCCATCGTCGCCGGGCGCCGGCATTCCCTCGTGGATCATGCCGGCGGTGACAAAGCCCCCGCCGCACAACTCCGCCCGCCAGCCGCGCGGCAGGTGCCGCGCGCGGAGCGGCTTGTAAATCGTCGCCAGGTTGCTCAGCCAGTCCGCGCGATGCCCATGCCCGGCCGGGATCACCAGCCCCAGGGCCGGATCGGCCTCGGCCTTTTCGGACCGGTTCCAGTAAACGGCGTACAGCGCCCGGGGATGGCGGCGCATTACCAGGCCGGCGTCTTGCGACACCACCGGATCGGACAACTCGTCATCGCGGGGCGGCCGGCCGCAGGTCGGCCCGCAGGCCGGCAAGGCGTCCCGCGACGTCAGCAGCAGCCAGGCATAACTCCGCGCGAGGATGGCGTCAGCTTCCAGCCGGAAATAATAATACGGCCGCGAATCGGCGCGCAGCAGCCGCAGGCCTTCGCCGCGCGCGCCGTGGAAACTGCCGTCGCCGGATGCCGCGCGATCAATTTCCGCCTCGCGCTCCAGCGCGCGCGCCAGGTCCCAGGCGCCCGGATCGCCGCCATGCCGCGCCCAGAAAACCAGGCTGGCCAGGGCGTAATGATACATGATGGTGTAGCGCGGCCGCTGCTTGCCGAAACACACGATGCGTCCCTCCGGCAGAATACATTTGCGGACGAACCGCCACAAATCCCCCATGTGATGGGACAATGCCTGGGTCGGCGCCCAGCCATGGCGGAGTACGCCGATCATGGCCATGACAAAAAACGACTCGGCGATGATGCTGTAATCCAGGCTGAGGACGCCATGATGTTCAAACAAAGCTCCGGGATGCATGTTGGCGCCCACATGCCAGTCCCGCAGCGGCCGGCCGTCCGCCAGCGTTTCGGCAACGGCGTCTTCCGGCATGGACAGGGCGTTCAGGCAATACAGGCTGCTGCGTTCCAGCCATTCCGCGGCGCGCGGATGGTCGGGATACAGCCGCGCGGCGCGGAACAGCAGGCTGCCGCGCCAGTAATTGCGTTCGCCATGGGTTTCCGCCCGCAATCCGAAGCGGTTGGTCTCGACGGGCACAGTCAGCAGGAAATCCGCCTCATCCTCGAGGACGGCGCGCCAGGCATCGCGCTCCGCCTCCGGCAACCAGGGTTCCAGGCAGTCCACCAGGTTGGCCATGCGCTCCAGCACGATCGGACTGCCCCAATGCCGCCCCCAGGCTTGGACGTCCGGCGTCCGGCCGGCCCGGCTGACATGCCCCGCCAGGATGAACCGCAACGCGGCAGCGGCGCGGCGTGTCAGTTCCGCCAACGGGATGTGGCATTGCGCGCGCAGGAGTTCCGGTCCGGCGGCAAGCGCGGCGCAGGCCGCGAGGTAGCCGGCCGTGGCGCTGTGGTCCAGGACCGCTCCCGTGCCCGCGCCGAAAAAGCCGCCTCCGCCGTCCGTCTCATGCCAATGCGGTTCGGCCCATTGCAGCCATTGCGGGAAATGACGCAGATAAAAAATACCCTCCTGCTCGTTACCGTCCAAATTTTTCATTCCTTGATCCTGTCCATCCCCCCGCCTTCCGGCAGGGCGCTTTATTTTACCGAGAAAATGTTCCTCTCGAACTTCCTGCATAATTCAACGGATTCCGCGGACGCCCGCACTGCTGCCATCCCCGGACCGCGCCGGCCCGGGCCTGGTTTCCGGCTCGATAACGATCCGGTGAATGGCGCAGGCATCCCCTTTGAACAGATTGAGCCGCAGCCGCTGGGCGCCCTTTTTGACGGCCTTAAACCGGACGGTCAGGGTATGCCAGGACACCCCGCCGGGCGGCAACAACTCCGGGGCAAATTCCGCGGCCGGCCGGCCGTTGAGTTGCAGTCCGACATTGCATGGTTGGATGCCGGTGTTTTTCATGACCGCGGTTGCCGCATAGTTTCCGGCCGGCAGTCGCACCGAGCACTCGCCATAACCATCGGCCCGCAGCGTCAGGATTCCCGGCCAGGGATCGTCGCTGGCGGCTGCGCGGCGCAGCGCGGGGAATTCGCCGGCCAGCAACTGGACGGAATAAAGCATCCGGCGCAGTTCATCGGCGATATGCCGCACCCGAACGGATGCGCCGCGGTATTGCGCCAGCAGCCGCTGCAGCTCCGCCAACTCGGTCTTGCGGCGCGCGGCATAATCTTCCGCGGCCAGCCACTCGTCCGGGAGTCGGAATTTCTTCAGATGTTGAAAGGCCAGGGCGCGGTCGGCTTCTACCCAGCGCATCCAGCGCCAGTGGATGTCAATCAATTTCCGATCGTACCGGCGCTCCTCCCGGATCGCGTTCAGGATGGCAAGATCCTCCAGGGACCAATCGGGATTCCATGTCAATTCCTCGAACGCGCGGTACTTCGCTTCCCATTCCATGTATTTCGTCCCGCGGATTTGAATGCCGTCAAACCTGTTCCGGCTGAGCGTGTTGACGGCCTGGCGCAGATATGCTTCGGCATGCTCGTCCTTGCCGGTATGGCAGAGGAACCAGTCGCCGCGCGGCACGGAACGCCGCGCGCCCCAGAATTCTGTAAAGCCCCAGCCGATCATGGTGACATCGCCGAAATCCGACCGCCGTTCCTCAATGCGCGCGGCGCCGGCCGCCCGGTAAAACCACAATTTCAACGACGGCTTGATCCGGCGCGCCGTGTCGGCCATGACCTTGAAATATTCATAACCCAGTTCCTGTTCGCGCCCCTTGCAGGCCGGGCAGGCGCAATACGACGACAGGTGTTCGCCCACCTCGCAGCCCAGCCCGTCAATTTCCGGGTAACGCGTGACGATTTCGGCAATGTATTGCCGCCAGAATTTCCTGGTCTGCGGGCGGGACAGACAGACCATGCGCAGGGGCCGCCCGCCGCGTCCGGCGCCCGCGGCAGTCCGGACGGCGGACACGATCGGGCGGTCTTCGCCGATCAGCGGACAGTGCGGCCCGCTCTTATCCCCGGCATAATCCAGGAACGGCAATTTGAAAAAGAGCCAGGTTTGAATATGCCGCTGCCGGGCGCAGCGCAACATGCGGGGAAAATATTCACGCCGGACATTCGGATGCAGTTTGTTAACCAGTTCCGGGAAGATTTTGGAACGATAGCCGATCCCGGCGTCAGGGGTGAACGACCAATCCAGCAGGTGGTTGAATTTATGCCCGCTCATCCAGTCGAGAAACCGCCGGTAATCGCGGCCGAATTCCCTTTCCCATTGGCCGGGAAACATGTAACACGGCCCGGAAACAAACGTGGCCAGGCTGCGGCTGGCGAAGGCCGGCCGGTTGAGCGCCGGCAGGAAACGCGTGCCAAGGCCGAAAATCCGCCAGACGCCGGCCTCCCGGTAAATGCGGCTCAGCAGTGTCTGCACGGCATATGCCAGGCCCTGCTCCGTATTGGCGGTCAGGATGACTACCGGCTGCCCCCGGCAACGCGTGCCGTAAATGACAAAGCCCTGCCCGCCCAGGTCGCCGGGATAAAGCGTCAGATTACTCAACACGGTAGCGCGCGTGCTCCGCTCCGCCGCGCCGGACAACACCGCCTGTTCCCGGGCGAGCACATCTCTGATCAGGGGCGACCGGCTGAAGATGCCCAGGCAGATCGCCGGCGTCCGGATAGCGGCGGGGGATTTCAACACGGGCAGTTTTATTCCGCTGAACGCGCTGAAACCTGCGGCCAACTGCAAGGCCGCCGCATGCGGCATCCGCCGGCCTGCCGCATCGCTGACGATCGCACAGGCGGCGCGGTTGTTGCCGGTTAATGCAAACGGCATGCCAGCGGCATGCATTCAGCCACCTCCATCGGTTACCCAACACCGGCCCCGGCGCCCGTTTCCGGCGCGCCGCCCGGCGGATAGGCCGGCATGAGCCCGGCGCCTCCATCCCAGATTTCCATCAGGTTGGCGCCCATGCGCCAGGCCGGCCTGGTGGCCGGAAACAAATTGTTGGCGATCATGGCAATGGTCAGCAGGCGGCTGTAGGTCGCCCACAGGCTGCTGCTGCCGGGAGGCACCGCGGTGGTGCGCGTGCCGAAATAATAGGTTTCCGGCCGGCGGTGGCAGGCAAACCCGCCATCGTCGTTGCGGCAGACCATGATGCCGGCCAGGCACTTTTCCAACGCCTGCCGGACGGTTGGCGTCCGGTCCGGATCAACGAAGTTGAGATTGGACAAAATCATTACGGCATCGTAATCCAGGCAATCCTCGCCGCCCGTGCCGGATTCATACCCGAACAGGCCGTCCGACTGCTGCAAGGCCGCAACGGTCCGGAGCGCCGCGGCGGCGCGCAGGATGGGGCGGCGCATCAAGACATAGACGGGATAAAGATGCATGGCGCCCGCCATGGCATTGCGCGTTTCGCTCAAGCCGCCGTCATGAAAACCGGTTTGCGGATTGATGTGGGCATCGCAGAAGTCCAACAGGGCGTCCAGAGCGCGCCGCACCGATGCGTCGCGCTGGAAATGAAGCTGGTCCAGGAGAAAAACCGCGGCATCCATCATCATGTTGCTCGCGTACCAGTAATCCGTCAGATTCAAGCCTGCGCACCATGCCCGCCGCTTGTCGGCATCCAGCCAATTTTCCAGGAACCGCCAGGGGCGCCGGGGACGCGCGCCCAGCGCGTACAAGGCAAACAGGGCGTGCCTGGTCCGGTGCAGGCGCGCCCGGTCCGGCAGATAGCCGGGGCGCAGGTTGGCCGCGGAAATATCGCTATCTTCAAACCAGCCGTCCTCGTTCTGAAAATCATTGATGTAACCCGCCCACTCCCGCCGCTGCCGTTCCGTCAATTCTGCGCAGAATCCGAGCAGGCCGCCCAGCATGGCGGCCAGCGACGACGCAATCAGCGAGTCCCGGTTGGCGTAGCAGAAACGGAAACGCCAGGAGTTGTCAAGCCGCATGGATTGCAGAAACTCCCGCGCGCCGACCTGTAATTGCCGTATATCCGATATGCGCATGGTTCAGTCCTTCCGGCCGCGCGCGCCCGCATGCTTCGGGCAGATGCCGGACGAGCGCCGGATGACCAGTTCCGGCGCGATCATTAAATGGCGCGGCGGCGCGGCAGGCTGCTCCAGCCGCCGCAGCAGGGTTGCCAGCAGCGCCTCGGCCAATTTGCGCTTGGGCTGCGCCACCGAGGTCAGCGGAGTTTCCAGGTAGGCCGCAAAGCTGATATCGTCAAATCCCACGATGGAAATATCTCCGGGAATATTCAAGCCGGATTCCCGCAATGCGGCAAAAGCCCCCATGGCCAGCAAATCGCATTGGAAAAATATGGCCGTCGGGCGGTCGCGCAAGGCCAACAGGGCCTTGGCCGCTTTATATCCGTCTTCCAGGTGAATCCCGCACAAATGCACCAGGGATTCATCCTCCGCCACACCCCGCTCCGCCAGGGCCCGCTGGTATCCCTTGCGGCGCCCCAACCCATGGCCCAGGCCGAACGCGTTTTGCACAAAAGCAATCCGGGTATGACCCAGGTCCAGCAAGTGCCGCACTGCGGCGTAACCGCCCTGTTCCATATCCACCGAAACCGAGTCCACCTCGGGCAGCCAGGCGAGGTGATCCCGGATCACCAGCGGCACCCGCGCTTCCGCCAGGTGCAGGTAGCAGTCCCGGTTGATATCCGGATAGGCGGGAATGAAGATCAAGCCGTCCACCTGCTGCTCGTAAATCTTTTCCAGGAACCGGCGCTCGCGCCGGTGGTCTTCGTCAATAAAATAGACCTGGGTGTCATACCCGCGGGCGGCGGCCGCCCGCTCAATCCAGCCATTGGTTTCAATATAAACCGGGTTTGAACTGCTGGGCAAAATCACCCCGATGCTGCTGGTTTTACGCTGCGCCAGGCTGGCGGCAATCCGGCTGGGCTTGTAATGCAGCTTGGCAGCCACCGCCTGCACGCGCACCCGGGTGTCTTCGTTCAACCGGGCGCTATCGCGCATGGCGAGTGAAACCGTCGCCGTTGACACCCGGGCGATTTTTGCCACGTCATAAATATTCGCCATATCCGTTCCGCCACTCAAAGATTTTAGAACGTTTTAATTACACGATTTTCTGTTTTTGATCAAATTTGTTTGAGATTGATCAAAATATATTTAAGCGCTTAACTATGAGGTAAAATATTAACTGCCGTCCGTTCTGTCAAGGATTATTTTGCGATGCCCGCGCCATGGGCCGGCAATCCGTTACGCCTTTGCGGCTGGGCGCATGCGCAGCAAATCCTTTGCTCAACCCCGCGCATTACCCGCGTTGGTTGACGAAATGGCGCAGGAATCCAGGCGGCACCGACGCCTCCGGCCGGCGGTCCGACTCAAGCATATAACGGACCAATTCGCCGGCAAGCAAACGCGCGGCCGGCGTATCCACGAAGTTCAGTCGGCTGACCAGCAGCCGCCCCCGCCCCACCCCCGCCTCAAACAACAGCCCGCGGCGCCGCGCGCCCATGTAACTGTCAATCGAACGGATGATCGGCTCGATCCGGACCGGCCAGATATCCAGGTTAACGGCGCCTCCATCCTGAATTTTTCTGCCGGCAGCCGTCCGGGTCAGGTCATAAAACTGGAGATCGCAAAACCCCTCGTGCGGAAAATTTTTCAAAGCCGGATGCCGCCGCACAATCGTGCCCGAGTTGCCGAACGGCAACTGATGCCAGGGGATGGAACGAAACCGGTGAAAATATTCCGGGAACAGGTTTTCGGCAAGCAGCCAGACACGGCCGCCCTGCTCCAGGTAATCAATCAACCCATGTGACAATTGGTTGAGGCTGACCACCAGTCTGATATCCGTCCCCGGCGGCGGAAGATGATGACCGGCGAATTGCACCCTTGGCAAATCCGCGAAAAAAACGGGCGCGCGGGCGACCCCGGCATTTTCCAGGTCCATGCCGTATTCCGAACGGCCGGTTTTGCCGTAGCCATATACGCCGCGCCCGCCGTCCTTCAGCGCGCTGGCCGCCCGGGGAAAGCCCCAGAAGTCCCACTGATTGACCGCGCTGGTTTCATGCGCGCGCAGTTCCACCCGCAGCGCCATTTTCACCGCCCGCCGCAAGCGCGGTATCCGCAGGCGCAGTCCGGCCAGCCGGGTGGTGGTCCCCGCTGGCGCGCGCAAATTTTTGGCCATCCCCGCCGCCAAAGGCCGGCCGGAAGGCTCTGCCGTCAGCGTCCACCTCAATTCAGCGCCGCGGAGCGGCCGGGCGCCGTAATGCGAAGTCAGAATATCAGCCTTCAGGGTTTCGCCTTCCCACAGGTTGCGCCCCTGCCATTCGCGGCAGATATCATGCGGATTGCTTTCCGGCATCCCGTCCGACGGAACCACCCAGGCGGCCAGCCCCCGGAAATCCTGCCGCATCAGCAACACAGTATCGCCGTTGTATTGCCGGCATTCGGCGGCGGAGACGTTTTTCGGGTCGCCGAAATCATCCCAGATGCCCTCCACCGCCGATGCGGTGTCATGCCCCATCCAGAGATGATATCCTGAAATGACTGCCGTCTTCCGCAGGCATTCCACCGCCATTTTCCGTTCCATGGCCTGCAACCGTTCGGAATTGCGCACGAATGCCGGCAACAGCCCGGCCACGCCCTGCCGCCGCGCCGCTTCTTCGGCGCAGGTTATATGGAACGGCAGCAGCGGCAGGTTGCGGTATTTGCGTTTCAAGGCCGGATTGGGATACGACGAAAACCATCCCAGTTCGTGCAGCAAGACCGGCTTGCCGGTTGCCCGCCGCAATAACTTGTCCGGATAGCTGGTCCGGTAGCAGCAGGCCGGCTCCTCAAAATCGCTCTTGCCATGCCCGAAATTGACCAGGTGGCTGCCATCCCGCCCCAGGGACAGCCGGGTCGGATCGGTTTTTTTGGCGAAGTCATACAGACGGTCCAGGTTCTCAACCAAATGGCGATCGTTGCCGTATTGTTCGGCGCTCCAGCCGTAGGAAATGATGGAGGGATGATTCATCGCCTGGCGCATGAGCTGTTCAAGATGCGCCCTGCGGGTCAACGCCGTGCCGGCGATGTCGCCCGGGAACACCTGGATCAGCATTCCCTCCTCGTCAGCCGTATCGAGCAATTCGCGGTATGGCAGGCAGTAGGTATCAATCGCGTTAAAACCGAATTCGCGCGCCGTGCGCAACTGTTTCCGGATGTAGTTTTTATCCAGGTCCGGGCTCAAAGTGCGCGGGAAGACCATGTTCCAGCCGAAGCCGCGCAGGAATACCGGCCGGCCGTTCAAGGTGATCCGGCGTCCGCGCACGGCGATGTCCCGCAGACCAAAACGCTCCGCCCGCTCATCCAGGATGCGCGGGCCATCCATCAAAATCACCTGCGCCTGGTAAAGCCGGGGGTTCTCCAGCGACCAGGGGACAACATGTTGAAGCGTAATCTCCGCCGCCGCCGTGGGCGCACGGCCGCGCGCCTGGCAGGGTTGGCTGATTTCCGCCGCGAGTTTGCCGTCCGGATCAATAATCCTGATCCGGGCATTCAACGCCTTTCCTCTTAATCCGGAATGGCGGATCGCGGCGTTGACCCGGACAAGTTTCCGCCGCAGGCATGGCAGGATGCAGAAATTTTCCACCCACGCCGCGCCGCAGGACTGCAGCGACACCCCGCGGTACAAGCCGCTCCAGATTGCGGCCCAATTGTAAATTCCTCCATCAAAGGCCGCGATCCAATCGCCGCCCCGATGTTCGGCAACGCGCACCGTCAGCGCATTCTCCGCGCGGCGGCGGACGGCGCGGGTGATGTCAAAATCGAATTCGAGCAAGCCGCCGGGATCGCGCCCCAGGTAATGCCCGTTGCACCAGAATTCGGCGCGGGGATGCACGCCGCCAAAGTGCAGCCGTATCCGGCGGTCCCGCCACTCCGCCGGCAGGCGAAACACTTTGCGGTACCAGGCGGCGTCCCGGTAGCCATGGCGTTCCACCTGGAGCGCCGGATGCCCCATCTGCGAGATGGTGTGTTTCATGGCCCAGCCGAAGCCCTGGGCCTGCCAGCAGCCGGGCACTTTGATCCGGTCGGCCAGGCCGTCCCGATGCCACCAGCGCTCCCGCCGGCCCGCGTCTTCCGGATCGAGTTGAAATTCCCAGTTGCCGTCCAGCGAAATATTGTTCATGTCAAACCTGGTGTTCGGTGTTTCAGGGTTGCCAGAGGTTGAATCAGGTTCAACGGTTGTTTGAGGTTGGTATTGGATGAAAAGTGTTTGGTGTCCGGTGCTGGATTGGCAGGGTTCAAGGTTCAGGATTCGGGGTTCCTTGAAACGGTAAACCTTAATACTCCCTAAACGTGAGTTTTGCAATTGGCTCGCCTGGATCACCCATCCAAAACCATCCAGCCCAGGTCGCCCGGATTGTCCGTGCGCAGCGCCAGGCGGGAAAGCCAGGGATGAAACTCGCGCCAGTGAATCACCCGTTCCTGATTCATTTCCGCCGACGGCACCGCTCGGATCACATCCAGGCGCAACGGCCGCCGCGGCAGGTCCTGCTCGCGCAGGAAATTCAACGGAATGCTCAGAATCAAGGACCATTCCTGCTTGCCGCGCCAGGCGGAAACCCGCCAGGGCTCGCCGTCGGGAGACTTCCAGCGCTGCCAGCGGTCGCCCCGCGCGTTGGCCAGTAATGTCTGGCAAGGCCAGAGACGCCGCGGCTCCAGCATGACGCCGGCGCAATCGTTGTCCCACCAGGGATAAGGCATGTGGCCGTTTTCATCGCCCGTCATCCGCAGACGCGCCATGTCCGGTTCCGCGCAAACAATCCCCACGTACAAATTTCGCCCGTCATGTCCGGCCTTCCACCAGGTCCGGCGCGGCGCGTGTTCGGTATCGGACAACGCCTTTGACCAGTAAGCATGGGGGCTTATCACCACCTTGCAGGACTCCTCCGGCAGGGCATCCCAGCCGGGGCCGACCGGACGTCCGTTCATCGCCGGCGGCCTGGCAAACCGCCGGCAACGATAAACCGTTTCACCCGCTGTAGCGGCCGAACTGTGTTCGGCATCCATCCCCGCCGCCGCGCGCGGAAAAGCATAACCTTCAAACAACGGGCGGCGCGCGGCAATCTGCGCCGCGACGCGCGGGAATTCCACGCGCAGCAGTCTGCCCAACTGCCGCATCCGCCACCGGATCAACGCGGGATAATACTTGTACCCTTCGGCTTCCGAATGGAATCCCAGGCGGGAATCGGCCCGGGCCAGTTCGAGCAGACGCCGGTCCAGCCGGATTTCATCCTGGACGATCTGGCGCATGCGGCGCAGGGATTGCCGCTGGCGCGCCGGCGTCTGGAATGGCAAATCCTCGCGCAGCAGGTAGAAATCCACAATATGGCTGGTGCTGTCGAACTGGATGCCCAGGGCTTCCGCCACACCCAGGTCGCGCAGCCGTTCGGGCTGGCGGCGGAAGACCTGCCGCAGCGGCGCCAGCAATTGCATCCCCCGCCGCCAATCCCGCGCCATCCCCGCCATCAATTGCTGAAATTCGCGCGCGGTATGGGCGTAACAAATCATCTCGCCAATCCGGTCGCCGCTGACTCCGTACTTGATCTGCCATGTCGGCGCCAGCGGCAGATCGCGCGGAATCAAGTACAGGGGCCACACCGGCCCGTCATGGCACGGCCCGTAATAGCCGGCCATGGCGGAATACGGGAACTGGCGGTATCCCCGCTGGAACCACTGCCAAGCCGCGGCAACGCGCGACGCATGCCTGCCCCAATCGCGCCGCGCCAGATGCGTCAAAAACTCCGACTCCGACCGCGGGAACGGCGCAAATGCCAGTTCACCGGCCGCGCGCGTCATCGGCGACGGATAAGTCCCGAAATACCAGCCGTACATCGCGCTGCTGACGCCCAGGCGGTGCATGGCGCGGTATTTGGCGTACAAGTTGCCCGGCACCGGCACGAACGGCGCCGTCGCCGTTTCGTGCGAGCACCCAACCTGCAACTTGGCGGACATGCGGGCGCCGGATGCCGCGGCGCGCCGGGCGCAATCGCGGAAAACCCGGCTCGGCCCGATGTACGCCAGCCAGTAGTCGCCGAGGTAGCGCGTCCGCCCCAACTGCCGGGCGCGTCCGCCCGACTCGAAATTATGCTGTAGGATGACCCTGGGCGGCACATGGCCGGCGGCATCCACCATTAATTTTTCGCCCCACCCGCTGTACTGGGTATAAGGCCAGGAAATCAGTTCCGCCGCCGGATTGACCGCGTGCATGCCGCGCTCCATGGCGGCCAGCGTATCCGCCAGCACTTCCCGCGGCTGCCGCCGGGAGCACCGCGGGCACCGGTTGTCGCGCACGCCGGCGGAATAGCAATGCGTCGGCCGCTCGCCGACGCTGATCACCGCCATCCCGCCCAGGCCCGGCGCCGCCGCAAAGATTTTGCGCGTGGTTTCCTCCACGTAACGCAAACCATACGGAGAACTCATACAGAAATATATATGCCCGCTGACATGATGCCCGGCCAGCTCGGGATGCCGCTTGAGCGCCGGGCTGTCGGGCAAAAAACCTGCCGGCTCGATGCAGAAAATGTAAATTTTAATGCCATAGCGAGAACATTTTTCAATCGTCCGGTTAAGCTTGGCGAACCGCCGGACGGCATCGTGGGCGCCGCCGGGAAACAGGTCGGATTTCACCAGGTCCTTCCACTCCACCGTCAACCACAAGCCGTTCACCCCGTCATGCGCCAGCCGGTTAAGGTATTCCTCAGGGTAATAATCAACATCGTCGGCCAGCTCATCGCGGTTTTTCGGCGGCCGCTTGATCGGGCCGAAAAAGCAGCGCGAAAGCCTCGTGCGGATGACCGGCGTCTTCCGCGTCACGCCGGGTTTCAGGAACGGGCCGCCGTTGCGCAGCAATTCGTCCTCCAGCAACACCAGGCCGCGCCGGATGCCTTCCGTGTCGCCGGCCAGCACCCGGCACTCATCGCGGGAGACTTCCACACGGTAAGTCTCGGGCAGGGCGGTGCGGATTTGGCCGGTGACAATGCGGTACACCCCCTGCTCCGGTATGCCGCCCATACGCAGGAACTGCCGGAAATCAGCATGCATGGTGTCCAGCAAACCCCGGGGATCGGGAAATTGCCAGTCCAGGCGGACGCCGCGGCGCAAATCAATTTCGCCCACACGCGGCCGCCGGCGCTCCCAGGGGATGGGGGCGCCGTGCAACGGCGCCTTCAATTCATCTATGAACCGCCAGGAAGACTCCGGCGGCTGGGGCGGGATGGCGGGCGACAGGGTGCCCGGGGCTGGCAAAGTTCCGGTTTGAGGCGCGTTTTTGGTTGGCATATTTGATTTCCCGTCAGGGCATCGCTGCGTTTTATCCTTCATTCCTGGATGGTCGGGTTCCACCCCGTCCATGCCGGCAAAACTTTTAAAACTGAATCACTGGCGTCCCATAAGGGACGGCAAGGCTGCAGGTTATTAGACTGTAGGCTGCAGGTTAAAACCCCGAAAAAATCGGCAAAAAACCGGAACTGTGTTTTCCGATCCGATGCTTGCAATCCGCGGTTTTCCTATAGTTTACAGCCTTCAGACTAAAGCCTGAGCATCCTGTGGGATGCTAGCGATTCATGTCCAAAATATAAAATTGGAAATGCTGACATCAACGGGCAGATTGCAAAACTCAGGTTTTAAAAAAATTCCCAAAATACACGCACTGGCCCGCCGGATTGGGAAAAGGCGTCAAGAGCAAATTGCCCTGCCGTACCCGGCCGTTTTCAGGATCAACCTGTCGGGCCGTTGCCCGGATCGTGGGACCCAATTGCCCCGGGCGCTTGGCGGTCGCAGTCTGAAAGGCGCGCGCGGCAATGGCAACCCGCGGAAAATCAACCGCGGAAAATGCCGGGCTATCGCCGGGGTCGGCGCAATAGACCAGCGGCCCGCGCATCACCGCCGCGCGCCCAGCCTGTAATTTCCGGCCCGCCACCAGGCGGACGGGCATGGGCAGCGCCAGTTCCACGCGATCGCGATTGCGCCATTCCCGCCGGATCACGGCATAGCCCTGCCGGCGGCGCGCTTCGGTTTGGCGGCCATTGACGGCCAGCGCGCAACCCTCGGCCCAACCCGGTACGCGCAGGTGCAGTTCAAACTGCGCCTGCGCCGCGGTCCGGATTTCAATCAATACATTGCCGTCCGCCGGATATTTCGTCTCCTGGCGGAGTTCCACCGCAACACCGCCCAGGGTCAAACGCACGCGCGAGGTTTCGTACAGGTTGATCCGCAAAGCCGCGGGCCGGCAATGGTAAACCAGCCGGGGCAACTCGCTGATCACGCGGCGGAAATTGCCCGGGCAGCAATAGGTATCCTTCGGCCAGTACACCCGCGCCCCCTGCAAGGGCGTGTAATAGCGCAGCTTCCGGCCGTCCGGCGATTGCGCGGCAAACAACGCGTTGTAGATGGCGCGTTCCGCCAGGTCGGCAGACTGGCCGTGTCCGGTCAACCGCGCCAGCATGTCCGCCAGCCTGATCAAATATGCCGTGGCGCAAGTTTCCCCCACATGCCCCGCGCCGTTCTGATCGGCATTCCAGCATTCATCCAGGCCGCAAGCGCCGGTGATCAGCAAACCATCCTCCTGGAACAGATGCCGCAAAAGCTTCGGCGCTTGGTTCAGCAACCGCCGGTCGCCGGTAACTTTAAAAAGTTCCAACTGGGCCAGGCAGCGGGCCAGCCAGGCATAGGCATGGCCGGCGATGGGGCCATGGCGGCCCGGGACAATGTCCAAGTTCCATTCCGGCAGACGCAGCCGGTTTTCCACGAAATCCAGGCAAGCGCGGTCGCCGGTGGCATGGAAAAGCGCAAGCAACGCGCGGTCCAGCCCCAGTAAAACCAGTTCCAGCCGGACCTGAGGCCCCTGGAACTCCCGCACAGCCGCCACCCGGCGCATCAGGTACCGTCCCAGCCGGCGCGCCATCCGCATGGAAAGGTCTTCGCCGAACAACCGCCAGTCGGCCAGCAACGCCTGCAGCAGGTATGACATTTCATGCACATCCCAGGGCTGCTTGATCCGCGCCGCGGACTTGTACGTTCCCAGGTAGCCATCGGCGGACTGCGCCCGGGCCAACTTATCCAGGACCTTCCGGCGCAGGGCCAGAAGTTCCGGTTCGCGAAGATAGGCGGCCATGCGCGTCAATGCTTCCAGGGTTTTGCCCAGCCCCACGTATCCGCCGCCCTGGCCATTCTGCTCCATGAACGGCCGGATAAAATCGCCGTCCCAATCCAGGACGGAGAGGTTGTTGTGCGCGGTCAAACGATACCGCGCGCCGATCCCGCCGCGGATATCCGGCCATGACGTTACCGGCTGCCACTCCGACAATGCCGGCCAGGATGCGATCAGTTTTGACACATCTTGTTTCATGCTGGTTTGATATTCCCGCAACTGCGCCCATAAGCGCTTCCGCCCCGTCAGGCCGTTGCTTGGCCGCCGGAACGAATCATCCCTGGAACAGGAACTCGGCGATCATTTCCGCGCTGTCCCGCATCAGGCCGTAGCTGACGACCACCGTCCCCAGTTCGTCGGGAATCAACAGTTCCGCGTACGGCACGGTGGCCACCAGCACCACCGGTTTGCCGAATTGCTTCAAATCACGCAGGAACGGCTTGGTGTCATTCTCCCTGCCGCGCGAGAAATTGCCTGTCGCAATGATGATCTCGAAATGTTCGATCACCTGCCGGATTTTCTCCATCGCCGCCGCCGTGGTCTTGGGGGTATAATCAATGTATCCGACATCCCGCGCATATTTCAGCATGAATTCCCAGAGCATTCCCGGATGATTCCAACTGTCGTTGTGCGCCTGCTGATTGTAGACAACGCAATCCACCAGCAGAATTTTCTGCGACGGCTTCAATGGCAGCAGGTGCTGTCCGTCGCGCTCCACGCGAATCACGCGGCGCGCGGCTTCCAGTCCGGTTTTGCGGTATTGCGGTTTGTGAATGGCGGCATCCACGGCGTCCGGATCCACTATTCCGCCCCGGTCGAATAGACCGTAGTCGTATTTCATGCTCCAAATCCGGCGCAGCGACTGGTTCACCCGCTCCTCCGTAATGCGGCCGCCGCGGATGGCCGCCACGAGCGCGGCATGCATTTCCCAGCGCAGCACGTTGTCATCCTTGAGCAACAGGATATCCACCCCGGCTTCCAGGGCGCGGACGCAGGCTTCGCCCACGTCATACTTGGCCATCAGGCCGCCCATGGTCATGGAATCCGTGGTGACCACGCCGTCAAACCCGATTTCCTCCCGCAGAATCCCGTTGACAATTTTCGGCGAAACCGTGGCGATTTCATTGCTTGGATCAAGGCTGGGATAGATGGCATGCGCCAGCATGACGGCCGGCGCGCCCCGCTTGCCGCAGAGCGCGCGGTAGGGCGCCAGGTGCACGCGCCACATGGTGTCCCGGTCGAGCGTCACGGCCGAAACGCCGAAGTGCGCGTCATCCGCCGAAGCGCCCCGGCCCGGGTAATGTTTCAGGCAGGCGATCATCTTCGCCCGCCGGAACCCTTCCACCGCTGCCCCCGCGCATTTGATCACCGTCTCCGGATCGGCGCTGTACGAGCGGGTGTAAATTTCCGGGTTGCGGGGATTGGTGTTCACATCCACGACCGGCGAATGCAGCATGTCAATTCCGATGGCCTTGAGCTGCTTGCCGACGATGAACGATACCCGGCGCACCAGGTCGGCGTCGCCCAGGTCGCCGAATCCCATGCAGGCCGGCGGGGTGATCATGCCATGCGGCACGAAGTTCGAGCCTGCGCCGGACTCGAAATCAATCACCATGTGCAGCGGAATGGCATGCCGGCGGGCCAGCGCCCGGCGCCGGAAAACATTCAGCAGTTCCGCATATTCCGGCGCCGTCACGTAGGGCGGCGGGATGGATTCGTCGAATAATTTTTCGCGCGGGGCCGGCGGCCGCAGGACATTCTTCACGCCGGGCGAACCGTCCGGCAGGTACCGGATGAACTTGCGGGCCAGGAACGGCGAAAGGCGCAGCCCGCCCAGGCCGTAGCGATCAATAAACTCCAGCAATTCCGGTTCGATGAAGGAGCCGGTATAACCCAGCACCATTAATTGCGCCGCCTTCTCCTCCGGCGATAACGCGCCCAGCAATTTGTCTATCGTCTGCTGCTTGTTCATGATGGTTGTTTCTCCATGGTTTGTTGATTTTACATGCAAACTTTTGCCGGCGGCGGCCAGTTCCCGACTCTCGGGGGATGGCGGGACGCCGCGCAGTATGTCACCCCGGAGTATGCCACACATATCCGCGTTGATCGGACTTTTGGAATGCGGTGGCTTGACCTGCGCATTCCCCACGCACAAAGCGGCGTCAAGCCGCCGCACCCCAAAGGCACACTACAATTTCCGCGTCTCCACAACAGCCAACGCCGCCGCTATGAAGGCGCGGCGTCCCTTGTCGCGCATTTCGGCGGTATTCAATCCGAACCACGGAAATTCCAGGGCCATGCCGATGCCGCCGTGGATTTCCTCGCAATAGACAATCCAATGGCTGATCCGGGCGCTGAGAATATTCAAGGCCTTATCCATATCGTCCGCGCCGGCCGGCTTACCCCCGCGGCGGACGTACGCAGCCAGGTCGGCCAGCCCCATTTTTTTCATCTGCATGTACCCCAAAGGGCGCATATCCCAATGCTTGTAATGTTCGGCATCCGCCGGCATCAGCCGCCGGAACGACTCGGCCACATCGTCATGCCGGCCGTAAAGCATGCCGTCGGTGAATTTAAGCGTCCAGTTATGGAAGGTAAGATACATGCCGGGCTTGATCCGGTCCACCACCCGCTTGACGGTTTTGAGGGAACTGTCCGGAATGTCGAACGCCTGGTCCATGCGCGGACCGCGCTCCCAGGTGCGCTGGCTCATGCCGTTATGCACGCCGTCCGGATTGGTCATCGGCATGATATACACGCTGAATTTTTCCCGAAGGTAACGGGCCATGAAATCGTCCGAGGCGAGAAACCGCGCCACGCCCTCGGCGGCGTACGAGCCGGCCGTTTCATAGGCATGATCGCGCGCCTGGATGAAAAAAGGCATGGCCCGCGGATTGGGCGACTCAAACCGCAGCAGCCAGAGCGGACGGCGTTCGCGGCTGCGCCCGGCGATTTCCGCGCGCGCGCCCTGCGACCGCAACTCGCGCACGAATCCGGCCAATTGCTCCACGTTGTATTCCGGAAACAGGCCCAGGTGGGTCAACCCTGGCGCAAGCTGCAGATGGTATTCCACGCGCGCGCCTTCCCGCCGGCCGGGGATCATGGTCCATTCCGCGTCAGTCTCATGGCGGATATAGCCCAGGTCGTGATGCTCGGTCCGGGCGGTAGTATCCCAGTCCACGACCAGCGTCACCGTTTCCGCCGTCTTGCCGGTGTTCAAGAGCCGGGCGGAAAAACGCGAGCCCTTGCCGGATACCTCTTCACCCAAACCCGGGCCGCGCCGCGTGCCGGGATAAATCACCCATTGTCCGCCGCGGCCGCGTTTCACGCCGGCATCGGCATGCGGGCAGGCGCCGTCGAAATCCGTGATAATTTTAATGCTCATCAGATCCTTTCTTTGAGTTCTTTGCGATCTTTCGTGGATAATTTTTCATTTTTTTGCTACTCAAAAATATATCAATTTCAAACGGAACGGTCTAAACGTAAGTATTGGCGAGTATTCAGTGTGCGGTATTGGAGCCAATTTCAAAACTAACGTTTTGAAAGAATTCAGAATTCAGGAGTCAGAATTCAGAATAAATACAAGAGGTTGGTTATAAACATTTTATATCTTTTGCGCTTCTGACTACTGACTTCTGGATACTGAATACTGCTTTCAAAATCTGACTTTTGAAAGCAACTCATTGATGTCGATAAATTTCGCCAGAAACCGGACGGCAAATTCAATCCGCTGGAACAGGCTGTCGCGGACAACGAACTCTTCCCGCGTGCAATCCCCCTGCCCGATCGGCCCGAAGCCGTCAATCGCCGGTATGCCGGCGGCCGCCACCCAGTTGGCGTCGGAGATGCCGCCGCGATGCTCTTCCGCCAGTTCCAGCCCCATGGCCCGCCCCACCGCGCAGGCCATTTCGAAAATCCGCCGCGATGCAGGCGTCGGCTGCCAGGGCGCAATCAGCGAGGTCTCCTCCAATTCCAGGCGCACGCCGGGGACGGCCGGCTCCAAAACCCGGCGCCGGACATCGGCCAGAGTATCGCGCATGATCCCGGCATCCCAGAAACGCAATTCAAACTCCATGGCGGCCAGCTCGGCAACGACATTGCCGGCCACGCCGCCGCTGATTTTGCCCACGTTGGCGGCAACCTGGCCGTCCGGCCGGTTGAACGACTCCACCAGGCGGATTTTTTCGCCGAGCTCCTGGATGGCGCTGATTTTGGCGGTCTTGAGATTGCCGAAATGGGCGGACTGGCCGCGGGCGGTCAGCATATATCGCGCTATGCCCTTGCGGGTGGTAACCAGCGTGTTGTTCATGGCGGCGCATTCGAATTTGACGCCCAGTTGTGCCTGCCGCTCCGCCAGGCCTAAAAAATGTTTTTTTGACAAGTTCGACCCGGTTTCCTCGTCCGTGTTGAAAATCACGATCAGCGGCATCCGCTTCAGCCAGCCCAGGTGCGCCAGCGTCCGCAACGCCCAGGCCAGCGTCACCAGCCCGGCTTTCATGTCATGCGCGCCCGGACCGTAAACCCGGCCGTTGCGCTCGCTGGCTGAATTGAAAGTCGGATCGTCCGGGCACAAGGTATCAATATGACCGTGCAGAGCAACTGGCCGGACGCCCGGCGCCGGGTAGGTATAGGTGAAAATATCGCCGCAGGTTGATTGCCGGTCAATCTCCAGCGTATATCCGGCCGGCATTAAATCGCGGAGCATCAATTGGGTCCGGTCCTGCCCCGCCTTGTTGCGCGCGAAGGTGTTGACGGCTACCAGGTCGCTCAGGTTGGAAACAATCTCGTTGGCGTGTTGATTGAGAAAAGTACCGATGCGATCCATGATTAAAACGATTCCAATACAACCGCATACCGCCCCGGCGCATCCAGCGACGCGCGGACTTCCCGCGGTCCGGTGTTGACATAATTGCGGTCCAACTGGCGCCGGTATTCGTCCCGCGCCTCGGCGCGCCAGGCTTCCCGCCGGTTGATCAGCAGGCGTTCCCGGCCCCATGACAGGCGCGGCAGAATCAATTCGGCGCTCACGCCCGGCGGCAGGAGCGCTTCCAGTTCCCAGCGGTCATCGGATTTTTCCCAGCCGATCTCGATTTCGCCGGCCGGGGTTGGAATCCGGCCCAGCGCCCAGTGCAAACCCATGGCCAGCGGACGGATGACCGCTTTGCGCCAGCCCGGCGCCGCGGGCTGAACACCCAGAATGTATTCCGGCAGCAGGTACGCCGGGCCGGCCCCGAATGGATGGCATAACGAGGAGGACGTCGTCCGGAATTGCAGCCCGCCCCGGTAACCGGAATGCCAGAACTCGGGCAGCGTGAGGTGGCCGGCGCGGATGATGGCGCCCCAGTAGCGATTGAGCAAATCCCGGGCATGCAGCTCCAGGCCGAATTTCAAAAAGGCCTCGAGCAGCAGCGTGGCATCAAACGGCGTCTGCGGCGGCATCAGGTCCGGCGCCGACCGCACCGACTCGGCCCAGGAGCCGGCCCGGCCGGGAAGCAGCGCGCCGGCCAGCGCGGCCCAGGCATTTGCTGTCGGCGAAAATTGCTCCAGAAGCCTGCCGTCCTTCAATCCATCCGCGAACAGGCCGCGCGATTCAACCCAGAGGGTTTCGCGTATGGCCATGACGGCGGCATCCGCCAGGGCTTCCCATTCGCCTGCCAGCGCCGGTTCATTAGCGGCGCGCGCCAGTTGCGCTCCCGCGCGCAGTGACATGGCATACTCGCTGTTGAACGCGCAGGTAACCCCGGTTTTCAGCATCGGGTTCCAGCCGCCGAAACATTTGATTTCCGGCAACCCCGGCTTGCGCGAGTCCAGCAGTCCGGCGTCATTCCGATACTTGCGGAAGTGCTCCAGGATTTTCGCCAGCCGCGGCAGTACCCATGCCAACCAATCATTGTCCGGCGCATGGCGATGGATTGCCGCCGCAATGGGGAAAAGCGAAAGGGTCATTTCCGACCAGTTCAGCGCCGGCCCATCCAGTTTGTATCCCAGCCCGGCCGGACCCGGCACCGGTACGATCCCGGCATCCGTCATGATGCTTAAGGCCTGGCGCACCGTCTTGATGGCCGGCCGCATGTCGCCGAAGCAGGCCGCCAGGGCGCGGCTGTGGACGATTACATCGGCCAGCCACAAGGCCTGCTCACGGTTCAGGCAATCCACCGGGTGGTCCTTGACGCCCGACCAGGCGGTTTCCCGGGATACCTGCCAGGTTCCGGTGAGGGTGTCATCCGAGCAGCGGAACATCCCGCGCGTTTCAAACGGATAAACCATTTCCTTGAAACGGGCGCTTAAAACCGCTACCGGCGCGGTCAAACCGTGGAAATGCAGCCCCAGCCCATTGCCGCCGCGCCAATCCAGCGGCTCGTAACACACCCGGCCGGAGGGCGCCAGGCGCAGCCGGTCGGTAAACAGCCACGTATCGCCTTCGCCGCAGTAGATATCCAGCAAGCCCGCGCCTTCGGCGGCCAGTTCCAACACCGGAAAGCCGCCCATGACCCGGCCGAAATCGAGGAAAATCCATGCGCCTTCCGGCGCCGGGTTGACCCGCATGGGCGTATTTTCGGGGCGGCCGCGCAATTCGCGGAATCCGTTGACAATATCCAAACCGGCCTGGGTGATTTCCACTCCCGCCGGTTCATGCAACACGGGCATAAGGAATGGAATTTCACGGGGAACCGGCCGGGGCAGCGGCCCGGCCGGTGCGAATGGAAATGTCGCCGCGTTGAACCAGCGCGCATCGTCATAACCCGCAGCATCCGCGGCCTGTAATTCCGCAAAGCCGGCGAAATCAAATTCATGGCGGCAGGCGCGGAACCGGTTGATGGGTTGGCTGCAATCGCGCCAGCCTGGCGCCGCGCGCAACCGCCAGGTTGCATCCGTGGCGATAACAGTCCGGCCGCCCGCTTCCAATTGCGCCAGCAGGCCCGGCGCGCCGTCATACAGCGAACTTCTGATCCCCGGCTGCGGACGGAAATGATGCGCCAGTCCGGTCAAAAGGTTTTTGCCAGGCTGCAGCAGGCCGGCGATATCGTAAACATCGTAGTACGGACGCCGCGGGTCCGCCCGGTCCGGACCGCGTCCGACAAATTTGCCGTTCAACAGCACCCGGTAGATATGGCTGGCGGAAATCAGCAGCCGGGCGGCATCGCCCATGTCCGCATGCCATTCAAATTCCCGGCGGAATTGCAGCGTAGTCTGCGCCTGCTCCGGCGCCTTGGGCAGCCAAATCCATTTTGCCCGCCAATCAACCGGGTCTGTGGATGTCTTTCGCACGCCAGCCTGATCCTCGCGTATGCATGGAAATTTTCTAAAACAGACGGCATGTTACAACCTGAAGATTGCGCAGTGCAAGCGCAATATTCGGATATGCCGTCCCGGGGCTGGGATCAGAATTAACATCTTTCCCGGTCGCGGCAACAAAATCCGGCAAGCCATTTCCAAAGGCAAGGCGGTATTCCGAAGTTACGGCTCAGCCGGACAATCGGCGGCGCGCCCTTTTGCTGGTTTGGCCCGGCAAGTTCAGTTTGTGCTGCGCCAGAGCGGCATCCCAGGCCTGGTCCGTAGCCGCATAATTACCGTCGAGTTCCGCGACAGGCGGCAGGCGCGCGAATCGCTCCAAATCCAGGGCAAATCCGGGATGAAAGTCCGGCCCGGCGGCATAGGCGGCCATTCTTTGCAGCCAATCCACGCCGGCCGGATCGTCCGGACGCAGGTTCATCGGGCAAACCAGCAAACGTCCCAGTCCCACCCGGCATTCGAACAAGGCCGCCTGTTTGACAATCAGCTTGAAGGATGACACCACTTCAACGATGGGCTTGAATTCCAGCGGCAGGCCGTCGAACACAACCGCGGCGCCCTGCTCCAGCATGAAATAAAACGGCCAATCGCACCAGCCGGCATGTGGAAAACCGCGCGTCAAAGGATGATCGTGAATGACCGTCGCCATGTTGCCCCGGGCGCGGCCGGCAGTGCAGGAATGAAACTCCGTCGGCAGGGCCGGAAACGGCTGATGGCCGAGCAGAATCATCGCGGCGCCTTCGCGCAGCCGGACCCAGTCGGCGTCCGTCAATGACGGAATGATGACGGGCGCCTCGCGGCCGGCGCGCAGCCACCCGGGAAACCGCCCGCCCCAGCGCTCGCGCAAGGCGCCGGCCAGGCTGGCCTCGGCCGGCTGCCCGGCGCGGCCGATATCCGGGAAGACCCAGAAATCCCATTGGTTGGTAATTTCACGCCGGGGCGCGGCCAGCCGGACATGCAGGGTGAACCTGGCGGCCTGGTCAACTTTTGGCATGCGCAGGCTGATACGGCCCAGCCTGCGAATCAGGCCCGGGGCCAGCTTGCCGGCCGGCAACTCCCCGCGCGCCTGCACCGCGCCATCATGGTCCGTCAAACGCCAATCCACCCGGCCCGCCGATGTCCGCTCAGGCGCGAACCAGGAAACATGCAAATCCCACGCGGCATCGGCGCCGGCTTGATAATTGCGCCGGTAACCTGCCTCCAGGATTAAAACGCTTTCACCGTTCGCCTGCCGGAAGCGCTCAGCGGACTCGCCCGGCTTAAGTTCGTAAAACTCGTTCATCACGCCGCAGGGATACCCGTAGCGGTGCCAGTGATGGTCATAGGCGCCCAGGTGATCGTAGCCGGACAACGTCCGGCATAGCCGGGCGGTCTCCAGGTTGTGCTTGTAGAGTTGGCGCGCCAGCGCGCAGGAGTTGCGGTAATACAAGGCCGCGTTGCCCAGCAACCCGGAGCGCGCCAGGTAGCGGCGCGCCGCGGCATACAAGCCCGGCCCGATGCGGCTGCCGCGGTACCGGCCTTCCAGGTCCAGGTCGAGGTACGTCCCGGTGATGCCGATTTCATGCCCCAGGCAGGGCCGCCGATAGGCCTTCAGCCGGCGGTCAATTTCACGCCAGCCGCCCCGGGCGATGGAAGTAGTGTAACTCAGCATGCCCCAGCAATACGGGGCGAACACATCGGCAAATTTCTTCAGGCGCGCCAGCTTCCCGGGATGGTGCGGATACGGGCGTTCGACCGCGCCGCGGCCCAAGTGCGACGGCTGGCCATATTCCACGCCACGCAGCGCCGATTGCGGATTGAAAAGCGCGTCCGGCGCCTCGCGGCGCATTACTCCCGCCATCCGGCGCAGCAGCGCCAGCCGCTGAGCGTCAATGCACTCCTCGTTGCCGCAGGAATACAGGATGACCGAGGGATGCGCGCGGCAATGGCGCAGAATCCGGCGCCAGTCGGTTGCGTCAAATCCCGTATAAGCTTCCACTTGCACCAGCAAGCCGGCTTCATCCGCCGCATCTAAATAAACGGCGCTTGGCGCCCAGGTATGAAACCTGATCCAATTATAGCCCAATTCCTTCAGCTTGCGGCAGTTTTCCAGGTAAAATGCTGCATCCAACGGCGGCGTAGTCGTCAAGGGAAAATATCCATGCTCGCACATGCCGCGCAGATATAACGGCTGCCCATTCAAGAGCAATTGCGTACCCCGGCGCTGAAACATCCGCAAGCCTGCCGTTTGCTCCACCTGGTCAAACATTTCCGTCCCATGGCGCAATTCACAGTGCATCTGGTAGCGGCACGGATTGCGGTCGGACCAGAACTCCACGCCTTGGGCGGATGTCATCCATTGGTTGAGGCCGGAACGCGCGGCCATATCACCCTCGATCGCCGCGCGCCCGGACCGCGGGTCTGACAGCCGGTAATGCAGGCGCGCGCCGCGCGGGATGGCGTCGCCCGCAGCGTCAACCTGCCAGGCGATTTTGCGGCCATCGGACACCGGCCTGAGATACAGGTCCTGCAACGCGGCATACCGTGATATTTTCAGGGTAACCGGCCCGCAGATGCCGGCGCTGTATCCGGCAAAGCCGCGCAAATCGCAGGCTGGTTTTGTCTGGCGGGTATTGGATACCGCGATCGTCAGATCGTTGGCGCCGGCCCGCGCCCATGGATCCAGCCGGACCGCAAACGGCAGGCGATGCGTGGTGTGATGCGCCAGGCATCGCCCGTTGAGCCAGACCCAGGCTTCGCTGACTGCGCCGCCCACGGTCAAAACGATCCGGGCATGCCGGTCAATTTCGGGCAACGCCAGTTGGCGCCGATACCAGCCGGTTCCGAGCAGGAAGGGCAACGTCGCATCCGGCGGATGCGTGCCCATGGGAAATTCCAGCGGGCGATAATTCGGGTTGAACCGGGCCTTGCTCCAGGCTGGCGTGGAACGCAGGCGGTCGTAATGATCGTCCCAATTCCCCGGGACCGGCATTAACGCCTGGAACTCGGCTGCCGGCAGCCCCGCGGCTTCGTTCGGCATGGCTTCCGGCCGGTAGGCAAAAGCCCAATCTCCGCTCAAATCCATGGTTATCGGCATGCTAATCCTCTCATCTCTCATACTCCGCCACCACCATCGCGTGCACATCGAAAGACGGCACGCTCACCAGGACGTCCCGGCCGGCGCGTTGCATCCGCAAAGGCGAGCGTTCCCGGGCCAGATAAACCCGCCGGATGGATTGTCCGCGCCGCGCGCGGAAACGCAAAACGACATCGCCGGCGGGCGGCATCCGCGCCGTTTCATCAAAGCGCAGGTGCTTGCTGCGGTCATCGCCCAGGCTGGTGGAACTGAGCGACCCGGCCGTGCGCGAGCAACCCTGAATCCAGTTCACCATGTTGACCACCAGGCGGTTCCGGCCGGGCTGACGGTGCGCATACAGTTCCACGCTCCCGGGGGCGTCCAATTCCACCGGCGCCTCCCGGCCCAGCATCAGCCGGACCGCGCCCTCCATGGCCCGGCGTGTTGTGTCCACGCCGAACGTCCGGTATTGCATGCCAGGCAACCCGGCAAAATACAACGACCGGCCGCGGCCATGGCGGTGCAGGATCAGTCCGGGTGCGCCGGTGGGAGTCAAAGCCGTCACCATCGGCACGGCGCGGGACGACATGATTTCACCCAGCACGCGCGCGCCGCGCGCGGCGCGCACATCCGCCTGCCCCATGGTGTAAGTCAGCACCGGGGTGACCCATGGATCCCGGGGACGCACCAGCCGGTCGCTCAAGTCCAGCCGGTCGTATCCGGACTGCCATGGTCCGCGGCGTTTAGACCCCAGGATGTCTGACAAGGCCAAATCCGGCAATGCCGTGCCGGTTTCATCGCACAACGAAGTATCGCCGGTGGCGATGATCCGCCCGCCCGTCCGCACAAACGCCCGGATCGCCGCGCATTGCTTACGGCTCAGGGCGGCCGCGTGCGGGAGAATGAAGACCTTGAAGCGCCGGAGATAATCCGCCGTCACCAGGTGGTCATGCACCACGTCCCATAAGAAATGGCCCTGGATCAGCGCCTGGCACCACCCCTGGAACTCCGGTTCATGCCGGCAGCCGCCCTGCGATTCGCCGATGCCGCCGCGCTTGCGGCTGTCGGCGTCATCGGTGAACTCCAGGGTTTGCCCGCTGCGCAGGATTCCAATGTCATATTCCGGCTGCATGCCGTTCAGCCATGTTTCATACACGGCCTGTTCCGCAAAGACCTTCCGCGCCAGGGCAAGCGCATGGGGGTCATGCCGGCCGGCGATCGTCGGCATGAACGAGGCCGTGCAGGCCACATTCTGCGACCGCGCGGTCCATAATTCGGCGCGGTACGAATCCAGCGCTTTGGTTGTATGAAACTCGTTCCCCACCGACACCAGGCTGTCCAGCAGCGCTTCCGCCGGACGCATTTGGCTGGCGGCAACATAACCGCGCAATTTCCAGTCAACCTGCAGTTGGCCGGCGCGCATGGCGAACAAGTCGCCCGTGGCGAAGCTGGTCAGATTATGCGCCATCTCCCAGGTCTGCAACCCGGTCTGCGCATATCCGCCATGGAAATTGTGGACAAACGGCAAGCCCGGCCGGAGTTCCTCGATGGCGCGCCGCAGTTTTTTTATGTAAGCGGCATTCTGGGCATAATGCCAATGGATGTAATCAATCTTCTGGCGCCGGGTCATTTTGTCAATACCCTCGAATTCAAATCCCAGGTCCGCCTTGAACCGCGGCGCGCAATACGGGCAAATCCAGTTGCCGAAAGTGAACAACCCCAGGAAATCCACGTAGTATCCCCGCACCGGATAGTTTTTAACCGTCTCGCGTGCCTGTTCGATGGCATAGTCGCCGTACGGGCCGTTCAGGCAAGCGCCGGTAACCAGCATGCCCTGCTGGCCGTCGGTGTAATCCATCCGGCGTTTGGTCCGGGGATCATCCAGGTGGCTTTGGATTTCTTCGGGCGCAAGCTGTCTTTTATGGCACCAATCCGGATGGTCGTAGGGCACGCGCAAATCGGAAAATTCATACACCGCCAGCGGCACAATCTCCTCCGCCAAGCAGGCTTCGCACAACTGGCCGAAGATATCGCCCTTTTCCGCAACGAGGCTGTGGACATGCGCACCGGCCGCCCGGGACGGATAATAGGCATTGCCGCGATGGCACTTGTTATAAAAATAAAACGCCTGCACGCCGGCCTTTTTCAGCGCCCGCGCCCAGGTCCGGGCGTTGAATTCGGAAAATATCCGCGGCGCCTTCCCCGCCTCCACCAGCCGGGCGTATTCCGGCGCCTGGTCATAATCCGGCACATGCAAGCCCGCCATCAGCCGGCGCGGGCAGCGGCCGACCCACTCCCCGGCGGCAAGGTTATTTATTTGGCTTGTCATATTGATTAAATTAAATGCGACTTCCAGGCAATTTCGAATCAATCACTTATTTATTCTCATAATGGCGTTAAAAAGCCAATAGCAAATTATCTTTTGTTTTTGATTGTTCATCCCTTGACACATAAAAACGTTTCGTCCGCACAATCTATGGGCGGCAAATCCATCATGCATGTTTTAACATTTTGCCGTAAAGCTTGTTGCGACAACAGTGGCGTATATATGGCCTGGTATCCGAACGAACCATCGCCACCCGGCAGCAGATTCAACACGGAGTCAGGGAGGCACAGAGAAGCCCAGTCTCTCCCATACGCCTCTCATCCTCCAGCGGAGTCGTTGCGGGAGAGCAAAAGAGCCGAGCATACAACGCGCCTGCCTTTCCGCTCGATACCTCCGTGTCTCCGTGGTGAAATCCCCTTTCGACCCACATATTCTGGCGGGGAACCATAAAAACGAATTCAACTCCAGCAAATATTACGGCTTGTATGTTCCATCCATGCCGCATATATTTTCAGTGTATGCCCACGATAAAAAATCGAATTCTCCAGAAAGCCGGACGCATGCCTGACCCGGTCAACTACCACGAGGGTGTGGCCTTGCCGCATTTGAGCCTGCCCACCGGCATCAATATTTTTCCGCGCCCGCGGGGCGCGGCGCCATTTTACCACGAACCGAAAATGCATCTCTCCCGCCACGTGCTGATCCTGGCAATGGAAGGCCGCGGATGGGTGTCGCTGAACCAGAATTTGATTTCGCTGCGCGGCAATACCGCCTTGCTGATTTTCCCCGGCCAGATGCATTATTACGCCAAGCTGCAGGTTCCGCCGCGACGCTGGCTGTTTGTGACTTTTCAGGCGGAGCAGGACATGGCCCTGGCTAATTTGCGCAATGCGCCGGCGTTGGTTGATGCCGGCGCCTGGCGGCTGGTGGACGCGCTGGCGGCGGCTTACCTCGACGCGCTCCGGCAGCGGCCGGAAGCTGCGGCCGGCGCGGCTTTCACCCTGTGGCGGTTGCTGTTGCGTCTGGCCGCCCTGCGCGAGAAACGCCCGCTTGCGCCGGAAACCGATTTCGGCGCCACCCGGCAAGACCATGCCCTGATCGCCAAAACCCACGAATATCTTGAGTCCAATTTTTCCAGGGACATCAAGGTTGACTCCATTGCCGCCGCCATGGGCATTTCCCGCAGCCGTCTGCAGGCGCGGTTCCACGACTTGATGGGCATGGGCATAGCCAATTTCATCCGACGCCACCGGCTCAAACACGCCTGCCTGATGCTCTCCCGTTCCGACGCCGGCATGGCCGGCATCGCCGAGGCTTGCGGGTTCAGCTCGATTTATGTATTCAGCCGGACATTCAAGCGCGTCCTGGGCATAACCCCCAAAGCTTACCGGCAACGCGTCCACCGGCGGTGATGGGACACAGTGTTCGGGGTGCGGTGTTCGGTGGTAAAACCTTAAAACATCCAAAACATGCGTTTAACAATTTAGACCGTTCCTTTTAGACATGATACTTTTTGCGTGAGCAAATATTTTCGTTTTACATGTCGAGTGTCGCGTGACTGAATGCTTTTATGGGATGAAGATCTGGCCTTAAGTGTTAGTGTTTAAGTTACGGGTTGATGCAGGCGTCAGGCACTTTTCATGCTTAGCGCTGCGCGAAGCATGATGCCACCGTGGTTTGAATTCGGGCGCCCGAAGGGCCGCCCGTCGGCGGGCGGCAGATGGGGCAAGATCGCCGCCGCTCTTTTCGAACCGAATTCAAAACACTGCGACGGAGAGGAAGCAAAGTAAAATCGATTGGCGGGCATACGCCCGCCTTGGGCAAGGAAATCAAATTCATGAATAGAACCATGGCGGCAGATTTCAAGAATCCCGGCAGCGCGTTCCGCGCCAAGCCATTCTGGGCGTGGAACGGCAAGCTTGACGAAATGGAATTGCGCCGGCAAATCCGCGCGATGCAACGCATGGGCCTCGGCGGTTTTTTCATGCATTCGCGCGTCGGGCTTGACACTCACTACCTTTCCGATGAATGGTTTCGCATGGTCGGCGCCTGCGTGGATGAAGCCCGCAAAAACAAAATGGAAGCCTGGCTCTATGACGAGGACCGCTGGCCCTCCGGGGCCGCCGGCGGATTGGTGACCAGAAACAAAAATTACCGCGCGCGCACGCTGGTGATGGATGAACTGGCCCGTCCTGCCGATCTCCGGCGCCGGAACAACTGGCTGGCGGTTTTCATCGCGCGCCGCAACGACGCAGGGACGCTGGCATACGCCCGCCGCATTGCCCGCCCCGCCGCTGCCCGCCTGAAACGCGGCGAGTTGCTGCTGGCGTTTCGCCAGGAAATGATGCCTGACAGCTCATGGTTCAATGGTTTTACCTATCTGGATACCCTGAATCCCGCCGCGGTGCGCGAATTCATCCGCGTCACCCACGCGCAATACGCCCGGCGTTTCGGCAAGCAATTCGGGAAGGTAATCCCGGGCATCTTTACCGACGAGCCGCATCATGGCCCCATGTTCAACCATGCCCTGGACATCCCCGGGATTCCCTGGACCGGCGCCCTGCCCGAAATCTTCCGGCGCCGTTATGGTTACGACCTGCTGCCGCACCTGCCGGAACTGTTTTACGACATTGACGGGGAATCCGTGTCCCAACCGCGCTACCATTACCACGATTGCCTGTCCTGGATGTTCAGCGAATATTTCTGCCGCCAGATCGGCGATTGGTGCGCGCGCCACAACCTGCCGCTTACCGGTCATCTGCTCGGTGAAGACTCTTTGACCGCTCAGACCGACACCTGCGGCGACTGCATGCGCGCCTATGCGCACATGCAGATTCCGGGCATGGACCTGCTGACCGAGCGCGGGCGGATTTACAATACCGCCAAACAGGTTGCATCGGTGGCGCATCAATTCGGTCGCAAGTGGCGTTTGACCGAGACTTACGGCTGCACCGGCTGGGATTTTTCGTTTGAAGGCCACAAGGCCCTGGGCGACTGGCAGGCGGCCCTGGGCATCAACCTGCGCTGCCAGCACCTGAGTTGGTTCACCATGGCCGGGTCCGCCAAGCGCGATTACCCAGCCTCCATTTTCCAGCAATCGCCCTGGTGGGACTCTTACGGCAAGGTGGAGGATTACTTTGCCCGGATCAATACCGTCATGACCCGCGGGGAAGAAGTGCGCGACCTGCTGGTCATCCATCCGGTGGAAAGCGCCTGGCTGCTGTATCAAATGCAATTCGCCAAAAAGCACACCCAGGCCGACATCAACAAAAAATTCATCAAGCTGACCGAGTACCTCCTCCAGCACCAGTTGGATTTCGACTTCGGCGCCGAATCCCTCCTGCTCAAACACGGCCGTGTGCAGACCGGCAGCGGCGGCGCACGCCTGGTTGTTAAGCGGGCGGCCTACACCACCGTGCTGGTACCGGAAATGCTTACCATGCGCTCGTCCACCCTGCGCTTGCTGAAAAATTTTGCCGCAGCCGGCGGCCGGGTGGTGTTTCTGGGCGCGCCGCCGACTCTGCTGGACGCCCGGCCATCCAACCTGCCGGCCGGCTTGGCCGCAAATTGCGCCCAGGTTTCCGGCATGTCCCCGGCCCTTATCAGGACCTTGGATCCCGCCTGCCGCCGGATAAAAATCACAGATGAAGCGGGCAAGCCGGTGCATTCGGCGCTCTACCTCCTGCGTCAGGACGCGGACGCTTATTATCTGCTCGTCGTCAATACCAGCCATTCCCGCGCCCAACTAAAGCGGTTCATGGATGTCAGGGTATGCGAGCGCCGGACGGCCTGGCGCGAAATCGTCATCCGCGGCTTCGCCGGTTGCGCCGGCGCGCCGCAGGCATGGGCCCCGGAATCCGGCCAGATCTTTGCAGCCAAAGCCCATAAAGCGCCGGACGGCGCTTGGGAAATCCGCGCGCCCTTCCACCGCCTGGCCAGCCATGTATTCGTCATTCCCAAGCAGCCGTTCCGGGCGCATCTGCCGCCGGTAAAAGCGCCGCGCAAAACCAAAACCATAAAATTGCCGGCCGGACAACGCCCAATCGCCATGAGCGAGCCGAATGTCCTGGCTTTGGACCGGCCCGCCTTCCGCATCAACCGCGGACAATGGCAGCCGGCCGATGAAATTCTGCGGATAGACCGGCAGGTTCGTGAAAAGCTGGGATTGCCCCTGCGCTCCGGCCGCATGATTCAGCCCTGGGCTCGCCCGGCCGAAACCAATCCGGCCGCCGCCCGGGTCGAATTGCGGTACGCCATCAACGTCCAACATCCGCCGTCCGGAAGGCTGCACCTTGCAATCGAACAACCCGCCGACTTTGATATTCGCCTTAACGGCTTGCCATTGCCGGCGGAAACCGACGCCGGCTGGTGGTGCGACCAGTCGCTCCGCCTGCTGCCGGTTGACCCGGCGCTGTTGCAAATCGGCGCCAATGAACTCAGTCTGTCCAATGCGCGCTACACGGCGCGTTCCAACCTGGAAATCATTTACCTGCTGGGCAACTTCGGCGTTGCTTTGCGCGGAACAGATGCTTCGCTGACCCGGCCGCCTGCCGCATTAAAACTGGGGGATTGGACCAGGCAAGGCCTGCCGTTTTATTCAGGCAACCTGACTTACCTGTGGCACAATGTAAAATTTCCGAGAATTCCCGGAGCGCAATGCTTGCTGCGCATTCCGGCATTCCGGGGGACGGCTATCCGGGTGCTGGTCAACGGCCGTCCGGCCGGCATCGCGGCCTGGCCGCCCTACGAAGTTGACATTACCGATCATTGCTCGAATTCCCCGGTTTCCATCGGCGTGGAAATCCTGGGACACCGGCGCAATTCGCACGGGCCGCTGCATCATGCGGAAAAGTGGCCGCGCTGGACCGGCCCGGCGGAATTTGAAACCAGGGATGCTTTATGGCAGGAAGATTACCAACTGGTCCCCTGCGGCCTGATGGCGCCGCCGGAAATAGTGACATGACGGCGCCGTGTTTCCGGCTCACCAGGGGCGGTTCATCCTCTCCAAGACCGATATGGCTAAAATGGCGAGGCGAGGCAATGCTCTGTCGCATGCGAGGGTGGTAAATATTCAGAAAAAGGATATCTCACAAAGGCACCAAGCCACAAAGAAGATTCGGTGGGGGGTATCAGGGAGCCGGATGTACGCAGGGAGCAATTAGACAGGAATTTCTGTGTCTCCTTTTGTCGAGTCCGATTGCCGGCTTGAGATTGCTTTTTACTGCCGGACGATTTCAAAACCCTGGATTTTAAACCCGGGCGGATTGGGCATGTCCAGGGCCAATTCGCCGTTGGTGACTTCTATCCCTGGGATGTCTTTGACATAGGCGGTGCGGAAGCCGCCGGCAGCGGCATTGAAATCGAAATCGCGCAAAACCGGCTGCCCCTGGATGTCGAGGTCCGTCAGGCGTTCGCCGGTGCTGAACTGCCAGCCCTCGGCATAATGTAATTTGACGGTGTACCGGCCATCCGGCACCTTGAAACGATAGCCCCGGAAATTGAATCGCTCCGTGCGGTAAATTTCCGGATCGGCGGTATTGGCCACACCCACATTCCCGCGATGGATCGTCATGCCGCCATCGCCAATATAACCATAGGCGTTCAATCCATACTGGTAGAATTGATCCGGCAGCCATTCCCGGCCGGCGCTGTCGCGATACGGCTGATCGCTCCCCAGGTTGACCCGGTATTCCGGACTGGGCTCGGGCAGGCGGCCGGCGCTTTCCAGGCGCTGCCGCTCCCGCAGGTAATTCAGCAGCGTCACCATCCAGGGATGTTGGGACATGGCCAGGACCGCCGAGTATTCCTCCGCCGCCAGGGCGCCATTCAGAACCTTGACTTGCTCCAACAGCCCGGCCGCGCCGTCCGGCAGACCGAACTGCGCGCAAATTTCCGGCGCGCCCAACCGTTCAAGATACTCCAGCAAAACGCGGATGCCGCCGCACCATTCCCGCCCTTCCGCATCTATTTTTGTTGTCGCGGAAACCGGCGCCATGGCCGCGGGACATTCCAGGACGCGGATTCCATAGGCTTCCAGTGCCAACTCCAGCCGGCCGGCCGCGACGGGCAACAGAACGCCGGACACCCGGTCCAGGATGCCGGTCGCGGCAGGTTCGAACTTGATCGCCGCGCGCGCAGTCCACCAGGCCGGATTGACAACGTACAGGCAACGGCGGCCTGCCCGGACTTGCTCGCGGACCGTTATGTTCCGATCCAGTCCATTCCCGCGCAACGTCCGGTAAACGCCATCCGGGATGGATCGGAAGGCGGCGGCGAACGGCCGGCGCTGATCCTGGTGCGAGGTGTAAAGCTGGCCGTCAGTCCAGATATAGGCAATGGTGCGGGGGGTCATTTGGAGCAGGCGGCCCGCCAGCGGCTCCCGGTAATGCCGGTGGCTCATCCAGGGATTGGGATTCACCTGGGTCTGGCCCTGCCAGATCCAATTGGTGTAAAAAGCATTGATTACGTCAGGCTCGGTGAAATCGCAGGTGACGAAACATGCCGTATCGGGACCGTTGTCCAGCAGTTGGTTGAAT
>CAYXEK010000024.1:36501-39491 GCA_964463985.1 uncultured Verrucomicrobiota bacterium
CCTGAAGCAGAGCGCGGCAGGCCTGAAGGTGCGCCTTGTGAATCATGCGCGCGCGGAAATCAATCCATGGCGCGCGGGCATGTTCCAGAATCCAGGTTTGACGCAACTGGCAGCGGTCCGGAGCATCGGCCGGAACCGGAACCTTCAGTCCAGTATCCTGTTCAAAGAGATTGACTGACAAATCGTCCCAGCCGTAATCCAGGACTTCCTCCAGGCTGGCCGGCCGGTTCGGCAGGTAAACCGCCGGGCCCGACAGGGCGCCGGCAATCACCCCCACTCCGCTGAACGACGCATAAGTCCCGTAGCGCCGGCCCAATTCGCCGACCAGACGCTCGATTTCCGACGCCACCAGCGGATGCATGAAATTCCAGTTCCATTCACACCCCCGATCCCGGGTTTGGGCGCCGTTGGCGCCCAATTGCAGAATGGTAGGCGCACCGGCGCGCACTTCCCGGGCGGTGAATTTATTCTCCCGCAGCAGGCGTTCCGAGCGGGTGAATTCCACGCAGGGAATCAGCGCCAGGTCATTGGCGGCAAACATCTCGAACATCAGGACGAAATTATCATACATGGGCGTAGCGGCCCGGTAATCCTCATCCGAGGGCCAATCTTTGCCGCGATACATCCACATGCCGCAGAAAAACATGTTGTCCCCGCAATACCGCATGTACCGGATCTGGTTTTCGAACGTGCGGTACCAGTTGCGCAGAAAACCATGATGTTTGTACCGGCTCTGCCCATATATCTTTTTAAAGGAGTCGCCATCCGGCCCGGCGTAAAACGTTTCCATGCGCAGGGTGGCGCGCTCGGTCTGCGGGCCGAACAGACGACACGGCTCGGCGTTGGGCAGGGCCATGGCCGGCAAATCCTCCACCTCGTAAATCCGAATGGCTGCCACGGCCGCACGTTTGCCTCCATATCCGATATTGATTACTTCCACCGAAAAATTCGTCATTTGCGGATAGACCATGAATTGCGCGCTTTGCATTTTGCCGGTCAACGGGTAAAGCGCGCCGCCGGTGCAGACGCATACATTCGCGCGCGCCCGGTCGCCGGTAACATACATTTTTTCCATCACCCGTGCGGTAAACTCCATTTCGCGGTCATCCGGATAATCCACCACCACCAGGTGCGGCTTCCAGGGATTTTTGATCGCGATGGCATAGGAAAACCAGTCGGAAAATGCGCGGCCGGTTTCACGGTAGCGCAGGCCGTTGGATTCGCCAATGCGGCTGGTCGGTTCCGCCGGCGGTTTGGCGGTCTTGGCGATGGCCAGATTCATGATCCCCGGGTGATCTATGAATGGATGCGGATCATCCGGATCGCCGCAATTTATTTCATCCACCAAAAACTTCCGGGTTTCCGATTCAACTCGGTCCCAGGCCACCGCACGTTGCGGAATTCTGCCGATCACCGCCAGTTCCTCAATGCGGGTATCCAGGATTGCGCCGCCTTCCAGGGCGGAAATTGCCAGGTCATACACGCCGGGCAGTTCCGGCTTGAACTCGAACTGATAATGCCAATCTTTATCATCATGCCGTAATTCATTTAATTCGCCTTCCCACACGATCTTTTCCCGGTCAAACGCATCCGTCAGCCGCCCGGAGAGTTCCGGCGCCGGCCGGTCGGCGCGCACCGGCAGGGTGACATCCAGGCGGATACCGTCCGCCAGTCGGAACAAGGGCGGTGTATTATCCGGTGTTTGCTTGTCGGGAAAGGCAATCCCGATCGGCCCCAGGTAGGGCGGATCCCGCATCAGCGCGCCGCCGCTGTGGCTGTCGTTGACCAGGATGGATTCGCCGGCATTGCGCCAGGCCCGCACATCCTGCCAGCCGGTGTCATCGTAGTCGGATTGCTCCCAGCCGGCCGCATCAAGATAGGTCCCCTTCCAGCCGGCGCCGCTGCCGAACCGCCGGAACGATCCATCGTCAAACAGGATATAGCCTTCCGCCACCGCGCCGAACTCTTCGTTGGGGCGAACGCCTTCCAAGTTCACGCTCCGGCCGGCCCAACTGGACAGCGCAATCACATTCCGCCCGGACTGCAATGCCGGCGCGATATTCACTTCCAAACAGGGACCGCCCGGCATTTTTTCCGCCTGCAATTCCCGGCCGTTGACGAATATCTTGGCGTCCGGTCCCGGCATGCGCACCGCCATACGCGCCGCGCGCGCCGGCCTATCCAATTCGACCACTCCGCGCAATTTCATTTGCGTATATTTCAAGCCCATCGCCGCCCAGTCTATTTCAACCCTGTTGCCCACTCCGCCCGGCTCGATGCACAGGGAATGCCGGCGCGGATTCTGCAGTTCGGAATTGATTGGAAAGGTGAAAACGACTTCCTGCCAATTCGTGCCTTGGATGGTCTTGGTCTGCTGGTGCATTCGCGCCGGCTCGCCGGCCTGGCGGGCGGACACCGTCCAGGCCGACTCGGCCAGAGTTTGCCGGATTCGCAGCCGCACAAACCATAACTTGCCGAAAGTCCAGCGCACATCAATCGGCCAGTCTGCCCCGATATCCAGCCCCGGCGCATCCGTATCGTTGAAATGATCGCCCCAATAGAAACAGGCATTGGTCTCGACCACCGCCAGCGACAACACCCCGTCCCGGACGGCGGCATTCGTGATGCCGACAAAACGGGTAATGCCATCCCGGCCGCCGTCAAAGTTCCAGGTGTGCCCGGAATAGCCGGAATCGGAACCATACAGTTCCGCCGCGCCGGGCAGATCGCTCGGCGTCACCACCCTGGCCGTCCAGCGGTACAGCGGATCTTCCAGCCCGCGCGGATCGGTCAATCCCGATAAGCCGACATCGCCCACCGGCGCCGCGGTGAGTTGCCATGCCAGCCCCGTCATGACAGCCAAGAAGCATATCCATTTCTTTTTCATCATAATTATTCCTTATTCACTGTCATCCTATAGATATAATTTATCACTTGGAAACGACGATATTCTTTGAGTAAATTGGAGTTGCTTACAATCTTTAGTTCCG
>CAYXEK010000025.1:0-39466 GCA_964463985.1 uncultured Verrucomicrobiota bacterium
CGCCGGGAAAACTGAAAAAAGCTTCGCCTACCATGCCCGGCCGGATCCGCGGGTCCGGCTGATGCAGGCGCACCTTGACGGGATAGGCGCCGCCGGCGCCGATTTCAATGCCGATTTCAGCCGCCTGGCCGGCGAACCGGCCGCCGGGAATGGCCTCGAAGACCACTTCGGCCGCCTGGCCGGGGGCAATCTGGCCGATCAGAATTTCGGGAATGCCCACCTCGATTTCCATCAAATCGCCGGCGCTGATATTGGCGACCGTCTGCCCGGCGGCGACGGTCTGGTGGATTTCGACCGGCACCGCCGCCAGCGCGCCGTCAACCGGCGCGCGCAGCTCGCAATAATCCAGTTGTTGCCGCGCGAGCGCGAGGGCCTGGCGGGAGGATTCCTGCTGGGCCTGGGCGGACTTGAAAGCAGCCTCATGGGCGTCCAGCTCGCTTTTGCTGATGTGGCTGGTTTCGTAAAGCTGGCGCGCCCGCTGGTACTGCGCCTTCGCTTGCTCGAGTTGCGCGGCGGACTGGGCCAACTGCGCCTCGTTCTGTTTCACCTGCAACTCGTAATCGCGCGGGTCCAGGCGCGCGATCAGTTCGCCCGCCTTGACCGTTTGCCCGCGCCGCGCGGGCAGATGGATGATTTCGCCGCCGACCCGGAAACTCAAGGGCGTCTGCACGGCGGCGCGGGCGGCGCCGGAAAAGGCGCGCCGGGCGCCCTGGCCGGCGGCGGGCACCGCCATGGTCACCACGGGACGGATGACCGGCGGCGGCGGCGCTGATTTGCGGGAGCAGCCCGGCGCGGCCGCCAACATGGCCGGCAAAACGCAGCGCAGCGCCGAAACGATCAGGTTTGATTTTTGACGCATATATTCTTTCCCGATTTGGTGGTTCTAAGGTTTAACGGTTAATGGATGAGCCAATTTCAAAACTCACGTTTTGGAGGAATTCAGAAGTCAGGAGACAGAATTCAGAATAAATACAAGATGTTATTTGTAAACGTGTTATATTGTTTGCGATTCTGACTACTGACTACTGGCTTCTGAATACTGCTTTCAAAAGCTGACTTTTGAAAGCAACTCGGATGTTCAAGGTTCAGGGGTTGATGGAGGTTCAGGGTTCAGCGGTAAGCCAATTCAGTAGCATCCCACAGGTAATAAAGCAAAAATACAACGTCGGGGTCGGAATCGCTATCGCTATCGGGATCGTTGCCGATTCCGATACCGATTTTGACCCGCATAACCACGGATAGCACGGATGACTTCCAACTTCAAACAACCGTTGAACCTGATTCAACATCTGGCAAACCTGAAACTGCTTTCAAAACGCTTTCGTCTTCAGCGGCGGCTGCCGGCAGCGCGCGAGGCGGTTTCGCGGAAAGCGGTGAATTGCCCAACCCAGGCTTCTTTTTCCGCTTGGCTGCGGCTGAATTCAAACCATGAAATCGCCCGCTGCAAATTGTAGATGTCCTGCAGGAAACCGTAAACCGCCAGCGCGGCATTCTGGCTGGCGGTGAAGGACTGGTTTTGCGCGTCCAGCAGGTCGAGAATGGAAACGGTGCCGCGGCTGTACTTTTCGCGGATCACGTCCAGGTTGCGCCGGGAATAATCGGCGGCGGTTTCCTGCAACTGCATGTTGGGATAGGAACCGAAAATGGCGTACAGCGCCCCGCGGATATTGCGTTCCGTCAACTGGTCGGCGCGCTGCCGCGTCCGGCGCAGTTGGCCGAGTTGCGCCTGGGCGCGCTTGACGGTGAAAACCTGACGGCCGCTTTCAAACAGCGGCAGGCGGGCCTGCAACTGGAAAGTCCATTCGTCATCGTCGGCGGTTGAACTGGCGCCGGGCATCGTTTCACCCTCGAAATCCTGGTCGAAGACATGGCCGAAGTTGAAGCCGGCGCTGAAATCCGGCAGAACGAACCGCCGCCGCGCCTGGGCGGCCAGGATCCGCTGCGCTTCGATCGAGCGGTCCAGGGACGCCAGCAGGGGCGAATGGCTGCGGCCGTAATGGACGATGAAGGCTTCAAAATCCTCCAGGCTGTCCTGGTCGGTCAGCAGATCGTGCAGCCGGCCGCCGAGCAGGAAGAACCCGGGGGCGCCGGGTTGGATCGGGTCGGTTTGCCACTGGCAGGTCAGGTCAACTCCCAGAATCTGGTTGAGATTGATGCGCGCGCGGTCCACGTCCACGGAAGCCGCAATCACGCGGGCCTTCTGTGTGGCGGCCTGGGCCTGCCAGCGGAACACTTCTTCCGGACCCGCCGTGCCGGCCTGGCGGCGGGCCTGAGCCGATTCCAGGTTGCTCTGGGTCAGTTGCAGGTTGTCGTCTTCGATCCGCAGCAGCGCCTCGGTCTGGAGGTAATGCAGGAAGGACTCCGCGGCTTCGGCCATCACGTCCAGTCGGGTATCCTCGAGGGCGGCCTGCATGCCGGCGTAGGATTGCCGCGCCGCGCGGTACTGGCTGATCAGCGGATCGTTGTAGAGTTCCTGAGAGAACTGGATGCCGGCGCGCGTTTCCGCGCGGGCTTGCATGCCCATGGAGCCGGCCGCGCGATCCCGGTCAATGCGCGTATATTCGCCATAGCCTTCGGCCTGCGGCAGCAGGCCGCTCAGGGCCTGGTTGCGCTCCTGCCGGTTGCCGTCCAATTCCGCCTGCTTGATCGCCAGGTTGACATTGTTGGCCAGCGCCAGGGCCAGCACGGCAGGCATGTTCAGCGGCGCGCCGCGGGCTTGCTGGCGGCCGATGAAATCGTGCCGGGTCATGGCGGCAATGCTGGGGGAAAACCCGATGGCCTGGGCCGTGGCTTCGTTAATGACCAGTTTTTCCTCCACCGGCATGGCGACGGGCAGTTGTTCCGGCGGGACGCCCTCCAGCACCTGCTGGATGTTCAAGGCGATGCGCCGCGCCAGGCGCTCGCTGCCTTCCGGCGAGAGCCCGGCCAGCGCGCCCGCTTCGACGTCGGCATAGCCCATCAGCGAGAAAGTCGGCAACTTGCGCCGGTTCAGTCCGGCGATCAGCGCGCGCCATTCCTCCCGTGGCATGCGCAGCGCCGGCGTGAGATACACGGCGTCGGCTCCCGGGTCGAGCCGCTCCAACACTTCCGCGGCGTTATCCCCGGCCGGCACGAGTTTGATTGCCGCTTCAAAGTGCTCCGCAGCTTCCCGGATCTGTCCGGCGATGTTGTCGAGGTGTTCCGCGATGATGCCGTCGGCGATGACGGCCAGATTGGTGAAGGGTGTCAACCGGCGGAAAACCTCCAGGTCGCGCAGGCTGCGCAGCGGCACGACCACGAAGTTGAAATTGGTTTTCGTGGAATAGCCATTGGTGCTGTAGGGCAAGCCGGCGGCGTCCGGGTCCTGGACGAAACCGCTGATCACCGGTTTGGGCAGCGCGCGTTCCGGCCGCGCCGCCGCCTGGGCTGCCAGGATGCCCGCCGCCAGGACCAGGTCCACCTCCGGGTCGGCCAGCGCCCGGTCCAGCATGGCCGGCGCATTTTGAGCATTCCAGCCGGCATTGAATTCCGGTCCGGCGCGGAATTCGAACCGGTATTCGTCGCCGGCCAGGATTTCCAGTTCCTGGCTGACCAGGCGGGCCAGCGTGTCAAAATAATCGCTGGGTCCGTCCCGGACCACTGCGATGCGGCAAAGCGGGCGGGGCGGGGAGTCGGCGGCGCGGACCGGGGACCGGAGAGCGAAGGTTAAAGTTGCGGCAAGCAAAACCACGGCGCCGGTGCAGAAGCGGTGCATCTTCCCTCCTTGAATTCAAGGCTGCGATGCGGGAATCAAGAAATTATAATTGATTTTCAGGCAATTGTGATATACTGAGCCATTGTCAAAACAAACGTTTTGAAGGTTTGAAGGTTTAACGGTTAATGGAGGTTCAAGGTTAAAGGGTTGATGGAGGTTCAGGGTTCAGTGGTTGACGGAGGTTCAGGGTTCAGTGGTTGATGGAGCGAATAAGCCAATTCCAACCTCAAACAACCGTTGAACCATCTGGCAAGCTCCGCATCAGACAACCGTTGAACCTGATTAACCTTCTGGCAATCCTGTCCCTGAACCATGCCACAAATCAAAGCACAGATAACGGTTGGATGTAAACAAAAAAAGGAGCCCCATGCATAAATTGATCGCCTTCAGCAAGTGGTGCGACAACCAGCCGCCGGCCGAACAGGCCCGCGCCTTGAAAGCGGCGGGTTTTGACGGTGTGGACATGCCCTGCCGGCAATCCAGCGCGGTCACCCATGCCACCGCGCCGGCCCGGCTGCCGGAAGTCCAGAAAATTTTCAGCGACCATGGCGTGCCGATTGTGCGGTTGGTGTGCGACATTTTTGACGAGGAAGACGCGGTGGTGGAACGGTTGCTGGAAACCCTCAACAAGCTGGGCATCCGGAAAATCCGGGCGGGCGGATTCCACGTGCCGGCCGGCGCCGATATTCCCGCCCTGCTTGACCGGGCCCGGCGGCGGATCGCGCAGGTGGAAAAGTTGCTGGCCAAGCATGGCATTTCCGGCGGCATCCAGAACCACAGCGGCGATTGCCTGGAAGTGAATGTCTCAGCGGCGCTGCGGCTTTTGCAGGATTGCGATCCGCGCTGGCTGGGAGTGCAGTACGATCCCGGGCATCTGACGCTTTCCGGCGAGCCGCCCCGGCTGGCGCTGGGCCTGCTGGGACGCTACCTGCACAGCGTCAACTTCAAGAGTCCGCGCCAGTCATACGACATAGATCCCGCCGCCGGCCGCCTGTTTTACGTTCCCGTCTGGGTGCCCCTGCGCAGCGGCATGTTGAACGCGCCGCTGGTATTGGATTGCCTCCGGGAAGCCGGCTATCGCGACGCCATCAGCGTGCATTGCGAATACCGCAGCTACTTTTTCCGCGCCGAAAAATACGCCGTGGAAGTCAACCGGCTGGTGAAGGAAGACGTGGATTACCTGCGCGCACTTATGCGCGGCGCCCCGGCGGGCTGACGCCTGTGGAAGGATTGATCATGCCGCGACGCATGCGGGACATTCAAAACGAACCCGACGACCGGCGGATTCCCATCGCCAAGGCCGGGATCAAGCACTTGCAGTATCCGATCGTGGTGCTGGACCGGGAGAACAAACGCCAGCCGACCGTGGCGGATGTCAGCCTGTACGTGGACCTGCCCCACAATTTCAAGGGCACCCATATGTCCCGGTTCATCGAGGTGATCAACGAGCATCGCGGTTTGATTTCCCTGCGCAGCATCGAGGCGATCCTGGCGACCATTATCCGGCGGTTTGATTCATCCACCGCCCACCTGGAAATCCGGTTCCCGTATTTCGTGGAAAAGGCCGCGCCGGTATCCGGCGCCCGGTCGTTGATGAATTACCAATGCGCTTTCCTGGCCGCGCTGGACCGCCGGCGCCGGCCGGTCCGGCCGGACCTGGTGGTGGAAGTGGCCGTGCCCGTGGCGACCTTGTGCCCCTGTTCCAAGGCCATCAGCGACCAGGGCGCCCACAACCAGCGCTCGCAGGTCACGATCCAGATCCGCAGCGTGGAATTGGTGTGGATAGAGGAACTGATCGCCATGGCCGAGCATGCCGCCAGCACCAGCCTGTATTCGCTTTTGAAACGCGAGGACGAGAAATTCGTCACCGAGCAGGCTTACCAGCATCCCCGTTTCGCCGAAGACGTGGCGCGCGCGGTGGCGCAGAAGCTGCGCGCGGATGAACGCGTGGCCTGGTTCAAGGTCGAAAGCGAGAACCAGGAAAGCATCCACAATCACAATGCCTACGCCATGGTGTCCGGCGGCCGGCCCCGCCGCCGCGCATGACGGCCGGTTCCGGGACGGAATAAGATTGACAATCCCGGCGGGCTGGGGCATGTTAATTGATCCTTTATCAACCCAAACAAGGAGCAGGCGGAAATGCAGCACCAGGCGGAAGTATTTCAATGCGGCGGAGTGCGGGTGGAAGTGGCGCCGGACGAGGCGGCAATGGGCCGGCTGACGGCCGAACACATCATCGGGGTCATTAAATCCAAGCGCGCGGCCGGCGTGCCCGCCGCGCTGTGGCTGATGGCCGCCCCGAGCGCCTTCGCCTTTTACCGGGAACTGATCGCCGCCGCCGGCCGCGATGCCGATCTGCGGGGAATCCTGCGGGAGACGCATTTTTTCCAATTCGACGATTATCCCATCAGCCGCCGGAGCCCGCAATTCAAGGCCACTTTCCGTCATTTGCTCGAGTCGAATTTATTTGGGCCGCTGGCGGAAGTTTGCGGGCCGCTGGCGCACTTGCATCCCCTGGAGCTGACCGGCACGCAGGACGATGCCGCGGCGCAGAAGGCTTACCGCGATGCCATTCTGGAACTGAAGCGGCAGGGGGTGTATTTCATCCAGCTCAAGGGCATCGGCATGGACGGCCATTGGGGGTTCCATGGCGCGGAGACGCCGTTGGACGCGGCCCCGGGCATGATCACCGTGCCCATGAATTCCCAGAATGTGCGCCAGCAGATGCTGGATTGGCCGGAATTTTTCCCCACGGCGGCGGATGTGCCCCGGACGGCCTCCACCTTCAACGTCGCCATGTTCCTCCAGGCGGATGAGATCGTGGACAACGTGCCGCAGGCCGGCAAGGCCTATTCCGTGCTGGCGGCTTACGGCACGGAGGCGGTCATCAATGCCATTCCGTCTTCCGCCATCAAGCGCCATCCGCGCGCGCGGGCGTACCTGACCCGCGCCGCCGCGGCCGCGCTGCTGGATTTCCGCCGCGCCCGCCGGGCCGATCCGCGGGCCCGCCTGAGCGGGCAGGCCCTGGAGCAACTGCGCGCTTTGTGGCGGGACCCGGCGGCGCCCGAAGCGGCCGCCCGGAATATCGCCATCATGGAACAGGTGTTGCGGCAGTTGGAAATCATTTGATTGACCGTTTATGCGCCCGGGGGAAACCAGCACGGAATTGGAGGTGCTTTACCGCATCTCGCAGGCCATCGCCCACCAGCATGACCTGACGGCCCTGCTGCACGAAGTGCTGGACATCATGGAAACCCGCATGGGCATGCTGCGCGGCACCCTGACACTGCGCCGGCCCGGCACGGATGTTTTCGTGATCGAGGCCGCGCACGGCATGACGCAGGATGAATTGCAGCGCGGGCAGTATGCCCTGGGCGAAGGCATCACCGGCCGGGTCGCCCGCACCGCCCGGCCGCTGATCGTGCCCGACATCAGCCGCGAGCCGGATTTCCTCAACCTGACCGGCGCGCGCAAAAACGCCCGGCTGGCGTTTCTCTGCGTGCCGATCATCCGTCGTCGGGAGGTGATCGGCACGATCAGCATTGACCGTCCCCCGGCGCCGGAAGCGGTGCTGCGCCACGACCTGCGCTTCCTGGAACTGGTGGCCGGCGTGCTGGCGGAAGCGGTGGCGGGCATACGCGAACAGAAACAGGAGCGCGAAAGCCTGCTGGCGGAAAACCTGCGGCTGCGCCGGCAACTGGACGACCGCTACCGCCCGGACAACATAGTCGGCAAGTGCAACAGCATGCGCGCCGTGTACGAGCAGATCGCCCAGGTGGCCGACAGCGCGGCCACGGTGCTGATCCGCGGCGAATCCGGCACCGGCAAAGAACTGGTGGCGCGCGCCATCCATGTCGGGAGTTCCCGGCAGCAGGCGCCGTTCATCAGCGTCAATTGCGCGGCGCTGCCTGAAAACCTGATTGAAAGCGAATTGTTCGGGCATGAAAAGGGCGCCTTTACCGGCGCGGCCCAGCAGCGCCGCGGCCGGTTTGAACTGGCCAACGGCGGCACATTGTTTCTCGATGAAATCGGGGACATTTCGCCCGCGGTCCAGGTGCGGCTGCTGCGCGTATTGCAGGAACGCGAATTCGAGCGCGTGGGCGGCGACCGGACCATCAAGGTCAACGTGCGCATCATTGCCGCCACCGGGAAGGACCTTGAAAGCGCGATCAAGGCCGGCCGGTTCCGGGACGACCTGTATTACCGGCTGAATGTCTTTCCCATCCACCTGCCGCCGCTGCGCGAACGGCGATCGGACATCATCCTGCTGGCCGACCATTTTCTGCAGAAATACAATGAAGTTTACGGCAAACGCATCAAGCGCATTTCCACCCCCGCCATCAACATGATGATGATTTACCACTGGCCGGGTAACGTGCGGGAACTGGAAAACTGCATCGAACGCGCGGTGCTGTCCAGTTCGGACGACGTGATCCACGGCTACAACCTGCCGCCGTCGCTGCAAACCAGCGAGGAAACCGGCACCGCCATCCTGCCGGAGGCCGGCGCCAGCCTGCGCGTGCTGCTGGAATCATACGAGCGCGAATTGCTGGTGGACGCCTTGAAGAAATACCGCGGCAACGCCGCCGCCGCCGCCCGCCATCTGCGCGCCACCGCCCGCATTGTCAATTACCGCCTGCAAAAGCTGGGCATCCGGCGGCGGGACTACCGCTGATCCGGCGCGGCCGGCCCGGCGGCTGCCGGGACTACAGGGCCTCGGCGATGTTCAGGACGATGTCCTTGATCTTGCGGTAGCTGGTCAGCATGTCGGTGAAGACCAGGCTGCACAAGGGCGAAGCGTCCTGGTTGGCGACCCGGGTCAGGTGCTTGTCGCGGCAGGTTTTCATGTAATGCGTGATGGCGTCGCCCTGGCTGTGCGCCTTGCTCAGGATACCGGGGTTGTTGTGCACGAAAGCCTCGCTGATCATGGCGGTGTATTGCGCTACCATGTCGTGCAGGCGCAGGATTTCCTCCAGCCCTTCATACGACATCGGCAGGCCGGCGTTCAGACGCTTCAAGTGCAGTTTCAGAATGGCAGCCAGGTAATCGCTGATGGATTCGTATTCATCCGCGACCTGCAGTTGCCGGCGGGCTTCAATCACTACTTGATGCGGCACGTTGCCGTTCAGCATCCGGCAGATGAATTCCGTGATCTCGCGCTGGATGATGTCCAGCACTTCCTCGCGGTGGAACAGCTTTTTCTCCAATTCCGCGTCGCGGTCGGCGTCCCGCACCAGCAGTTGCCGCAGCCAGTCCTGCATTTTCAGGACATGGTCCTTCATGCGGATGATTTCTTCCAGCGACTGCTGGATGTCCAGCGCCGGGGTTCGCAGCAGGCGCACGTCCAGGTAGGTCAGGCGCGGGGTCTCCTTGACCGGGCGGTCGGGTATCAGGCGGCAGATGGCCTTGACCACCAGCGGCATCAGCGGCAGGAAAATGATGGTGTTGGCGATGTTGAATCCGCTGTGCGCGAGGGCGATACCCGCGCGCGCGTGCGGGAATGCGGCGACGCCGTTGACCAGCAGTTCCATGCCGGGGTTCCCCCCCACTGCCCAGTTAACGAACTGGAGATACCAGGGGAAAATCGTTGTTATCCACAATACTCCCAGGATATTGAAAATCGAGTGGAACACCGCCGCCCGCCGGGCATTGGTCACCGCGCCGATCGAGGCCAGCAGCGCGGTGATCGTGGTGCCGATGTTTTCCCCCAGCACCAGCGCCACGGCCGTGGGGAAGGGGATGATGCCGGCTTCCGTCAGGCCGATGGTGATGCCCAGAGTGGCGGAGGAAGATTGCACGATGGCGGTCAGCAGGCAGCCGGTCAGGACGCATTTCAGCATGCCGAAATAACTGTCGGCCCGGAATGAGCTGAAAAGGGCCAGGAATTCCGGCACGTCCCGCACCTGCTTGAACGCCGCGCTCATCAATTCCAGGCCGAAAAAGATCATGCCGACGCCCATGATGGCCATGGCGGTGAAGCGCACGCGTTCCCGGCGGTTGAACAGGTAGAACAGGGCGGCCAGACCGAGGATCGGCAGGCCGTATTTGCCAATTTTCAAAACAAGGATCCAGCCGGTGATCGTGGTGCCGATGTTGGCGCCCATGATCACGCCGGCGGCCTGCAGCAGGGTCATGAACCCGCTGTTGACCAACCCTACCACCAGCACGGTGGTGACGGAGCTTGATTGCACCAGGCAGGTGACGGCCGTGCCGGTCAGGCAGGCGCTCAGGCGGTTGTTGGTGACGCCGGCGATCATCTTGCGCATGCGCTCGCCGGCCACGGCCTGCACGCCCTCGGACATGTATTTCATGCCCAGGAGGAAGATGCCCAGCCCGCCGGCCAGCGTCGCCAGCATTTCAAAGATGATTCCCGCATTCATGGGGCAACATGGTAAAATATCACGCCGGAAAAATCAATCAAATCCGCTGCGCGCAAAAAAAACGCCATGCCGGATGGAACCGGCATGGCGTTGAAAGTTGCGGGCCGATCAGAAGTAATAGATTATCGCGCCCTGGATGCGGTTGTTTTCCGCCTTGTCGGACTCCTTGTAGGATGTGCGCAGGTTGGAATATTCCAGGGCCAGGGTGGCGTCGCGCGTCAACTTGAAAAACAGGCTGCTGAAAATCAGCTCGTTTTTCGACCGGTCCTTGGCGTTCAGGTCGGCCTCGTCCGGATCGTCCAGGCCATAGCCGACATTCAGGTTGATGCGGGAAGTCAAATCCAGCAGTAACTGGGCGAAGCCGCCCTTGGCGGCGATGGAGGTTTCCAGGGTCTTGTTGATGCCCTGGCCGATGCCGCCGTAATACGTGTCCAGGTTTTCACCCTGCCAGATGCAGCCCTGGACGGCCGCCAGCTTACAGAGGGGCAGGTAAAGGCTGCCGATCACCGACCAGGTGTCGTAATCCTTGTCGTCATTTTCGCAAACAACGCCTTCCACTACCTTGTCGCAGGTTTCGCGCCCGATATGGCCGGAGACGCTGATCCTGGCGGACCGTTCCGTCCAGAGCGGGCGTTCCAGGATCAGGTTGCCCTGGCCGGTGGGCAGGCCGGAATCCACGCCATCGTCTTCGCCGCCGCCGTCAATATCCTGCCCGATGGTGCGGGCGGCCGCCAGTTTGGCGGTCAGCTTGGTTTTTTCGTCCAGCTTGATTTCCTGAGTCGCGCGCACTTGCGGCCGGCGGAGTCCCAACGCCCCGGCATCGGCAAGATACGAAAAGTTAACGATCCGCGGGATGACGGTGATGAATGTTTCCCAATCCTGGCCGGCGCGCACGGAAAATCCATGGGGCATGGTCAGGTCAAGGTATGCCAGGCGCAGACGCAGGTTGGCGGCATTGTCGCTGCCGCCGGCGCCGTAAAAATCCACCTCGATTTTGCCGGAAGTCTGGACGGGCCCGGTTTCCGACACGTTGATGTTCAGGCCGATGCGCGTTTCGCGGGCGGTCATGCGGAATTCATCGTCATCCACGCCGTCCTGGTGCGGCAGCACGTAAAACATCAGGTCGCCTGCCGCGACTCGATGTGTGTCGTAAATGGCGTCGAGTTTGACGTATCCGTAAGGCTTGATGCTGAATTTCGGCATTTCCTCGAATTGCACGGCGGAGGCCACTTTCTGGGCCAGGGTCGGCAGGGCTTCGCCCGCCGGCGCCGCCGGCGGGGTTTGCGGAGCGGGCGCCGCGGCGGCGGCAGCGGCGGCGGTTGCGCAACCAGCAGCTAACAACTTCATGGACCAACGCATTATAATACCTCGCAATAAAAAAATATTCCAACAGGCGCCATCCGGCATGGCAACGCCGAAGGCAACACCTCCTTCATCTGGCAATTGTTTGCCGCCATCCGTATGAGGGGCAAACCGGCGTCATTCATGCGCGGAAACATACCTTTATAAGAATTATGGCGGTTGCCGCCCGGGATGCAAGAATATTCGGCAGGCTTCCAAGGGCAGGGCGCGGTCTCCCGCGCCGCGTCCTGCTAGTTGCCGCCGAAGCTTGCGCTTGACTTTGTAAAAATGAAGCGTTAGCGTTTGCAACGATTTTCAGCAGACGGCGGTTCAGGCTTCCATGAACAATTCCATGAACAATTCGGCCGGAGGCGGCGTTGGATTGGTGCAAACCCAGCGTGTGCAAATCGTCCTGCCGCCGGAGGGTCTGGTGCTGGAAAGCGGCGCGGTTTTGCCGGAGTTGCATGTGGCTTATGAGACCTATGGCTCACTGGCGCCGGATGGCGGCAATGCGGTGTATATCTGCCATGCCTTGACCGGCGATGCCCACGTGGCAGGCCGCCATGCCGCCGCCGACCGTAAGCCGGGCTGGTGGGACGCCATTATCGGGCCGGGCAAGGGAATAGACACCAGCCGTTTTTACGTAATTTGCGCCAATATCCTGGGCGGATGCATGGGCACCACCGGGCCGTCATCCCTGGATCCGCGCACCGGCCGGCCCTATGGGTCGAATTTCCCCAAGATCACCGCCGCGGACATTGTGCATGTGCAATATCTCCTGCTCCGGCAACTTGGCATTCCGCGCCTGGCGGCGGTGGTCGGCGGGTCTTTCGGCGGCATGCAGGTGCTTGCATGGAGCGTGCGTTATCCCGGGTTCGTCTCTAAATGCGTGTGCATCGCGTCGGCGATGAGCCTTTCCGCCCAGGCGCTGGCGTTTGACATCGTCGGCCGCCATGCCATCCTGTCCGACCCCGACTGGCTTGGCGGCGATTACTACGCCGCCGGCAAGGCGCCGGCGCGCGGGCTGGCCCAGGCGCGCATGATCGGGCATATAACTTATTTGTCTTCGGAGAACATGAAGCGCAAGTTCGGCCGTGAAAAACGCGGCGGCATGCTGCCGGCGCACCGGTTCGCCACCCCTTTCCAGGTGGAAAGCTATCTGGACCACCAGGGCGCGAAATTCGTGGAACGGTTTGACGCCAATTCATATTTGCATATCACCGAAGCCATGGATGTCTTTGACCTGGCGGAAAACCACCCGCAGCCGGCCTCGGCTTTTGCCGGCGTGCATCCGGAGACGCGCTTTCTCGTGGTGGCCTTGAGCTCCGATTGGCTGTTTCCGCCGGAACAATCGCTGGAAGTGGCGCAGGCATTGTGCCAGGCCGGGAAGCATGTCTCGTACTGCCTGCTGCGTTCGCCCTATGGCCACGACGCCTTTCTGGTGGAAGTGGAACACCTGTCGGATGTGGTCAAGAATTTTCTGGAGGCGCCGGCCGGAACGACGGCGCCGGGCGTAAATCCGCCGCCGGAGGGCGGCGCGCCATTAAATTCAGGGCGCAAGTCTGCCGCCGCGGCGCAGGATACGGGCGCCGCCCGCCTGCGTCGTCTGCATTTGCGCTGGGTGGGCCATGCCAATGGCGGGCAGGAATACCGGTTGATTGAAAAATGTATCCGCCCGGGTTCGCGCGTTCTGGACCTGGGTTGCGGAGACGGCGGCCTGCTGCAGATGCTGGCTGCCCGCCGCCAGGTGTTAGGGTTGGGAATGGAAATTGAACTTGAAAACCTGCTGGCGGCCCTGCGCAAGGGGCTGGACGTTTTTCAATGCGACCTGGACGATGGATTGCACATGATCCCCGATTACACCTACGATTATGCCATCCTCAGCCAGACGCTGCAGGTGGTGCGCAAGCCGCAATTGGTCTTGAGCGAAATGCTGCGTGTGGCGCGGGTGGGCATCGTGAGTTTCCCCAACTTCGGCAACTGGCGCACCCGCTTGCGTTTGTTGGCCAGCGGGCGCATGCCGGTGTCCCGCACGCTGCCGTTTGCCTGGTACAATACGCCGAATATTCATTTGTTCACCTGGCGTGATTTCGCGCAACTCTGCGCCCAGGACCGGATTCGTATTCTGGATGTTTTCTGCACGGCGCAGAACTGGATGGACAGCGCTTTGATCAAGCTGGGCCGGCGCAACCTGGGCGCGGATCGCGTCATCATCACCATCACCCGCGAGCCGCAAGCGGCCGGCGGAAATACCAAGACCGGAGGTTTGCCGTGAAACTGGAAAACTGGATGGACCAAGCGCTGCCGCATGTGGTGCAGGGTATTGCCGGCGCCATTGATTGCCGCCGTATATCCAATACCGCCAAACATTTCAACCTCTCCGGCCAGAAAGCCGTCCATGCCGTGGTGGATGCTCTGCTGGGAATCATTTTTCCGGGCTGCCACGGCGATCATCCGCTGCTGGAAGACCGCCTGGAAGTGACCTTCAATATCCAGTTGCGGTCCGTGGCGGTCGCCCTGGCCGAACAGATTGAACATGCCTTCCGTTACCAGTGCGAGTTTGAAAAATGCCGCGATTGCGGCGATTGCCGGGCCAAGGCCGAAGCGGCCGTGGTGGGCCTGCTGGAAGAGTTGCCGGGGATTATCCGCGCCTTGCAGCGCGACGTGAAGGCCGCCTATGACGGCGACCCGGCCGCCCGGTCGTTCATGGAAATCGTCATGAGTTATCCGGGATTGCACGCCATCGCGATCCACCGTTTGGCGCACCAGCTTTATCTCCGGGAAGTGCCGCTGATTCCGCGGGTCATGTCCGAACTGGCGCATTCGCGCACGGGGATTGACATCCATCCCGGCGCGCGGATCGGCGAGGCGTTTTTCATTGACCATGGCACGGGTGTCGTGATCGGCGAGACCTGCGTTATCGGCGAAAACGTCAAAATTTACCAGGGCGTCACCCTGGGCGCCTTGAGTTTTCCCAAGGACGAACACGGCAACCCCATCAAGGGCGTCAAGCGCCATCCCAATGTGGGCGACAATGTTACCATCTACGCCGGGGCGACCATCCTCGGCGGCGATACCCGGGTCGGTTCCGGCGCGGTCATCGGCGCCAATGTGTGGCTTACGCATTCCGTGCCGGACAATGCCAAGGTGTACAACCAGCAGCCCCGGCCCTTGAGCCGCGCCGCGGAGAAACCGCCGGCGCCGCGCCCGGACAATCCCGCCTCCGGCACAGGCTGAAGGCGTCCGCCGGTTGGAATGGAACAAGTTTATGCGCCGATGGCAAATATGCGCGGCTGGTTGTCTGCTGGCGGTGGCCGCCGCCGCCCAGCCGGCGCTGGTTTGCGAAGCCCCGGTCTTCCGGTTCCCGCCGACGGACAACTCCGGGGAAGTGGTCCACACCTTCGTTTTGCGCAATGCCGGCCTTGCGCCGCTGATTATCCGCCGCGTCCGGCCGGACTGCGGCTGCCTGCTCGTGCGCACGCCCCCCGATGCCATAGCCCCCGGGACGAGCATCGAGTTGACTGCACGCCTGGATTTGAAGGGCCGGCGCGGACTTCAGCGCCGCCGGATTGCCGTCTTCAGCAACGATCCGCTCCAGCCGCAACTTACCCTGGCCATGGAGGGTGAAGCGCTGGCTCCCGCGGGAGTGTATCCCGAAAGGATCTTCTGGGGCAATATCCGCGGCGATCGGCCGGCGGAGCGCTCGGCCATGGTGGAATTCCGTGGGGCCGGCACGGGCAATGTCACGGAAGTGACGATTAACCACACGAACTTTGCGGCCGATGTGGAAACAGTGGCTGCCGGCCAGGCTTACCGCATTGCCCTGCGCGCCGTGCCTCCTCTTGCGCCGGGCCGGTTTAATTTGCCGGTGATTATCCGCACCGATCATCCCCGGCACCCGGAATTGGCCCTGCGGATGTCCGGGCGCGTGGTGGCGGCCGTGTTTGCCATTCCGGACGAATTGGCGTTGGACCTGCCGGCCGCGCCATCCGGCAACGTTCCTGCCGCAGGCAACGCCCTGGCAATCTTGCGGGCGCTGGATAATGCGCCCTTCAAGGTTTTGGAGATCGTTCCGCCGGCCCCCGGCATGGAAGTGCGGCAGCGCCCTCTGTCCCGGGGCGGCGTGCGCCTGGAATTGCATAACATTCCGTTTTCGCCGGATTTGGACGGCAGCAAAGTGCTGATCCGTACCGACCACCCGGATGTGCCGGAAATCGCCATCCCCTTGCGCGTGCGCGCGCCGGAATCCAGGTAGTCCCTGGCCGCCATGTCATCCCCTTGCGTTGATGCCAGTTTGGCGAGCCATTCCTGGCGAGCGTCGGGCGGGCGCATCGCCTGCAGACCGTCCGGGCTGGACTACTTGCCGATGTCGCTCTGGTTCAGTTCGTCCATGCTCTTTTCCAGGTTGCTGTTGATGGTATCCGCGGGCACCTCGCCGGAGGCTTTTAAATCCTGCCAGGCGAGAATCCAGGTCACGCCCACCATGTCGCCATGCGCCGCCGGGCCATAACGGTTGAGATACAAAGGCGTTTCCTCGCCGGATTCCTCGTCTTTCAAATTCGGTACGCCCCGGTTTTCCTGATAGGCATGGTTGCCGCTGGCCCAGGTGTTGTCGAGTTTGAACCAGACTGATCCGCCGCGGGTAGACGTGTATTCCAGCGTTACATGATGGCCTTCGAACAGTTTGTCGGAATGCACCTTGCAGGACATGGTGGCGCCGTTGGTCATAACGTCCAGCGGCTGCTCATCCCACTTGCCGTCAGTGTCCTTGTCTTTCAGGCGCAATTCAGAGTCGGTGAGATTTACCAGCACCACGGTGGTTTCCTGGTGTTTGGCCATGGCCAAACCGGCCCATACGATCGCCGCCATACCGCAAACCGCAATCCGTCGTGCTTGTTGCATAAGACCTCCGGTGATGGCACGAAACCGTGGCGCGCGTCATGCTGCGCGGCGGTTTTACGTTGCTGCCGCAATTTATACTACCACGGCCGCGGGGAGATCAAGCGGAAATTCCAGCAGGGTCAGGCGCCGGCATGGAGTGCGGCCGGCGATTGCCGCCAGAAATCCGGGCGCCGGCGAAAAATAACTTAACCGCCAGACATCGGCGCCGGGTCCGGAGCAACAGGCGGCTTCGGCCTTGTTTAAAAAATTGATCTGCAGAGTCTTGGGCGCCCGCGCAAGTCCGGTGCCGATGGCTTTCAAACAAGCTTCCTTGGCCGTCCAGTAATGCAGCAGGCGCTCCCGGCGCCTGGCCGGCGGGCAGGATTGCACCTGGGCGCATTCCGCCGGCGTCAAAATCCTGCGGATCAGTCCCTCGAAGTTGTGCAGGCGGCGCCGGCGTAATTCCACGTCTACGCCGATGGGGCCGCCGCCTGAAACCGCGATCAGAATCATGCCGCGCGTGTGCGCCAGGCTGAAAGGCCAAACCGGCCCGCCGGGCGTTGCCGCCAGTTCCGGTTTTTGGTGCGGGCCAATCGTAATCTCTAAATCCGCCGGCGGCCGGCCGGTATAATGCGCCAGGATAACCCGCAGGGCCATGCGCCCAGCCAGATATTGCCGCCGCGCCGCCCGGTCGGCCATGGCGTTTGCCCGGCGCCGCTCATCCTGGGATAAGAAATCCTCCCATCGGGCCTGGGATGCCGCGGCGGCATTCACGCGCCAGACGGCCGCGCCGCCCGGCGCGGGCGCAGTAGCGGCAGTTTCGTCACGGAGTTTATGCATGGTGTGCGTTGTTCAGAGGGGCATCAGGTTCAACGGTTGTTTGAGGTTGGAGTTGGCTGAACCCTGAACCTCCATCAACCCCTGAACCTCCATCAACCGTTAATCCCTGCAACCTTCGCATCCGTATGGCTATTTGGAGTTATGCATCAGGTTGCGGGGAATTATATATCCCGGGGATGCAAAACGCGCAAGCGTATTCTGCGCGCGGCGCAATCCTGATTCCGTCTGCAGCGCCCCACGGCGGCATGTATATCAGAGATATGGGAGGGCGCGCGTGCCTGCCCTGAGCTTGGCCGAAGGGGCCCGCGCGCCGTCTGCTCCGCCTGTAGGGCGCCACGACTTGGCGCAATCCGTAGCTTGACGGAGCGGGATGCGGCGCATCCGAAAGATTGGGCGGCCAGGCCCTTGGCCGCCGTTGCCGGGCGAGAATTCCGGAAAGAAGCCGAACGCCGCTGTTATTCCCCGGGACGGCCATCACGGCTAATCCGATCATTTAAAAAATCTGCGAAATAAACTTGCACATGGCGTAAAATTTGTCAGAATTCCAATAGATGGTCAGATGCGCCTGTTGGCGCAGGGTTAACCATGCTCGGAAAGGAGCGCTTTATGCAAGTGCCGGAATGGGTTTTGACGCATGCGCAGGAGTACATGTTTTTCGACTTGATCATTCAGTTGCTGAATGCGTTATTGCTTTCCTATATCGCCATCACGCTTATTCGCATCCGGCGGCAGACGGAAAAGCCGAAATCGTGAAACGCGGCGGCGGGAGGCGGCATGGGCACTACCGGTCAGGCCATGTTGGAGTATGCGCTGCTGACTTCCATCGTCGTGGTGGCCGGGCTGGCGTTTTACATGACCGGCTGGTTCGAGGGGGTCCAAAACTACGTGTATGATATTTTGCTGGGTGTCAGTTTGCCGCTGCCATGATCGGCGGCAGGGATGCAATTGCGGTTAATCAAATTGTGGAGGAAACAGTTATGAAAATGCTGCGCGGGAAATCTGGGCAGGCGATGACGGAATATGTCATTATTATTTGCATTGTGGCCGTGGCCGTGCTGCTGGTTGTCGGCGTCTTCGGCACCAATGTGCGCAATCTGTTCAAGTCCGCCAATACCAGTCTGACCTCCGGCCAGGCGCAGAAAGCCGACATGAAAGACGAGGGCGGGAGCAAGGACGTTCGCATCAGCGATTTCAGCGACTAAAATCCGTTTGCGCCGTCCGGCTTGGCGCCGGACGGCGCCGAAAAAAGGTTGGGCATGTCCGAGGTTGATTTTGCCTGCCTGGCGCTGTTGCTGTTGCTGGGCATACCAGTCGTGTATTTTGATCTGCGCCACCGGGTAATCCCCAACATCCTGACATATTCCGGCATGCTGGCGGGGTTGGCGGTGTTGCTGGTTTTCCGCCGGGCGGAATTCGTCAATTACGCCCTGGCATTCATTCTGGGTTTCGGCGTTTTTTACATTCTCTACATGTTCGGCTGGATCGGCGGCGGCGATGTGAAATTGATGGGGATGGTGGGCATCCTCATGGGTTTGCCGTTCCTGGTGAACGCCCTGGTGTATGTCGCGCTGGCCGGCGGGCTGGTCGGATTGGCGGAGATTGCCGTGCGGGCCTGGCGGCGACAGTCGCTGCGGGGCGTCCGTATTCCGTACGGGACGGCAATCATCGCCGGTTGTTATTATGCCGCTTTTCAACTGCTGATGGCGGCCGCGGCCGGGTAAAATGTGCATCTCGTCCAAATTGCGCGGATGGATTGCGGCCGGCATGGTCCGGCCGGCTTCCGGCCAGGCCATGCTGGAATTCGTTCTGGTTTTTCCGATCGTGCTGGTGTTTGTCATGGGCATTATTGAGATGTCCATGCTGGCGGTGGCGCACCAGGTGGTGAATTACGCCGCCTTTTGCGCCGCGCGCTCGGCCATCGTCAATGGCGCGTATGACCGGGCCGCCGTGCTGGCGGCCATGACCCTTTCGCCCGCAAACGACCTGGGCGGCGCGGCGCCGCCGGGCGATTTGCTCAGCAAGGTGCAGACGTTGAAACTGCGTTACGCCGCCGGCCGCTTCAAGAATTCATTCTGGCAGACTTATGTCTGGATTGATTGCTACAACCAGGGCGGTTCGCGCGTTCAGCGCTTTACCTCCCATTCCAGCAGTTCCCTGCCCGCGGCCCTGCCGGCTTCCACCGACTATGTCAAGGCGGGCGTATTGTACCTGTACCGGCTGCAATTCCCGGTGATCGCCACCATCGTCAACCTGGCGGGCAAATATTACAGCGCCGCCGGGTCCGGCGGCGATGTTCAGGATATTTTTTACGTTGCGCCGGAGCCCCAGGTCGCGGATATGCCCTATGATCAATGGAGCGAAGCCAATAAAGTGTCGCAGTCTTCCGGCATGACTTACATTCCCATCGTGAAATGGTGCCTGATGGGCAAGAACTGATTTATCCGGGAAAAATTAACAGCTGATGAAACCGTTCCGCCATCCAATTCTCCGCGCGCGGCTGGGAGCGCTGTTGCTGGTTTTGCTGCCGCCGGCGCGCGGCGCGTCCGGCGCATGCGCGGATTGTCCGCCGCCGTCCGCCGCGTTTGCCCCGTCGTTGCCGGTGTATCCGGGCGCCCGGGAATATTCGGAAAGCCGGCTGTTTTTCGAGGATGGATTTTTGTGGCGCGCGGGGTACCGGGCGCCCGCCGGCGCGGCGGAGGCGGCGGAATGGCACCGGGCGGCGCTGGCCGGCGCGGGATGGACGGCCGCCCCGGCAGAACAACAGCAGCGGTTGAACGAGTTTTTCGAACAGACGCCGGGCGCCATGACGGCGCTGCGCAAGGAAGACGTGACGGCCGTGGTCGCCGCCTTTCCCCTCGAAGGCGCCGCGGAATGTTACGTCATGCTGAATATCCGGTTTCCCTGGCGGATCGAAGGCGGGCCGGGGAGTTTCGGCGAGGAAGGGCCGTTGTATCCGGCCGGCAGCGTCTTGCTGCGTATGTATCAAACCGGTCCGGGGCAATTTACCGCCTACGAAATGGCGCAATGCGCCGACGGCCCCGCGGCGGTTCTGCCGTTTGTCGCCGCCGAATTGCAGCAGCGCGGCTGGACGGCCGACCGGGAACGCGCACTTTTCAGCGAACAACTGGGATACGACGACCATATCCGCATGTTCCACAAAGGCGATGGAGAGACTTTCGCCGTCATGGCCATCCCGGATGGAGCTTTCAGCTGGCATTACGTGTTTTTGAAAAAAAGGGAACCCCTGGAGAAAGGATCGGTCGGCAATGAATAAACGTCTGGCGCTGTCGGTGGCGGTGATCATGGGATTGATGGCGGTGTTTTTAATCCATGTTTACATTAAAAACATCCAGCGCAACGCCACCAGGGGCATGGAAGAGGTCACCGTCCTGGTGGCCGCCGAGGATTTGGAAAAAGGCGCGGTTCTTACGGATAAGCGGGTAGCGTACCGGCCTTACCCCAAAAAATACGTGGCCGACCGCGCGATTGAGCCGCACGCCGCCGGCGCGGCCATGGGCGCGCAGTTGAAAGTCGGCATCGAACGCGGCAAACCGGTTTTCTGGTCGGACCTGGTCACGCGCGCCGAGTTGGATGCGGGCCTGGCCGGCGACCTGCAGCCGAATATGTGCGCCATGACCGTGCCGGTGACGGCCATCAGCGGCCTGGCCGGCCTGCTCTCGCCCGGCATGCGCGTGGATGTGCTGTTGACCATCGGCGCCGGGTGCCTGGCGAAACCAACCACCGCGCCGGCGCTGCCGGATGCGGCGGCGTCCAGCATCGCCGCCGGGGATGTCAACGCGTTGAAAGCGACCCTGACGGCCCCGCCCAAGGTTCCCGCCGGCGCGCCGTCCGGCGATGACAAGAAAAAAGTGACTGCCATGCTGCTGCAGGATGTGCTGGTGCTGGCCGCCGGACCCCAGCGCATCGGCATGCCGCCGCCCGCCCGCGCCGCCGGCGAACAGAGCCTGTACAACAACGTGACGCTGATGCTGACGCGCAAGGAAGCGCAGATGTTGACGCTCTGCCTGACCCAGGGCCAGATCAATCTGCTCCTGCGTAAGGCCGGCGAAAGCGGCAAGGTTGCCGGTCTGGCGCCGGTTTCCTGTGAAGATTTGCCGGATTTCCTGGGACAGTAGTTCCTGCTGCATCTTGAAAATTGTACATGTACATTGGATAGCGGGCGCAAACTCGCATTGGGTTGGGGAATAATGCCATGAAAATATATGTCACTGCCGGTTTGCCTTGCTGTTTTCTCGCACTGGTGCTGAGTGGGCTTGCGCCATTGCCCGCTGCCGCCCAGGCATTCCTGCCCGGGCCGGCTGATACGCTTACCCTGGCCGCCGGCGAGCGGACTACCCTGGTGGTGGCGGATACCGCTGCGGTGGCGGTGGACCGCCCCGGCATCATCGCCGTCCGCCCCATGAACCAGACCGACCTGCAGGTAATCGGCGTCGCGCCCGGATCCGTCCGCCTGCAATGGCCGGAAATCGGCGGACGCACCAACACCACCATGGTGACGGTGCTGCCGCCGCTGAGCGGATTTGCCAAGGACGTCAGCGATTTGCTGCGCGATGTGCCCAACGCCCGCGTGGTCGCCGTGGGCAACAAGGTGGTGGTGGACGGCAAGTTGATTACCATGGAGGACATGGACCGGGTTGCCCGGCTGGCCCAGGCCTACGGCGACCAGCTGCTCAATCTTACCGTTTTCGACCGCGGCCCGTCGAACGAGGTGGTGGCGGACTTCATCCGGCGCATTGCCGGGATTGACACCATCAAGGTGAACGTCGTGGGCCAGACCGCCTATCTTTCCGGACACGTTTACGGGCAGATGGCGCGTTCCAACGTGGTGACCCTCGCCCGGGCGCAGGTGGCCAACGTGGTGGACATGATCCAGGTGCGCGACATCATGATAGAAACCGAAGTGATCTTCGCCAAGGTGACCAAGTCCGGCGGCATGAATATCGGCATGAACCTGCTGGACGGCAGCGAAGTGCTCAAAATGTCGCTCGGCGGCGAAGGCTCCATCAACGATAAAAGCGAGCGCCAGACCGGCGGCAACTGGAATATGGACTGGACCCGTCCGCTGCTGCCGGCCGGCGATTTGACCGCTTCGGAAAGCGGCAAGCAGAACTCGGACGACACCGACACCCATTCTTCCTCCGTGGGCCTGACCTGGTCGGTGGACCTGATGCCCAAGCTCAACCTGCTGGTGAACGACGGCGAAGCCTCCATCCTGGCCCGGCCGCGCCTGGGCACCAAGAACGGCGAAGTCGGCAAATTCCATTCCGGCGGCGAGTATTATTACGAAGTCTCCGGCGTGCAGGCGGCGGACTTGAAAAACGTGGAATACGGCTTCCAGCTGGCCGTGCAGCCGGAGATGATTTCGGACGAGAAAATTTTGAACAATATCACGATTGAAGTTTCCGTGCCCACCAGCAAGTCCGGGAGCGAAGAGCTGAACCTGGACAAGTTCCAGGTGGAAAACACCGTCATCTGCCAATTGGGGCAAAGCATCATCGTTTCCGGCTTCCTCCAGAATTTGCGCAACTTCGGCAGTTCCCGCACCCCGATTCTGGGCGATATTCCCATCATCCGCTGGTTTTTCAGCAACCGCAAACGCACGGATGAGGACCAGGACCTGGTCGCGATCGTCACGCCGCGCGTGCTGGATTACGCCGATCCGGCGCGGGTGTTGGACGCGGTTTCCACCAATATCCAGCAGAAATTGCGGGACGGACATTTCGTGGACGCTCCGCCGCCGTCGGCCGCGCCCGCCGGGGGGGCGGCCCGTCCGTGACCAGCGCCGCCGCCGGGGAAGGGAAATGAATTATGGCTTACCTTTTACATAACGACGGCACGCGGTCGGATCTCTCGTTCCTGGCGAACAACGAGTTCGCCGCCGTCGGATCCGGGTCCTCCTGCGAAATCCGGCTGCCGCCCCGCAAGGGGATCGCCGGCGTGCATTGCCGGATTGTCAACGTGCGCGGCTGGATGTACGTCCAGCCGCAGGGCGGGCGCAAGCTTTCCATCAACAATATTCCGCTGGGCGACAAGGAACAGATTCTGCGCAGCGGCGATACCCTGACCGTCGGCCAGTGGTCCATGATTTTCCGCGATGAATCCGTGTCCGCCGTCTCCGAGTCCGCGCCGGCGGCGGCGGATGCGGCGGCGGCGGACGCCCTGGGCCACTTGAAGCGGCGGGTGCACGAGTTGCTGCTCGAGCAGATGGATTTGAAGAAAATCGAATCCGCCACCGGCGACGCCGCCGCCGAACTGCGCCAGCGCGCGCAGGTCCAGATCGGCCGCATCGTTGACGAACTGGCGCCGGAAATCAAGCCGCTGGGCATCGGCGCGGACGAGTTGCGCCGCCAGATCATCCAGGACGTGCTCGGTTACGGCCCGCTGGACGACCTGCTGAACGACAACAGCGTCACGGAGATCATGTGCTTCGGCGACAATAAAATCTACATCGAGCGCAACGGCAAACTGGTCAAGGCGGAAAAGCAGTTTACCGGCAAATCCCAGTTGCTGGGCATCATCGAACGCATCGTCGGCCCGCTCGGCCGGCGCATTGACGAAAGCTCCCCGCTGGTGGACGCCCGCCTGCCGGACGGGTCGCGCGTCAATGCCGTGATTCCGCCGATCGCCATTGACGGACCTTCGCTCGATATCCGCAAGTTCTCCAAGCGCGCCTTCACCCCGGCCGACCTCATCCAGTTCGGCTCGGTCTCGCCGGTAATGGTGGAATTCCTGAAACTCGCCGTGGCCTCCCGTCAGAACATCATCATCTCCGGCGGCACGGGCTCGGGCAAGACGACGCTGCTGAACCTCGTCTCGGCCTTTATCCCCAGCGACGAACGCATTGTCACGATCGAGGATTCCGCGGAACTGAAACTCGAGCAGGAGCATGTCGTGCGCCTGGAAACGCGTCCGCCCAACATCGAAGGCAAGGGCGAACTGACCATCCGCTCCCTGGTGCGCAATTCCCTGCGCATGCGCCCGGACCGCATCGTTGTCGGCGAGTGCCGCGGCGGCGAAGCGCTCGACATGCTGCAGGCCATGAACACCGGCCACGACGGCTCCCTGACCACCGTGCACGCCAATTCGCCGCACGACGTCATCGGCCGCCTGGAAACCCTCGTGCTGATGGCGGGCATGGAGTTGCCGGTGCGCGCCATCCGCCAGCAGATCGCCTCGGCCGTCAACATCATCTGCCAGCAGTCGCGCCTGGTGGACGGCACGCGCAAGATCGTCAATATCACCGAATTGGTGCCGGCGGACAACGAGCAGCAAATCGCCCTGCAGGATATTTACGTGTTCCAGCAGACCGGCTTCGACGAGCACGGGCGGGTCCAGGGCGTGTTCCAGGCCACCGGCACGGTGCCGCAATTCGTGCAGCGCCTGCAGCAGCGGGGCGTGAAGGTGGACCTCGGCATGTTTGCCGCGCCCGCCCCCGGGGAGCTTGAACGATGATGCTCTGGATCATACTGCCGGTAGCATTTGCGGCCGCGGCGTTGATCGGCTACATGCTGTTCGGCGCGGCGGGCGAGATTTACGGCACATACCGCCGACAGTATGTTTCCCGCACTGCCGCCATTCTCAGCGAGTTGTACCAGGAAAATTCCGCGGAAAACATCCTCACCATCAAGGTGCTGGCCGCCTTGCTGGGCGCCATGCTGGTGTACCTGCTGATGTCCGACGTGATGATGCCCGTGCCGATCGTGGCCTCCGCGGTGGCCGCCGGCGTCGGCGGCATGCTGCCGGACATGATCCTGCATCGCCAGCGGGAGCGCCGCCGCAAAAAATTCAATACTCAGTTGATTGACGCCATGAACACCATCAGCAATGGGTTGCGCAGCGGGTTTTCTCTGATGCAGGCCCTGAACCTGGCCGCGCGCCAGTTGCCGGACCCGATCGGGCAGGAATTGCGCCTGGTTTGCCATGAAATCGAGCTTGGCACCCGCACGGAGGACGCCTTGCAGAATCTCAACCGGCGGATGCAGGACCGCGACCTGCAACTGGTGGTGGCTTCCGTCCGCCTGACCACCCAGAGCGGCGGCGACCTGCCGGCGGTCTTCAAGCGGCTTTCGGAAACCATCCGCGAGCGCAACCGGGTGGAAGGCAAAATCCGGGCGTTGACCAGCCAGGGGCGGCTGCAGGCCATTATCGTGGGCCTGATCCCGCCGGCCCTGGGCGTGATTGTGCATTTGATCAACCCCACCTTGATGGAACTGATGTACACCACCATCATGGGGTGGGTGCTGATAACCCTGATTGCAATTCTGGATTTGCTGGGATATTACCTGATCCGCAAAATTGTCACGGTGCGCGCATGATTATTCTGGCCGGCATATTAATTTTCGGTTCCGTGGCCCTGCTGGTTTACGGAATTATCAGCCCGCGTCTGGAAAGCTATGAAATGTTCCTTTCCCGCTACCGGCGCCGGCGGACGGGGATCCTGCTGCTGGCGACGCCCATCCTGGCCGGGATTATCGGCGTAATCCACCGCCGCTTCGGCGCAGACAATTCCTACATGGAGCGCATCCGCGCGAAACTGCGGCATACCGGCGTGGATATGCCGCTGGGTGCCGATGAAATCGTCGCCCTGCAGGTGCTGCTGGCCGCGGGCGGACTGGTATGCTCGGCCCTCCTGATGCTGGTGTTGAGTCCCTTGGTGGGCAAGTATCACGGCGTGGCGCTGGCGGTGCCGGTCATGGTCGGATTTGCCGGGTGGATGCTTCCCCTGATGCCGATTGACAACATCATCGCCGCCCGCCGCCGGATGATCCTGGCCGATTGGCCGTTTTTCATGGATCTGCTGACCCTGGCCCTGGAGTCCGGCATGGACATCACCACCGGCATCCGGCGCATTGTCGGTTACCTGCCGATGGGACCGCTGACCGAGGAATTGATGCGGTTCGTCAATGCCCTCCAGTTGGGAGCGCGGCGCGCCGCCTCGATGCGCGAGATGGCCGCCCGGATATCGGTGGCGCCCATCACGGCCACGGTGGAAATGATTCTGCAGGCGGAAGAACTGGGCACGGAACTGGGCGCGCTGATGCGCACGCAATCGGCGGAGTTCCGGGAAAAACATGCCCAGTATGTCGAGCAACTGGCTTTGGAAGCCCCGGTGAAAATGCTGATGCCGCTGCTGGGCTGCATCTTCCCCGCCATCCTGATCACGCTGGTGGGGCCGGTAATGATTCAGTATTCCCTGTCGAAATGAAAACCATGGTTTTGCGGAACATGGCAACCGGAGCAATCGTGCTGGAACAGGTGCGCCTGGCGGAGTCCCTGACGGACCGCCTCCAGGGTCTGCTGGGCCGGCGCGCGCTGGATGAGAGCGAGGGGATGTATTTCCCCGAATGCCGGATGATTCATACCTTTTTCATGCAAATGACGATTGACGCGGTATTCCTGGACGCCGAGGGACGCGTCCTGGATGCGGCGCCGCGCCTGGCGCCGTGGCGGGTGGCCTTCTGCCGCCAGCCGGGCGGCCGCCATACCCTGGAACTGGCCGCCGGCGGCGCGGCGCGGCGGATGATCAAAATCGGCGACATGTTGCGCCTGGCAGATGAATTATGAAAATTAAAAACCTTCTTATGACTCTCGCAGCGCCAGGTTGCGCGCTCCTGGCGCTGCTGGCCCTGGCCGGCTGCCGCGGCGCACCGCCGCCGGCGGCGGATTTTGCCGACGCCGATTATGGGCTGGCTTTTACCGCGCCGGACGGCTGGCGCCGGGCCGTTCCGGCCTTTTCCAGCGAAACGATCGTCCAATACGAAGCACCGACGGCTGACGCCGCTCTCTATGCCGGGGTTAATATAGATCCGATCGCCCTGTTCGGCGGGATTGATGACGCCTTCTTGAATTTCGTGCAATACCTGACGGATATTTACCCGACCTTCGTGGTGATTACCAACAACATTGGCGAGGTGGACGGCCGGGAGGCCATGCGCTTCACCGGCCTGTTGGACGGCCATAACGTGGCGGGCGCCTGCGTGTGCCAAGAAGCGGACGAGTATTTTATCCTGCTGAACGCGTGGGGCGATGCGGCCGGGGAACGCGTCGCCCTGCTGGAGCCGGTGCTGCAGAGCGTGAAAATTACCGGGTCGCAGATCGGCCGCCAGCAGGTCCGGGAAACCATGCCCGAACTGGCGCCGCTGGATTCCCCGGCGGCCGCCCGCCAGGCGTTGGAATTCGGCCAGCAGTTGATGGCGGCCCGGGACGTGGATATCGGTAATTACGCGCGCGCCGTCCGGAGTTTTCTGTCCGTGCTGGTCAGCCTGCGCAAGACGGAGCCGCGGCCGCCGGAATACGCGCAGTCGCTGGACAGCCTGATGCTGATCAACCGGTTCCGCAAGACCAAGCTGCGCGAGTTGCAGGTGGCCCTGGAGCAGGCGCTGGCCCTGCGCTCCCGCGATGCGGCCATGCGCGCCGCCGACAACATCATGAAACTGTATCCCAATCAGGATTCACAACCATACCGCTACGCCCTGCGCCGGTGGAAGAACGCGGCCGCGCTGCCGGCGCCCGGCGGGGACGGGTAACAGGCATTATGAAAGTAACCATCAAAGACAAAAGCGGCGTCGTGCGGGTTGTGGAATTGGCGCCGCAAGCGCGGACATATTCCATCGGCCGCGCCGCCGATTGCGATGTCGTTCTCGAGTCCCCCCAGGTGTCCGCCGTCCATGCCCGGCTGCAACTTGACGCCGGCGGGTTATTCATTCTCGATGCCGGCAGCATTAACGGCGTTTATATTGCCGGCCGGCGGATCGGCGCCCGGCCCAGCCCCCTGGCGGCAGGCCAGGAATTTGCCGTTGCCGATTTTACTTTGTCGGCCGGCGGGTTTGAAGGCGCCGCCCTGCCGCAGCGCCGCCGGATGCCGCTGCTGCTGGCGGCTTTGCTGGCGTTGCTGATCGTGGCGGCAATGGCGTGGCTGGCCTCCCGCCGGTCCGGCCGGTCCGCGCCGCCGCCGGCTGCCACGCCGCCCGCGGCGCCAAGCAACTTGCCGCCGACGGCATTGCCTGCGGTTTCCACCCAGGAGCAGGCCCGGCTGGATCAGGCCGGCACGCTGATCAACCAGGGCGAACGGGCATTGTACGAGCGCAACGATTACGTTGGCGCCGCCCGGCTTTTCAACGCGGCCCTGGCCGATAATCCCAACGATTTGCGCGCCGGCAATTACCTGGCGTTGGTCCGCGCCCGGGCGCTCCCCGGTCTGTTGCAGCGCGGGGAAGAATGCCTGCGCGCCGGGGACAATGCCGGCGCGCGCGCCGCCTTGGACGACCTGGAAGCCATGGCGCCCGAAAATGACGACGTCAAATATTTCCGGCGCATCCTCGACGGGTTGAAGCAGTACCAGCGGGCCAGGGATCTGGCCGGCAAAAGCGAATGGGAAGCCGCCGTGAAAATCCTGGAGGGAATTATTATTCCCGACGACAGCAACCGCGTCGAATTTCTGGAGGCGGCCCGGCGCCAGGTCGGCTGGCGCAATGATTTGCGCCAGGCGGAAGAATGCATCCGGCGGCGGCAGTACTCGGAGGCGCTGGCCGGCCTGCAGCGCATCATGGCGCAGGCGGATGCCGATCCGCGCCTGTTGCGCGAAACGCAGGATCGCAGCCGGCTGGTGGAACAGATCATGCTCGTTAAATCCGCCGCCGCCGATTCCAACCGTTACGCCGCCGCCATTTCCGCCGGCCGCACGCTGCTGGCGTCGCCGGCGCTGCGTCCGTTCCCCGCCGCGCAGGAAGACCTGCGGCAGGTGCTGGATGATTTGCGCGGGAGGCTCCTGCCGCAACGCGCCGTGTTTGCCGCGCGGCTGGCCGATTGCCAGGCGCGCATGGCGGATGCCGGGAAAGCCGGCCGGGATTTCCTGGTTGCGCAGGCCGGCCGGGAAAGCCTGGACAATGCGATTGTGCTGGATTTCCTGGACGGCAAGACCGCCCCTTCGCCGGAGCGCGAACAACTGCGGCGCCAAATCAATATCTGCGCCCGGGAATCCTTCCAGCGCGGCTACGTGTTGAAGGAGCAGGATCAGTTCGAGCAAGCCCTGGAATGTTTTGACCGGGTGGCCGCGCTGACGGAGCCTGATGACGAATTGGCCGTCCGCGCACGCGCGCAGCGCGCCGCGGTGCAGCAGCTGCTGGCCGCCCGCCCCGGGGCGGCCGCGGCCGCGCGCGGCAGCCTGAACACCGCGCCCGCGCCGGCGCCGCAACCATGACAATCGCATTCGCCCCGCGCAGTCCGCGCCGGCGCTCAATCGCATTTCAAGGCGGGGATGTTGGTCAGGCGGAGGATGATCTCGTAGACGACGGATGAGAAGATTTTGCCGATCTCCCCGAATTCCTCGAAAATGCCGTCAATAATAAGATCAATGCCCAGGTTGAGCAGGACATCCAGCCAGACGCCGGACGCCAGGAAAAACCAGCACATGGTCATGAAGTCCACTTGCTCCCAGTTGTCGGTATCGCCGCGCGCGGCGGTGACGGTGAAGTTGGAGACCTTGCCCCAGAGGAACTCCAGGCCGTCGGAGGGTCCCGGCGGGGCGTAGGGCATTTTGCCGCGGCTGTACGTCAGCGACACTTTGACATTTTTCTTGAGCGAGTGGGAAGTGTACCCGGTGGTGTAGGCGAACAGCGCGTAGTCAATCGCCGCGTTGTGATATTCCAGGTCCAGGTCTTCCATGCTTTTATCTACCTTGACCTCGGCGTCGGAGTTGAAAAATTTCTTAACTTCCGTTTCGATTTGGCCGTAGCGGCCATGGACGCCCAGCCATGCGCCATGCCGCGCCGCCATGGCGGCGCGGCCCTGGTTGTACGATCGCACGCCGAATTCCATGATGCCAATGATCATCAGCAGCAGGACCGGTATCACCAGCGCCGTTTCCAGCATGGCCTGCCCGCCCGTGCCCAAGGCAAAGGGCGCGCGGCATGGCCGGATCGGCGCGCGGGCGCCGCGGCCGTCGCCGGCGGCTTGATCAGGATGGGCTTTTTGCATAGCGGTAAATCAGTGTTGTACCATGAAGTCCGTGCCGCTGACATTCAACACCTTGACCGGCGTCATCTCGGCCCGGAAACTGCCCTTGTAGCCGCCGGTGAAAAGCCGCACCAGCGGGAAGGGCCAGATGGGGAACGCGAAAATCGGGATGGAAAAATAAATCGTGAAATCCTGGCCGGCCAGGTAGAGTTTGTCGCCCGTCAGCTTGGCGCTGCCGAAGGCGTAGGTGTAAGGCACCAGCGACTGGCCCTGGGCGCGCTGCGCGCCGGTGAGCAGGATGTCGTTCATCATGAAAGATTTGGCCGGCGCCTTGTAGGTCATGAACGTGATCGGCACGTCAATGTTCTTGGATTCGTAGTAATTGTCGCGCCAGTGGACGAATTTCAGGAAAACCAGGCACAGGGTGAACGGCCAGAAAACTTCCGTGTAGAGCGGGTTGCCGGGAAAATACTCCACGGGGGCCTTGCTCTCTTCGTAGAGTTCCAGCGATTTCTTCGGATCGAGGCTGGGATTGGCCGTCCAGGCATAGGGTTTGAATTTGTCGGCGGGAATTTCGCCGTGCGGCTCGGGGATGATCCAGTTCAGCAGGCAGCCGATGCCCCATTCCAGGTTGACGCCGCGGTCGCGCAGCCAGTTCAGCAGGCCTTCGGTGAATTCGCCTTCCGCCATCCACTCGCGCATGGCCTTGTTGCCCTCGTCGAACGCGCTGGAGGTCAGGCCGGCCGGCAGGCCGGGGACCTGCTTCCGCAGATCGGCGAAGTAGGCGGCATCGAAAACGTCCGCGCCGTTCTTTTTGGCGATGGCGCTGGCATGCGAGAAGGCGATCATGGGCGTAGCCTCGGCCGCCAGTACCTGGCTGCCAATGATGGATTCGGATATCCAGAAACGCGCGGTGGAGGCGGAGCCGATTTTATCCATGCCTTCAAACCAGTCCACGATCATCTTGATCCAGCCGACAATCGGGACTTCCAGGTCCTCCAGCATTTTGGCGATGTAATAATAAGTGATGCCTTCAATCACCACCACCATGATGCCGTTGACGTCCCAGTGGAAGCCGTTGATGCCCTGCAGGAAATTTGATCCGCGCGCCATCCAGGTCATGGCCGTCATGGCCGCGGCGTCGGCGGCATTCTGCGCCTGGATTTTGGCGGTGACAATCTGGCCGGTGGGAAGGATCGCCGCGACGAAGGCGATCAGGGTCAGCGCCATCAGCGCCGTCAGCAGCATTACTTGTCCATTCTCGTCCCGGCCAAGTCCCCGGTGCCGGATGCGCAGGCGATCCAGAAAACTGAGGTAAGCTTTGGGCGCCGGGTTCATGGGTATAATTAATACAAAAGCATTTCACAACATTGCCGCCCGGATGTCAAGGCGGATTCTCGGAAAGGCATGCCGGCAATTTGAGGCAAAACAACCTCTGCCTGTAGCGCGCCCCGGCGTGCCCAGCCGCAGTCCGACGGAGCGGGGCGCGGCGCATTCAGGTCTCCGGCCGCCCTAATTGTTTTTCGTCCAGACGGGATCTTTGGCGCCCTGGGTTTGGTAATCAATCTGCGCCTGGATCATGGCGTCGAAATACGCGGTTTTGTCCGGACCGGAAATGATGATGCCCGGCGGCTGATCCAGCCCAGCGCCGGCGGGTTTCAGCCATAAAACCGTCCGCTCGGCGCCGCAATCTGGGGCGGGATGAATTTTGACCACGCGGCCCTTGATGCGCAGGATCGTGCGCGCGGTGCGTTCCAGTGTTTCCAGCGCCACTTTCGGCGCGGCCAGCACTACCACTTCGTAATCCGGCCGGGTGCGGCGGCGGCGGTAAGTTATAATCCGTCCGGCGGCGCTCAGCATGTGCGTGTTGTCCGTTACGGGAAAACTGTCGCCGGTCGGCAGACCGCCCACGACGCATTCGCGGTATTCCGCGCCGAGCGGCGAGGCAATCAGGCTGAGATCGTCGCGCACCGGCTCGCCGTTGACGGTCAGCCAGCCGAATTCCTGGCAGCCGTAAACATCGTAAACGGCGGCATGCAGGATATCGCGCGCCAGCGGTGGCAGGGCGGCGTCCAGGGGCGTGCCGGCCGTCATGATGGTTTTGATTCGGGGCAGGGCTTCCGCCACGCCCAGCCTGGAAGCATCCTCCAGGGCCGACCGGATGAACGATGATTCGCCCATGACGGCCGACGGGTGTTCGTGGTAAAGCGCATCGAGGAAGGCGTCCCGGCTGGATCGCGTCAGGAAAAACCAGTTGATTCCGGCGTCCGCCAGCGCCTGCCTGGTGAAGACATTGACCAGCGGCGGGTAACATACCAGCAGGCGGTCGCCGGCGCAAAGGCCGGCCCGGTCAAGCACGCGGGCGGCAGCCTGCCGTTTCAATGGCAATTCGGCGGCGGTGATGCCGACGATATTCTGGAAAGCGGAAGTGCCGGTGGTGAAGGTAAGCCCGGCCAGGTGGCGCGGAACATGCACTTCCTCGATGACATGCGCGGCGGTCGGGCCGGCGATGCCCTTATCGGCCAGCGTGCGCCGCGGCATGTCTGAAAAAACAGGCGCGGAGCCGAATTGCTCCACGTTCTCATGCAACTCGCGGAAAAAATCGGTGTTGTTGTTATCCATGCAGGCTCGGAGCGGTAAGGCGTTCATGCGCGCCGTTTGGCATCCCGGGTATCTTCCGTTCATGTTTCTTGGGATGATTTATCCTGTATCCGGCAGTTGGCAAGTTTGCCGCGGATGCGCGGCGCGAAGGATAAAGCTGTATAAGCATATCCCGCTGTTGCGGGACAAGCCGCAAATTTATCCCGCCCAGCGGGGTCCTTCGCAACAAAGCGGATGCGGCAAAATCGCCAACCCCTTCCGGGTTTGAAATTCAGGAAACTATTTTTGTACCCAACAGGTGCAGGGGCTTTCAATCCTGATGTTATTGTTCTCAACATTTTTATATCGTTTCCTGAATTTCAAATGACGGATATGGGTTTATATTTGCTGCTGCTCTGCCTGTCAAGCAAACAGATCGGCGCCCCATGTGCAGGGGTCCGGATTGTAGCGCGCCACGGCGCGGCGCATTCCGGATTCCGCATATATTTCGTTTGCCAAACGACTGCCCGACGCGGCGCAATTCTCATTGCGTCAAACGCAACCGTGTGATTATTCCCAGGATTACGAATGCGGCGATGGCGGCGGCCAGGGACCAGGTTACGCCAATGGCCGCCCAGAAATTTACCGGGTGTTCCCTGCGCGTGATGCGGCGGATGTTAAAAGTAAGTGATGCGGTCACGGCTTTAGGCCCCTGGCGCCATATTTCCCCGTTGCGGATGGCATCTGCCGTCCAGGCCACCAGCAACATCGGCAGGATGCCGAAGATCGCCAGGTGCAGCATGGCTTCGTCCGCGCGGTTGCCCAGCAGCCACATGCCCAGCGCGGCGATGACGGCGTAACACAATAACCCCGGAATAAACCAAGATCGGATGTTGGGTTTCCTGGTCATTCAGGCGCCTCGCCTGCAGGTCGGCGACTTAACCGTTGCCGGCGGCCTTGTTCCCGGACAGCCGGCGCAGTAGTTCGCCGAAAGATTCGACATCGAGCATGTTGTGATCGCGCCAGTAGGCGTAATCCGCCGGCAGCCACTCCCGGGCGTCCACGGATTTATGCCGCATGGCCTGGAACACATCCTCCATGTATTCGTTGGCGGCGGGCGCCCGGTCGCCGCGGACATAAGGCAGGATCTCTTCCGCGCATTGCGCGGCGGCGGCCTCGGCGGCCTGGCGGTCGGCGAGCATGCCGTCAAAATAACCGCGGGTTTCGAGTTTGCCCACGGGGATGACGCCCATGGCGGCCAGGAGCATGCCGAGGAGTTGATGGACCTCTTCCAACCCGCTGCCGGCGGTGGTGGCGACGGTGATGCCGGGCTTACCGGCCAGGCGCATGGTGTGGTACCAGGCCGCCATGCGGTCCAGGAACGTTTTCATCTGGCCGGTAACGCTCATGGTGTAAACCGGACTTCCCAGGATGATGAAATCGGCCTCCAGCATTTTTTGCCGGAGCAGACCCATATCGTCAGTCTTGTCCAGCGGGCAGCCGCCTTCGCGCATGCAGCGCCAGCAGCCCGTGCAGTATTTCAGGCGGACATGTCCGGCGGTGACGATTTCCCCCGCAATCCCGCCGTCGGCTTGCGCCAACCGGTCGAGCAGCATGCGGGTGAGCTGGCAGGTGTTGGACTTTTCCTTCAGCGGACTGCCGATAAAAGCGAATACTTTGCGCATGACGCCCTCTGGTTAAGGTTGTGCCGCATTTGCCGCCCGCTTCCGTGCCGGGCGCCTTCGAGACATGATGATATTACAAAATGACGGCGCATGACAAGCACATGCTGAAAAAATGATTCAGGAGTGCCTGCCGCGGGAGCGTGCCGGCCGTCAGTTCAATTTCCGCGATGGCTTCTGGAAAAATATGCTGTTGGGCACATGATTATCACGTCCTTCGGCGTCCCGGATGACGGTGAACATGAGATTCATATCCGTTACCCGGCCGGCAATGTCATCGCCCGGCAGTTCCAGTCTATCGCCGATTTTAAACGGTTTGAATGTCATCAGCAGGAAAGCCGATGACAGGTTGCTCAGCAGGCTCCACACGGCCACGAAACCGATGGCTATCAATCCCAGCACCGCTGAGATGAAATTCCAGAAGTTGCCGATATCCACGTTAAACGCGCCCAGTACCAGCAGAAATGTAATCAGCAACAGCCCGTAACGCAGGACGAATTTCAGCGGCAGAAACATCATGCCCGGTATCCGGCCGGCGCTGTGCAAACGGTTGATTTGACGGCTGAGCAAGCCGCCGACCAGGCAGGCCGTTCCGATGATCAAAGCGGCAAAAATTGCGTCCTTGGCAAATGCAAACCAATCCATCAGGGTTCCTCCTTGCAGGGTCAGGCGCTTAAAAGCGCATTGCTTGATCGGGCGGCATGGCGATGCATGTGATTGCGCCGGCAGCGCAACATCGGTTCCGCCTCGTTGCGAGGCTTCGCGAAGAAGCACTTCCAATTTAACAGCGGGATCGGCGCAGTCAAGTTTAAAATGTCCGGATTAAACGTGGCATGCCGGGGCCGCCGGTTGGCGCCGCGGTTTCCCGGGCAGATAACATTAAAGTAATTCCAGTGATTGTCCGCCATTTGCCCGTGGATATTCTCTTGACAACCTGTGTATTTGTAAAAACATGAAAATAATTATAAAAATCATTTGACATATTAATAATTTCATGCATGATATTTGTCATGCAAAAGGCCCCGTCATTAAAGCATGTTGGCGCCAATATCCGCGCCGTGCGTCTGCGCGCTCATCTCAGTCAGGCCGAATTGGCGGCGCGGTTGGGCATGCGTCCCGGTCCTTTGAATTGCATTGAAAAGGGGCGTAACCTGCCTGGCGCCCGTGTTTTGCACGCCCTTTCCCGGATTCTGGGCGAACCGGTGGATGTCTTTTTTACCCCGCCGGCTAACGGAACTGTTGGCGGTTTGGATACCATGGTTGTTCGTGAAGCCGCAGTGCCATATATGGTGGCTGAAAAAAACCCGCTCTGGCATGGTCCCTGCGCCTTGCCGGCTCGCACCGGTCGTGAATTGGCCGGTTTGCCGCCGCAATTATGCGGGATGGCCAGCGAATTATCCGACGCCTTTTTGGCGTTGGAAGACATGAGCGGCGCCGTCAAATCTGCGGAATTGCCGTTGGGGATGGCCGCTGACCGCACGGAAGAAGGATTGCAGCGGTTATGCGGGCAGGTCCGGCGTCTGTTGGGTATCAGCGATGCCGTTATTTTCGACTATCTTGAATTGTTCGAGAATGCCGGACTCCGAATAATTTTCTGCCGGTTGCCGGTTGGGGTAGGGAGCATCAGTTGCCATGATCTGAAGAATGCCAATGCGTTTATCTTCCTGGATGATGTCAACCTGAACGCTGAGCGCCAGTTGTACCTTTTGGCCTATGAACTGGGGCGGCTTTACATGCATTCGCCGGCTTATTACCCGCATCTGCCGCGGCCGCAGGTCGGCAAAGACCGGCGCGGAAAGTTGTTCACGGAAGAGCGGGCGGCCCGGCGGTTTGCGGGTTTATTCCTCATGCCCGAATCGGCGGTATGTGCGACGGTGCGTCAGTTGGGAGTGCGCCCGGACGAATGGACGCTGGAATTGCTATATCGGATCAAGCACCGGTTCGGCGTATCCGCCGAAGCGTTTTTATATCGGCTGCGGGAATTAAAACTGATCACAAGCGCGCTAGAAAAGGACTTTAAGGGTGTCATATATCAATATTACGCCGCGCATGACAACCACGAGCCGGGTTCGTCACGCCGTGTTCTCACCCCCAACGGGCGCATCTGGGATTTGGCGCTAACCGCCGGCCGCCACGTCAAAAATGCCGCCGATCTCGGGAAGATTACGGAAACTCTGCGAAAACACGGCGCCCGGCGGGTGTAATTGTGGGGGGGGATGTTAAAAAACATCAAATATACGGAATGCTGGGCCAAGACGACGCCGGATGAACTGCCGGGTATTTCCGTTGAGCAGCATTGTCGCACCGCCGGTATTATCGCCGGACTATTGGTTGCTCAATGTCCGGCGTGGCTGCGCAATTTAGTAATGGCAAAAAATAGTGTTGTGCTTGCCGCATTGCATGATGTCGGGAAGGTGTCGCCGGGGTTTCAGAGGAAATGTCCGGCATGGTTGAAAAAACATGGTTTAACCATAAAAGATATTGCGGGTTCGATAGGCGATCATGCCCAAGTCAGCCAGAAGACGCTTCAGGACGTTTTGGCGAAAAACAACATGCGCTTCTGGGCGGCGATTGTCGGCGCGCATCACGGCGAATTGAAGGGTGATTGGATAGGTGGCCTGAGCGATGGCGGGGAACACTGGGCATCCGAACGCCGTCGTTTGGTGGATGTGCTGTTGAAAGAATTCGGGCCATTACCGGATGTGCCAGTGCATTTTAATTGTGGCGCGCTTTGGTTTAATGCCGGTCTGGTAACTGTGGCCGATTGGCTGGCATCCGATGAAATATCATTCCCGCCGTCCATGGAGTTAGATGCCACAACCATCCGTGAACGTGCGGCGGCCCAACTCGACCGGGTTGGATTCCAACCCGTGGCGTGTTTGCCGGACAAGAAATTTTCAGATATATTTTTGTTTAGCCCCCATGCCCTGCAAACAATTTTTTCGGAAATCGTCCGGCGGCCCGGCGTTTATATTGTCGAAGCCGCCATGGGATGCGGCAAAACCGAAGCCGCGCTTATGGCCGCCTATAATTTGATTGCCACAGGCCAGGCCACGGGTATTTATTTTGCCCTGCCGACGCAGGTTACCAGCAACCGTATTCATGAACGGATGGCGGCTTTCGTTGACCGGATCAGCCCGGGCGCCGGTGTCCGGCTAATCCATGGCGCCGCATGGTTAATGGACGCCGTGGAGATATTATCCGGCGCGCAATTTAACGATGCCCCGCACAATACTAAGAGCCATACGGGCCGTGATTGGTTTGCTTCGCCGCGTCGGGCGCTATTGGCGCCGTTTGGCGTTGGCACAGTTGACCAGGCATTGCTTGGTGTTGTGGCCGCCAAACACTTTTTTGTTCGCCAGTTTGGCCTGGCCGGTAAGGTAGTCATTCTTGATGAAATCCATTCCTACGATCTTTATACCGGCACGTTGGTTGACCAGCTTGTGAGCCGTCTGCGCGAATTGGGCGCCACGGTCATAATTCTTTCTGCCACGCTTACCGCCGCTCGCCGGCAAAAACTGCTGGGGGTAGATGCGACTATACAGGCGGAGCCGGTGACGGATTATCCATTGCTTTCCGGTATGTGCGAGGATGAACTGGTGCAACGCGCGGTGCCGCCGGATGCGCTAAAACACATTCGGGTTCAATTCATACCCCTTGCGGAATTGGCAGGGGCATGTCTGGCGCGCGCACAGCGTGGTGAATGCGTCCTCTGGATTCGCAACACCGTGAATGATGCTCAGGAAACATATCGCCAACTGCGCGGGCGGAATCAGACCGGTGGGCCGGAAATAGCGTTATTGCACGCCCGATTTCCACAATTTCGGCGCGAGCAGTTGGAAAAAGACTGGCTAGGGCGGTTGGGCAAAGAGCAGTCAAGCCGGCCCGCTGGTGGTTGCGTATTGGTGGCGACTCAGGTGGCCGAACAAAGCGTGGATATTGACGCCGATTTATTGATCACCGATCTGGCGCCCACTGACATGTTGCTTCAACGCATTGGCCGGCTCTGGCGACACTCGCGCCCTCGCCCTGCCGCCTGTGACGCGCCGGAGACTTGGGTCGCGGCGCCGGAGCTGGATGCCACCGCACTGCGAAATTCCGATGCGTCCGGGATCAAACTGGCCTTTGGAAGAAGCTCAAAAGTGTATGCGCCATATGTCTTGCTGCGCACCTTCGAATTGTGGAGAACGCGCCATGTGCTTGTTTTACCCGCCGACATCCGTCCGCTATTGGAGGCGACCTATGCCGTCCCGCCGGCTGACGAGCCCGATCCCTGGCGCGTCTTGCATGCGGAACTGGAAAAGCGCCACGCAGAACTTCAAGGTGCAGCCGTTCAAAATGGCAACCCTTGGCAGATGCAGTTTAAAGATGAAGAAGGCAGGCAAACCCGATGGAATTCACGTCCTTCAATAGCGGTTCTGCTTGTGTGTAAAATATTCGAATGGAATGACAGCAGGGGCGCGCGTATAAAACTGTTGAACGGCGAGGAATGTAAAATCAAGGCGTGGCAATTCAGTTTGGCCGCCGCCCGAAGCATCCATCGCAATCTGGTAAATGTGCCGCGCTGGTGTGTGGATAATGGCGGTAACGACTTGCCGGTATGGTTGCGCGAATATGTCCATGGTGGCGACATGGTGGTATGCAAACTGGATGGCGAAAAACTCTTGCGGATACCGGACGGCAGTGAATCCGGTATGAGCTATCGGGATGACTTGGGTGTGGTTATATCCAAACGGCCGGGCGGCATCGGTGCGGCCAGGAGCAATATGGGGGAGGAAGATGATGAATCTTACGACTGGTAAATGGATTCCGGTGGTTTGGGAGGATGGCCATGCGGACAAAGTCAGCCTGCTGGATGTATTTCAGCAAGGCGAAATAATCCGCGACCTGGCCGTGCGTCCGCACGAGCGCATTGCGCTCATGCGTCTGCTGATCTGCATTGCCCAGGCCGCGCTTGACGGGCCGAAAGATCGAGACGACTGGCAGGCTTGCCAAAAAAGGCTTCCCCAGGCTGCCGCCGATTATCTTGCAAAATGGAAACATGCGTTTGAACT
>CAYXEK010000026.1:0-13099 GCA_964463985.1 uncultured Verrucomicrobiota bacterium
AAGCGATATCCCTGGACCAAAAAACGGAGGCGCATTATGCAAGGCAAGATAATAGTTTGGGCGTTTTTATCGGCCGGTTTGGCGGCGGCTCAGGTCAGCCATGTGGTGGAACCCGGAACGCGCGTGGTGGATCCGCTGAACGATCCGCCCTATGCCAGTTGGGCGACCGCCGCGACCAATATCCAGGAGGCGGTGGATGCGGCGGCGGGGCAAGGCTGGACCAATGTCTGGGTCTCCAACGGCACGTATTATCTGACCAGCCAGGTGGCAATCAGCGCGCCGATGACGGTGCGGAGCTGGAACAATGGCGCTCTGGACCGGGACGGCACAGTGGTGGACGGCAATTATCCTGATTCTACCAACCGGTGCTTCTGGCTGGGGCATGCGCAAACCGTGCTGCGCGGGTTTACCATCACCCGCGGTTACGTCTCCGGTTCGACCTATGTGGGCTATGGCGGAGGGGTGTATGTCACCAACGCCATCCTGGACGACTGCCTGATCATCAGCAACCAGGCGTCGTACGGCGGCGGGGTTTATGTCCGGCAGGGCCTGGTGACCAACTGCGTAATTACCACCAATATCGCCTTCTACTCGAGCGGCGGCGGGGCGATGGTCGGGCCGGACGGGATCATGACGGATACCCTGGTCAGCAATAACTATGCGTCTTCATATGGAGGCGGAGTTTACGCCGACGGCGCCGGTATAGTGACAGGCTGTGTTGTAGGCGGTAATACCGGCGGTGCTGGAGGGGGAATTTATGCTCGTAATGGCGCAAGCATTGCCGATACGGAAATCCTGAAGAATACCGCAGGTTCAGGCGGCGGACTGGAAATAACCAATGCCATTGCACGCGGCTGCCTGATTTCCGGGAACACCAGCATTAGTCCTACGCGCGGCAGCAATCGCGGCGGCGCCGGGGTGCGCCTTTGGGCGGACTCCCTGGTGGAAGACTGCATCATCAGCAATAACAATGCCTATGGCGTCGGTGGCGGTGTGGCCGTGTGCGGCGGCGTCGTGCGCAATTGCCTGATCGTCGGCAACATTGCCGAAGAAGGTTCTTATGCGGGCGCTGGAGTATTTTATTATCAACCGGGTTTGGTGGAAAACTGCCGGATTGTCAGCAATACCTCCCCTTCCCAAGGCGGGGGCGTGACGATCTGGGACCAATCCGGTGCAGTGCTGCGTAATTGCCTGGTGGCGGGAAACACGGCGTCAACCAGCAGCGCGGCACTTTATATATATCACGGGACAACTACGGTGGAAGGCTGCACCATTACGGATAATCTGGTGGATCCCGGCGCATCTTCCACCAGTCCGGGTGGGATTTATATTAATCAGGATTCAAACGATATGTTTAATATTGTCAATTGCATCATTTACGGCAACGCCAGCGCCAGCGGCAGTTACAGCAATATGAGCTGGCATGGGCTTTCCAGGAATATCATTATCTCCAACACCTGCGTGGCGCCGCTGCCGGCAAGTTCTTATTTCACGGTCACGAATTCTTTCCCGGATGACCCGGCCCTTGGGTCCGATTATCAGTTGACAACCGGCTCAATTTGCATCAATGCCGGCACTAACCAGCCCTGGATGGCGGATGCGCGGGACATCAAGGGCCGGGCGCGGTTGGACCGTTTTTCCGGCCTGGTGGATATCGGGTGCCAGGAATACATATCACAGGGCGCCCTTTTTCAAATTCATTAGCGTCCCCACAGGAAATCAAGAAAAAACCACGTCGGGATCGAAAACGCTATCGCCATCGGGATCGGGATCGCTATCGGAATCGATGCCGATACCGATCCCGATATCGATCCCGATTCTGACCAGCATAACTGCGGATGACACGGATGTCACGGATGACCTTCCACCTCAAACAACCGTTGAACCTGATTCAACCTCTGGCAACCTCCAACATTGGCTCATTATTGTGGAAAAATCATGAAGATAGCTAAAGTAGGCGTAATTGGGACCGGGGTGATCGGCAAAACGCACCTCGCGGCGTTGCATGGGCAGCCGGATTTCCAGATTGTCGGCCTGGCGGACACCGATCCGGCCGCGCTGCAAAAAGCGGGAACGCAATACCCGTATTCCCGGTTTGCGGACGCCGAGTCGCTTTTCGCGCAGGGCCGGCCGGATTATGTCGTGATCTGCACTCCCCATTTCAGCCATGCTCCGCTGGCAACGGCCGCCATGGAACGCGGCATCCACGCCCTGGTGGAAAAACCTTTCGCCATCCAGGCCTCCGCCGCGGATGCGGCCATCCAGGTCAGCCGGCGGACCAACTGCCGGCTGGGGGTGAATTTCAACATGCGGCCCCGCGCCTTGCATGCCAGGCTGCGGCAGTTGCTCGCGGAAAACGCCATCGGCCAACTGACGCGGGTGACGATGGTCGCCACCGAGTGGTTCCGTTCGATGTTTTATTACCGCAGCAGCCCCTGGCGCGCCACTTGGCGCGGCGAGGGCGGCGGCATTCTCGTCAACCAGGCGCCGCACGATCTGGACTTGCTGATCGAGATGGCCGGCCTGCCGGCGGAAGTCCTGGCCGAAGTCGCCACCGTCGGGCATGAAATTGAAGTGGAAGACAGCGTTGCGGCTGTTTTGAAGTGGGATGACGGGCTGCGCGGCATGCTGCAAGTTAACACCAACGAGTATCCCGGCCGCACCATGTTTGAATTGGCGGGCACGCGCGGCGCGCTGACGCTGGAGCCCAAACGTCTGACCATGTCGTTGCTGGACGGGGATACGCGCGAAATCAGCGATCAGGCACGGGATTCCAAAGCGCGGCCTGTCCGTAAGCACACGGTCATCTGGGATGGGCCGGAAGATCAGAATAGTTACCGGGCGATGCACCGTAATTTTGCCGCAGCCTGCCGCGGGGATGAGCAACTCCTCTGCCCGGCGGAAGCAGGTCTCCAGGAGGTGGAACTGGCCAACGCTATCTTGATTGCCGGGGTCAAGGGCCGGCCGTCGCGCCTGCCTTCCGCGCGCGAAGAGTTTGACGGGTTGCTCAAGGAACTACAGGAAGCCGGCAATCTGACCGCCGTCAAAAATCGTTATGCGGCAGCACGCCCCGTATTGGCATGACTGCGGTTTTCTCCCCGTCATTCTGCAAGGACGCCGGAGATTGTCCGAAATTCAGGTGTTTCTCATGCACCGCCGCATGGAATGGTGCGCGCAGAATTGACATAGCAGAACCGTTTTGCCACTATCACGCTCCATGAACACTATAGACCAGGTCAACCCGGGCCGGATGGGACCAGCATCGCCGGCGCAAACTTTGCCTGACCAGTCTATCCGCCCGCGCAACATGCATCTCTGGGAGGAATTGTACCCGCAGGAGTTCATGGAAATCCTCAAGGTCAAACCGATCGTTTATTTTCCCTTCGGAATTGTGGAGGAACATGGCACGCACCTGGCGCTGGGCACGGATTTTCTGCCGCCCTACCGCTTCTGCCTCGCGGCGGTTGAGCGCACGGGCGGGATTGTCTACCCGCCGCTGCCGGCCGGCCCGGGCGGCAACCCGCCCCTGTCCAGGGCCGCCATGCGTGAACCCGGGCGCAACCTTTGTCCGCCAAGCCTGTTTGTCAGCGCGGAATGCTGCCGCCAGATATATTCCGAGATCATGGAAAACATGGCCCGGATGGGATTTAAAATTTGCGCGGCGATCGGCGGGCATTGGCCGGCGACCAAATTGCTGCAGACGATTGTGCAGGAAGCTGGAGGAAAAATTGACGGCATGCGGGTCATAGCCCCGAATTGGTCTTCCTGGCCGGTGCAGCGCGGGATTTTCAAGGATTTCGGCGGCCATGGCGGCGTGGTTGAAAGCGCCGTCGTGCGCTATTGCGACCCGCGCCTGTGCGATTTGACCCGGGTAGACGAGGTCTTCGCTACGAACTTCAAATCGCAAATTCTGAAGACGCCGTTGAAGGATCCGGCCAAGTTGCGGGAAATTGCCGCCGGCGCATCGCTCGAACTTGGCCGGAAGGTGTTCGAAGCCGTGGTGGACGGCATCGTTGAAGCCGTCGGAAACGAACACCGAACACTGAACACTTTGTCACCATGAATGCTGCCAATCAAATAATCCAGGCCGGGTGCGCCGCGGCGGTCATCACGCCCCCTGCCGGGGCTCAGATGGCCGGCTATTTTAAGCCGCGCACCGTGCGCCGTGTCCGCGACGACTTGTATGCCCGCGCCCTGGCGCTGGGAACGGGCCGGGAGGCGTTGCTGATCGTTTCCTGCGATTTGATCGCCATGCCGGCGGAAATCGCCGATGCGGTCAAGGCCGCGGTTTTACATAAGCATGGAGTGCCATCGGCGCAAGTATGCATTTGCGCAACGCACACGCATACCGGCCCGGAAATCCGCGAGAACACGCCGGTCGCCTGCGATCCGGCCTATAACCGTTCGCTGGTGGAGACCTTGATTGCCGTGACAGACCGGGCCTTGTCCAGCCGTTTTGACGCTTGCCTGAGCTACGGCGCTGGGGAAGCGGCCGGACTGGCTTTTAATCGCCTGTACCGGTTGCGCGATGGCTCGGAAATCTTCGGGCGCCTCAAGCCGCGCGAACATGAAATTGTCGGACCAGCCGGCCCGGTGGATTCGTCCGTGCAGACGGTGGCGGTCCGGGACGCCGCCGGGAAAATCCGCGCGATCATGGTGAATTACGCCTGCCATCCCGATACTTACGGCCTTGGGAACGGCGACTTTGTTTCCGCGGATTGGCCGGGTGAAATGGCGCGCGTTTTGCGCGCTGCGTATGGCGAAGACGCGGTAGTCATTTTTTTGCAGGGCTGCTGCGGCGATCTCAACCATGTGAATTATGACGGGCCGCCGGGTGAACCGAAGAGCGGCGAACATAAAACTTTACAGTTGGGGCGCGGGGTTGCCGGCGCGGCCATGCTGGCCATCGAGCGTTCCCTGGCCATAGCTGGCCGGCCGCTGGCCGCGCGTCTGGATTGCCTGGCAATTCCCTACTACCGCCGCGATGTGGCCATTCTGCGGGAAGCGGAGGAGTTGCGCCGCCGGGAGCAAATATCCCCCAAAGATCAATATTTTGTCAGCCGGGTAGAAAGCTGGCCGTTTGACGGCCAGGTGGCCCAGGTTCCGATTCAGGCCATGCGCCTGGGCGAAGTCGGCCTGGTTGCCTTGCCGGCCGAGATTTTTACCGCGGTGGGGATGGAGATTAAACGCTATGCGCCGTCGCCGAAGACCATGGTGGTTGAACTTGCCAATGCCCGCGTCTCAAGTTATGTGCCGACGGAGGCGCAGGCGGAACGCGGCGGATATGGCGCGAAGCCGATCCTGACGCGTCATTTATGCGCGGAAGCCGCCCGGTTGATGAGCGATGCGGCCGTTAACATTTTGCATGAATTATGGATGTGACGCATTTTTAAGGAGGAGGCAGGATATGCCGCTGCCGATTGAAACATTTTCCGGATCGCATTATGAAATGGGGGTGCAGCACGGCCGGGCATTCCGGCATGTCGTGCATGCCACGGTCGCCAATACGCTGCGGCATGTTTTTGAGGAAAGCGACGCCGAACTGGACGCGGGGTTGCGCGGCATTCGCGCCGGCAATCTGCGGTTTGCCCCCTGGCTGGAGGACGAGTTGCGCGGCATCGCCGAAGGCAGCGGCGTGGAATATGGTAAGATCGAGCGGCTGCACCTGCGCGTGTGGAATATCGTTCCGCGCGGGAAGCATCCGCCATCTGCCTGCACGTCCATCGGTATGCAGACCGCGGATGACGGGATAATTGTCGGCGGCAACCTGGACGACCCGCGCCACACCTACGCGCCGGTGCGGCGCCTGCCGCAGAACGGCCTGGTGCATGTCATGATCACGTGGATCGGCGCGGCCTGGGGGCATAACGGGATGAACGAAGCCGGGCTGGCCGTGGCGCAATCCAGCCTGGGCGGGTATGTTCCGGAGCCGCAGCGGGTATCGGAAAATTACCTGCCCGGGTCGTTGGGCACGCGGCTGCTGCTGGAAAATTGCCGGGATGTAACGGAAGCGCTGGCATTGCTCCGGGAAATGCGTCCGGAATCCAGTTATGTGCTGGGGGATGCCGCCGGGAACCTGGTGGCCTGCCAATGCCTGGGCGGGCTTGATCCGGTGGTGCAGGATGCCGCCGATCACGGCGGCATGGTTTTTTCCACCAACCATATCCATATGCCGGAATTGCTGGAGCGGCTGGCGCAGGCGGGATGTCAGCCGGATATCGCCGAGCATTCCGCTGTCCGGTTCGCGGCCGTGGAACGCGCCCGCGCAAGCCTGCCCCGGACACTGGCGGGTTTCCAGGCGCTCCTGCGGTCGCATGACGGCTGGCCGCATTCAGTCTGCCGCAATGCCACGGCCTTTTCAACCTTCGCCCTGCCGCAACGCCGCCCGGCGGCTCTGCACCTGGCCGATCGTCCGCCCTGCCGGAATGAATACCATGCTTATCCTGTGCGCTGAACCGCCGCCGCATCACCATGAAAACAAATTTACCCGCCTTTATTCCCGCATTGCTGAAACCTCTGCATGCCGAGCCGATTGCATGGCGGCGGCAGCGTCCGGCTGACGGTGAAATCAGCCTGGCAGCCGGCGTAAATCTGCAGACGGAGGCGTTCCCCGAAAACGCACTTGCAACAGCTTATGCCGATTTTGACCTTTTTCTGCAGGCGGCCGGCATCGCCCGCCCGCGGGCCGGTTGTGCGTCCGCCGGTACCCGCCCAGCCGCCATCCGGCTGCGCCGCGCGCGCGTTTCCGGCCGCGAATCGTTTCGCCTGGAAGTTTCCGGCGCATCATGCGTGGTGACGGCGGAAGAGCCGGAAGGCATACGGCGGGCCTTGATTTTCATCGAGGATGAGATGCAGCGGCGCGGCGCGCCGGTATTGCCGCGCGGCGCCATTGCCCGCCGGCCGTTCTTGAAAACCCGGATGCACCTGGGGCATATCGCCCTGATGCAGGCCAATGCCCGATCCGCGGGCGGCCGGCTCGAACTGCTGGACGGCATGCCGGACGAGTACCTCAACCGCGTGGCGCATGACGGCGCCAATGCCATCTGGACGTCGCCGGGCTGGCTGGGTTACACCGGCCGGTTGACGCCGGAATGCGGCCGCGCCGCGGCGCCGTTTCTGGCCGCAGCGCGCCGGATGGTTGAGCGTTATGCCAGGTACGGCCTCAAGGTCTATCTGCTGGGGATTGTGCCGGAAGCCCTGCCCGCCGGCGACCCGCTTTTGAAAAAATATCCGGAATTGCGCGGGCATAACCTGTTCAACCTGGTGAATTTCTGCGTTTCATCGCCGGTCGGACGCCGGCTGCTGGAACGGGCCATGGAACGGCTGTTCCGGGCGGTGCCGGGCCTCGGCGGCTTTATCAATATCTGCGTGGGAGAACGGCCGTCGCATTGTTATTCCGGAAGCGCGTTTGACAATAACTGTCCGCGCTGCTCCCGCCGCGAGCCGCACGAGGTGTTGGCGGATGTCCTGGCGGCCATGGCCCGCGGCATGCGCAAGGCCGCGCCGGAGGCCGAATTGATCGCCTGGCCCTACATGCAGAATGTGGGATGGGGCGAGAAGTTGATGGTTGACGCCGCCGGGCGGGTGCCGTCCGGAGTGATTTTGCAGCATAATTTTGAAAATGGCGGCCAGGCGCGGCAGCTGGGCAAAATCCGGCGCGCGGACGATTACTGGCTTTCGTATGCCGGTCCGGCAAAGGTGTTCGCCGATTGCGCCCGCAGGGCGCGCCGCGCCGGAACGCGCATTTACGCCAAGGCGATGGTGGCCGGCTCGCACGAACTGGCCAGCGTGCCGTACATCCCGGCGCCGGGCCTGGTTTACCGAAAGTTCGCCGCCATGCGCAAACTGGGAGTTTCAGGGTTGCTGGCCAACTGGGGCTCCAGCAACGATCCATCCCTGATGCAGCGCGCGGCAGGCGACCTGGCGTTTGAGCCGTTTCCCCGGTCGGAACGGGAATTTCTCGTACGGCATGCCCAGCGCGACTGGCAGGAGCATGCCGGGCGGGTGGCGCGCGCCTGGCAATGGTTTGCCAGGGCGTATCAAAATTACCCACTGACCATCGGTTTCAGTTATTACGGGCCAATGCATAATGGCGTGGTATGGAAACTGAACCTGATCCCGCGTAATCTGCATCTGCCGCGCAGTTGGCGGCCCGATCCGCCGGTCGGCGATCGCATCGGAGATTGCACCGGCTACCACACCCTGGCCGAATGCATCAAGCTCAGCGCGCGCATGCGCGATCTGTGGAGCAGGGGCGTGCGTTTGCTGGAGCCTTTGATTCCCGTTGGCCGGCGCAATCCTGAAAGGGCGGCGGAAATCGCCCTGGCGCAGGCGTTGGAGTTGCATTTTATCAGCGGGGTCAACATACTTAACTTTTACCGCCTGCGCGAAAAACTGGCCGGTGCCCGCCCGCCGCGCGCTTTGGGCATACTGGAAGCCATGCGGACCATCGTGGAGAACGAAATCGAGACTGACCGCCGGATGTTGCCCCTGGCCAGGACCTGGCCGCGGCTCGGTTATACCCCCGAGTCGGGGATATACAAGTATGATCCGGCCCTGATCCGCCGGAGAATGGCGGCATTGCGCCGCCTCCTGCGCGCCGAATTCCCGCTGGTGGCGGAGCGTCTCCGCGCCGGGCAGACGCCTTTCCCGGCCTGCTCCGCCATGAGGCAATGCCGGGCAGTCCGTCTGCCGGTCCGGCCCGGCGGCGGCCGCGCCGGACCTGTCGCCTGGAAAACGCTGCCCCTGGCCGGCACCTTCCGCGGGCCGCGTGCCGGCACGGCGGGCCGCGCCACTGTCTGGCAGGCGGCGTATGACGGGCAGGCGTTGTATCTGAATTTTATTTGCCGCGAACCGCGCCCGGACCGGCTGGTGATGCGCGGGCGTGACAGGGAGGGATTCAGCAGCGACGACCGCATCTGGATCAATATCGAGACCAGTCAATTTGAACCGATGCGCCGCTTCATGGTCAATCCCCGCGGCGCCCGCGATTTCCTGCTGTCGCGGGGGATGAATGTCAATCCGCCCCTGGGTTATGCCGAGCCGTATTTTTACCGGCGGCAGGACCGCTTTTTCCGGTGGTCCGTCCGGACGGAAATCCTGGAAGGGGCCTGGCGGGCGGAAGTCAGAATTCCCTTGCGCATGCTGGGGTTGAACGGCATTACCCGGCGAACGCTTTCAATTAACGTCGGGCGCGACGCCGGCCCGGCGGCGGAACGCGAATTGTCGGCCTGGGTCAGCGTTCCGCCCGTCAGCCGCCGCGCGGCTTATGGCCTGCTAAAATTCGGTTGACTTGCGCGGCATTTTGGATAATTATCTGTTAAATATTGGTTTTCCGCGGATGCAGGCAGATTGGCATGACGGATATATATTTCAAATGCGCATGCAAAAAAAGCCTGGCTGTGGATGAAAAGGGCGTTGGGCGGACGATTGAGTGCCCGGATTGCCACAAGCCGGTGACCGTGCCTCCCCCCGCGTTCCGTGCTGTCTGCCCCAATTGCGGCAATGAAATTCTTGCGCCCGCGGAGCTGGAGGGGGATGAAATCCAATGCGCGAATTGCGCGCATTATTTCCGGGTGACCCGCCCGCCCGCGGAAGCGGAAGATGCGCCGCGCCAGGCGGCTGCGCCGGCGCCAGAGGCGGCCGCGCCCCGGCGGGTCCGGCGGTCTGCCCCATCCAATATTTTCGGCTGGGTGACATTCCTTGCGATGGCGATGGCTTTCGCGGCATTGCTGGTTTTTTATTTGAATCACCTGCGGGAAGTGAATGCCTCTTCGCGCGCGCTGGGCGAAATCATGGCGCAGGCAACCGCGGACGGGGATTACCCGCCGGCCATTGCGGCCCTTGGCGCCGCCTGGAGCAATTACCCGCAGGCGCGCAACCGGGACGAAGCTGTTAAATTGATACAGCGGCTGGAACAATCCATTCAGGTTTCCAACGCGCTGGCCGCGGTGGACGCGGTGGCGGCCACCAACCTCGGTCGGGCGCTGGAAAACCTGATCCAGGCCGTGCATAATAATCCCCTGGCGTTCAACCGGCCGCTGGCCGAATCCCGGTTAAGCCAGATGCGCATGGGTTATGCGGAAAAGCTGATGTCCGACCGCACGGCTTCCATGGAAGCCATGGCGCTGGCCGATACCATGCGCTCGGTGCGGCAGATGGGCGATCTGCCGCTGGCCATCAAGATGCTGGAAAATGCCATAGAGGATTACCCGGCCGCCACCAACCGCACGGATGCCTCGCGGCTGCTGGCGCAAATGCAGCTCGGTTTTAATCAGACCGAAGCTTTGGCTAAAGCCATGGCGGAAGCGGAGGCGGAATCGCGTTTTGATCTCCGGCGGGCCATGGACCTGCTGGCGGAGGCGCTCAGCCGCAATGACGCGGCGGTTAACCGGACCGAAGCCGAATCCATGCTGGCCCGGTGGAAGAAACAAAATATTGACGCGGCGATTGCCCTGCAGAAACAGCATAACGATTCACTGGCGCTGGTGCAGGCCGTGTCCGAAGCGCGCAAGGCGGGAGATCTCAAGGCGGCGGTGCGCATCCTGGAAGACGCCCTGCAACAACACCCCGACGCCACCAACCGCGTGGAGGTGACCGCGATCATCGCCCGCATCGCCCGCGGCGAGCAGGATACCGGCGCGCGCGCCGGGTTCGGCGCCGGCCTGGCGCTTTCGCCGAGCTGGCATTATGGCGTGACGGCCAGCGCCCGGACCGCGGACGACATGCAGGCCCTGCTGGGCAGCCTGGGGGAACCGAACGTTGACGCCCGCCCGTACCCGTCCCTGGCGATCTACAAGAAAGTCGCATATTTGATGCCGCTGGAAGACGCGGTGCAGTCCCTGTTCCTGGAAAAAAGGTCCGCCACCAAGCGCAGCGTCACGACGCCCGGCTTCCCGGAAAACAGCTTTTTCTATTACACTTACAGCGGGATTTTCGAGGAAAGCTTCAGCCAGTTGCTGCTGGTCGTGGATTGCCATAACCAGGTGGTGGCGGTGCAACTGGTCGAGGAAAATCCGCCGAAAGATGTCGCGCGCTGGGATTGGTGGGGAAACGAGTCCCGCGAATACGGCTTGTACGACATGATTCAGAACCGGAGCAAATCATCGTCCAACACCAGGGCGTATTGGAAGAACATGACTTTCACCATGCAGCCCCAACTGGCATTCGACAAGGATCCGGCGGCGGAAGCAGGCCAGAAAACCCACGTCCTGGAGGGCAAGTTGTCCGCCCGGGACAGCCGGGATAATGCCACCAAGGCCCGCACCCGGGTTTACCTGCCGCAGCCGGTGGTGAACCTGATCCTGTTTAAACTCAGCGGCGCCAAATATGTCCCCTGATGCTTTTCCCGGCAACAGACGCAGCCATGCCGGGGAAATTGCGCCGCAAAAATTTTAGCCGCAACGGCTCTAAAGTATTTCCTCCACCGGCACCACGAAAGCCCGCATGCCTTCCGAGGGATACAGCTTGGCCTGGCATTGCCGGACAATCTCGAGTATGGCGGGTTTTTGCCGGTTTTCAATCACCAGGAAAAATATGACCGATTCCCCGGGCCAGATATGGCTGCCCAGCTTCTTCCCGGTTTCACCTGCGCCGATGACGTGGCGGAGTTCCGTGTAGGCATGCAAACCGTGGGATTCAATCGCTTTGCGCAGGTCTTCATGCCGACCTTCAGGGCAAACGATAATAATCATTTTCATGCGTTCCGGCTCCCGTGATGATCGCGTCTGGCGCGGTCGCTGGTTGATGTTGATTGTCGCTGTAACTGCGCACTGCCTGCGGCCCGGCCCGGACTATGTCCGCTTTTGTTGCATCCTGCCGGCCGGTTAATGTCCCTGCGCCATGAACAGCGCTCCGACAATCAGGCCGGCCGCGAGATTGATCAGTTTTACAATTATGAAAGCCCGCCGGGAGTGGGCCAACAGGGGCAACATGCCGTGTCCATCCTGCACGATGGAGTTCGTCAGGAGCGTGCTGAATGGAATCAACCCTTTGGCAAACATAGTTACAAAAACCAGGTGCGGGCCCGACTCGGGAATCATTCCCACCATGCCGGCCAGACTAAGCACGAGCCACTGGTTCTGCTGGATCAGGTCCGATATCCGCCAATGTTCGATCAGCAGGTGAAGCAGGATCATGGCTCCCAGCGTCCACATGAAAATACGCGGGACATGGCCGCGAGCCACATGCTTCCACAGGTGTTCTTCAAGAAAATGATCCGAGACCGTGGATACAATGAACAAGGCGACGGCGGAAACCGCCGCCAGCGAACACCGGATCCAATTCCATTCCGGCGGACCGACCTGCCCCGTAATAATTGCCGCCAGGAAAAGTCCAAGCGATATGGCCAGCGTGCCGCGCGTTGCCGTACAGCGTTTCCACTGGTTTAAAATATTTCCGCGCGGAAAACAGACGCAGCGTTCTTCCTTGTGGATGGCGAAATCAACCGCGCAGGATAACTTGCCCGTCAGGTGCCGTCCGAGCAGCGTATCCGTGAGCACCCCGAAAACAATTCCCAGCGCAAACAACATGGCGTGCAGCAGCAGGGCTGTGCGGGGAATCATGGCGAACATTACGAAAGATTCGTCCCCGGCGGTTGCGATCATCGCGGTCACGAGGGCGCCGATGGACAAGACCCGGTGGGAATACATTGCCACCACGACAAATGCGCCCAGGCAGCCCGGCGTAACTCCCAGGAAGGCGGCCAGCAGGTATTGTCCCCAGCGCCGGCGGCTGAGCCTTTCCTGCCAGCGTCCCATGGTGAGGACGTTGACGTATTCGATTACCAGCATCATGACGCCCACGAATCCGGTAATCATGAGCGCATGTTTGAAGATTTCCATCCATGTATGCATTGTGTTTGTCCGGTGAACGGCTGCGCCGGGCATCTTTCCCCGGCATTCCCCCTTCCGTGCTGCATTAACGGCGGCTGCTGTGTAAAGCGCGCGGCTCCGAAAACGTAACTATCCTTCTGGTTAATTATAAATTAGACAGGTATGGCATTGCAAGAGAAATGCAATTGCCGGATGCGGCGGCAGGGCGGGGTGCGGAATGGCGGGCAATGCCCGGCTCAAGTTTGCCGCAGCGCGGCCTTTGGTAT
>CAYXEK010000026.1:13199-39306 GCA_964463985.1 uncultured Verrucomicrobiota bacterium
TGCGGAATGGCGGGCAATGCCCGGCTCAAGTTTGCCGCAGCGCGGCCTTTGGTATTGCGGCGGCGGCGTTTAAACGCTAAGATGCGCTCCATGTTCAAATTGACACATGCTGCTCCGGACAAGGTGTACCGCGTCGTTGAACTTACCCGCCTGATCCGGATGGTGCTGGAGGATGAGATCGGCGAGGTCTGGCTGGAGGGCGAGCTTTCCAACGTCCGTCGGCCGGCATCCGGACACCTGTATTTCACAATCAAGGATGCCGACGCCCAGATCGCCGCGGTGATGTTCCGGGGCAGCCAGCGGGATCTGCGTTTTGTCCCGCAGGACGGCCTGCTGGTCAAGGTCCAGGGCATGCTCAGCGTTTATGAGAAAGGCGGACAATACCAGCTGGTCATCCGCCGCATGGCGCCCGGCGGACAGGGCGCCCTGCATGCCGCGTTTGAAGCCCTGAAGGCCAGATTGGAGCGGGAAGGACTGTTTGATCCGGCGCGCAAGCGGCCGTTGCCGCGGCTCCCGCGCCATATCGGCATCGTCACCTCGCCCACGGGAGCGGCCATCCGCGATATCCTCAACATCCTTAACCGCCGTTACGCTAACCTGCACATCGTGCTGGCGCCGGCGCGGGTGCAGGGCGAGGGCGCCGCGGCGGATATCGCCGCGGCGATTGACGATTTGAACGCGTTGGGCGGACTGGATGTCCTGATCGTCGGCCGCGGCGGCGGCAGCCTGGAGGATTTGTGGTGCTTCAACGAGGAATGCGTGGCGCGCGCGATCGCGCGGTCGGCCCTGCCGGTGATTTCCGCAGTCGGGCATGAGACGGATTTCACCATCAGCGATTTCGTGGCCGATTTGCGGGCGCCGACGCCCTCGGCCGCCGCGGAACTGGTGGTGGGCGCCAAGGCGGAGTTCGAGGCGCAACTGGAGCGCTTGCGCCGCCAGAGCGCCCGCGCGATGCAGGCGCAGTTGCGCGATCTGCGCCGGCGTTTTGACGCGGCCGCCGGCAGTTATGTGTTCCGCGCCCCAGGCCTTCTGGCGCGGCGGCGGCGCGAGCAGATTGACCAGTTGCGCTTGCGCGCGCGGCACAGCTTGCAGAATGTCTGGCGCGTACGCCAGCAATCGCTGGATGAATACGGCCTGCGGCTGCAGCAGTCCTCGCGCGCCTGGCGCCAGGCGAGCGAGGCGCGCCTGGCGCGCCTGGCAGCCCAGCTGCGCGCCATCAATCCGCTGGCGGTGCTGGACCGCGGCTACAGCATTACCATGCGGCCGGACGGCCGCGTTTTAAAATCCGGCGCCGGCTTGCTGGCCGGCGACCGGCTGACAACCCGCTTCGCGCGGGATGCGGTGGAATCCGAGGTACTGAAAAATGTCACCATCGAAAAACCCGGCCAAAGCGCCGGACTTTGAAAAATCCCTGGAACGGCTGGAGAAAATCGTCCGGGAAATGGAAGACGGCGAACTGCCGCTGGAAAAAATGATGCAGCATTTCGAGGAAGGCACGCGCCTGATGCGTTTCTGCTCGGAAAAACTCAACGAAGTGGAGCGCAAAATCGAAATACTGCTGAAGCAGGATGGCGCGGCGCAACTGGCGCCTTTCCAGCCGGAACCGGAAAATGAGGACGAGCCGCATGCAAAAAGCGACGATGCCCCCGGATTCTGAGGGGAAATTGCTCCCGGGAATCAACAGCCCGGCGGATTTGAAGAAAATCGCCGATGCGGACTTGCCGCGCCTGGCGGAGGAAATCCGGGAATTGATCATCCGGACCGTCAGCGCCAACGGGGGACACCTGGCGGCCAACCTGGGCACGGTGGAGCTTACCATAGCCCTGCTGAAGATTTTCGATCCGCCGCGGGACAAGCTGATCTGGGATGTCAGCCACCAGGCCTACACTTATAAAATTCTCACCGGCCGCCGCGGCCGGTTTCACACTTTGCGCCAGACAGACGGCCTTTCCGGTTTTTTATCGCGCGCGGAAAGCCCGTACGATGCTTTCGGCGCCGGCCATGCCGGTACGGCGCTTTCGGCGGCGCTGGGCATGGCCGCCGCGCGCGACCGGCGGGGGAGCGATGAACACGTCCTGGCGGTGGTGGGCGACGGGGCCTTGGGCTGCGGCTCTTCCTTTGAAGCCTTGAACAACCTGGCGTTTACCACCCGCCGCCTGATTGTAGTGCTGAACGACAACGAGATGTCCATCTCCGCCAATGTCGGCTCGATCGCCCGCTACCTGGGGACCCTGCTGTCCAATCCCCACTATAACCGCTGGAAATCCTCCGTGGAGCGGCTGGCGCGAGGCTGGCTGCGGGCCGGCTGGCTGCGCCGGGTATATTACCGCATGGAGGAGGCGGTCAAAAGTCTTTTCCTGCACAGCGTGCTCTTCGAGGAATTCGGACTGCGTTACATCGGGCCCATAGACGGCCATGACTTCCGCGGCCTGCTGCATGCCCTGGATTTGGCACGCCGTTCCGACGAGCCGATACTTCTGCATGTCGCCACGCAGAAAGGACGGGGCTATCCTTTCGCCGAGCAGGCGCCGGAAATCTGGCATGGCACCGGGGCGTTCGAATGCGCCACCGGCCGGCCGCTGCAGGCAAATTCCCGCTTGAAATATTCGGATGTCTTCGGCAGCGCGCTGGAGCAGTTGGCGGCGCGCGACAGCCGGGTGATGGCCATCACCGCCGCCATGGCCGTGGGCACCGGCTTGAAAAATTTCGCCCGGCGGTTCCCGGAGCGTTTTTTTGATGTGGGTATTTCCGAGGAACATGCCGTGATTTTCGCCGCCGGTATGGCTGCGGAAGGCTATGTCCCGTTCCTGACGCTGTATTCAACCTTTGCCCAGCGGGTGGTGGATTACATCATCCATGATGTCTGCCTGCAGAATTTGCCGGTGATTATCTGCCTGGACCGCGCCGGGATTGTCGGTGACGATGGTCCGACGCATCATGGCGTTTTCGATATTCCGCTCTTCCGTTCCGTCCCCAACCTCGTCATCGCCCAGCCCCGCGATGAAGCCGAACTGCTGGCCCTGCTGCACTCCGCTCCGGGTTGGCATTGTCCCTCGATTATCCGTTATCCCCGCGGTTGCGGCCCGGGCGCGTCGCTGCCCGAGCATCCGCCCGGACTGGTTCCCGGCCAGGCGGAGGTTTTGTCGCCCGGCGGCCAGGCGCAAATCTGGGCGCTGGGCGACATGCTGCCGGCGGCGCAGGCCGCGGCCGCGCAGTTGAATGCCGCCGGCGTGGAAACGGGCGTGGTTAACGCCCGGTTTATCAAGCCCCTGGATGGGTCGTTGCTGGGACAGCATTGCCGGACGGCGCGGGTGATTGTTACCCTGGAAAACAGCCTGTTGGCCGGCGGATTTGGCGGCGCCGTGGGCGAATGGCTGGCGGACCATGCCTTTGCAGGCCGGCTGCTGCGGTTCGGCTGGCCCGACCGGTTCCTGCCGCATGGCGCGCCGGACGTGATGTTTACGCGTCATGATTTTACCGCCGCCGCCGTGGCGGAAGCGGTGCAAGCCGCAATCGAGTAAACCGGCGGACGGGTCCGGCCGCCGGTTTTCAAAGTCCGGCAAGCGACCGGCGCCCCGTGGCGGCGCTGGCGCCGCCGGCTCAGGCTCAAGATGGACGCAGGTTGCCCATGCAGAAGGAAAAACCGCAGCGCATTGACCAGTTGCTGGTGGAACGCAAGCTGGCGGAAAGCCGCGAGCAGGCCCAGCGCCTGATCCTGGCCGGCGCGGCGCTGGTTGACGGCCAGCCGGTGTCGAAGCCGGGCCAGAAAATTGATCCGGCCCGCCAGATATCCCTGGCGGCCCGGGAGCAGTTCGTCAGCCGCGGCGGATTGAAGTTGCAAAAGGCGCTGGAATATTTTAGCCTGCCGGTGGCCGGGCGGATATGCCTGGACATCGGCGCCTCCACCGGCGGATTTACCGATTGCCTGTTGCAGCATGGCGCCGCGCGGGTGATGGCGGTGGACGTGGGGTATGGATTGCTGCACTGGCGTTTGCGCGGGGATGCGCGGGTCGTCCTGCTGGAGAAAATCAACGCCCGCCGCCTGGCGCCGGACGACCTGCCCGCAGTGCCGGACCTGGCCGCGGTGGATGTATCTTTCATTTCACTGACCAAAATTCTGCCGGCGGTCAATCGCGTTTTAAGCCCCGGCGGCCGGGTGGTCGCCCTGGTCAAGCCTCAGTTTGAGGCGGGCCGCGAGCAGGTCCGGCGGGGCGGAGTGGTCCGGGATCCGGCGGTGCGGACCCAGGTGGTGGAACGAATCCGCGCCTTTGGCGCAGAAGAGATGGGTTGGTTGTGCCGCGGGGTGTGCGAGTCGCCTATCACCGGCCCGGCCGGCAATGTTGAGTTTTTGATTCTGTGGGAGAAGCCGTGAAAAAGATCAGAACGATCGGATTATTCGCCAATTGCAACAAGCCTTCCGCCGATCAGGTGCTGCGGTCCCTGTGCGCCCGGGCCCGGGAATTGAACCTGGGACTGGCCGCCTGTCCCCCGGCCTCGGAACATGCGCCGGAAGCGCTTCCCGTACCGCCCGGGGAATTGGCCGGCAAGGTTGATTTATTGATGGCGCTGGGAGGCGACGGCACCATGTTGCGCGCGGTGCGGCTGCTGAACGGCCGGGAAATTCCCGTGCTGGGCGTCAACCTTGGCAGCCTGGGATTCTTGACGAGCGTGGCGGAAGACCGCGCCGAATACGCCCTTGCCTGCGTGGCGCGCGGCGATTTTACCGTGCACCCGCGCGCCCTGGCCGAGTGCCGGGTGCTGCGGGATGGACGCGAAATCAGCCGGTACCGCGCATTGAACGACATTGTCATGGACCGCGGCGCCTCGTCGCGGATCGTCACCCTGGATTTGCTGGTGGACGGCGAGGAGGTATCCTCGTATATCTGCGACGGTTTGATCGTTTCCACGCCCACCGGCAGCACCGGCCACTCGCTGTCCGCCGGCGGGCCGATCCTCCACCCGGAAACCGCCGCCTGGGTCATCAGCCTGATCTGTCCGCATACCTTGAGTTCCCGCCCGCTGGTGATCCCGGACCGGCATTTGATCACCGTGCGCGTGACCCGCTGCGCCGGCGACCTGCTGCTTTCCGTGGACGGGCAGGTGGGCGAGGGGTTGCAGACCGGCGACGAGGTGCAGATCGCCGCCAGCCCGGCCAAGGCGCATTTTGTCAAACTGCCAGACTACAGCTACTTCGCCGTGCTGCGGCAGAAACTCCACTGGCGCGGCTCGAATTTCACGTGAGCGGCATGCCGCCGGCCTCTGTCTTGTCCGAAACTTCGGGCGTATGGCGCACAATCCGCCCGGCAATCAGGTAGATCAGATCCTCGGCGATATTGGTGGCATGATCCGCGATGCGCTCAAGGTGCCGCGCCACGTTCATGATGCCGATGAGGGCATCGCATTGTTCCGGATTTTTGACAATGGCGGTTTTGGCCTGCTGGAAGATTTCATCCTTGATGCGGTCAATTTCATGATCGGCGGCGCAAACTTCGTGCGCGGCGGTCTCATCCTGGTTGACGAATGCGTCCAGCACTTTTTTCAGCATAAATTGCGCTTTGCCGGCCATGTCGCCCAGCCGGAACGGCATTTCCAGGGCCGGCTGCCGGCATAGTTTCAGGCTGCATTCGGCGATATGTACGGCCAGGTCGCCGATGCGTTCCAGGTCCTGGTTGATTTTCAACACCGCGATGATGTAACGCAAATCCGCCGCCACCGGCTGGTGCAGCGCGAGGATTTTCAGGCATTCCTCCTCCACGTCCACTTCCATGGCGTTGATTTGCCGTTCGCGCGCAATCACCGCCTCCGCCAGGGCGCGGTTGCGCGAGTCCAGCGCCTGGACGGCCCGGTAGACGTCTTCCTCCGCCTCCGCGCTGAGCTGCAGAATCTGGCGTTTCAATTTTTCCAATTCACGCTGCATGTGCATGCGCATGATTTTTACCTTTCCCAACATCTGTGTGTATCTGCGTCATCCGCGGATTATAATTTATCCGCAGATTCCGCAGATTTGCGCAGATTATTTTTTAATTAGCCAATACCTGGAGCCGGGGCGCCTTCGCCCCGGGTCTGATGCCAAGCTTTGCCGGGGCGCGGACGACCCGGCTCCACCGGACAATTTACCGGATTTAAATGCTGGGGACGCCCGGCGCGAAGGCGGCCCTGGCCGAAATGTCGCCGCATGTTGAGCCCGGATCGATCAGCCGAACCGGCCGGTTATGTAATCCTCCGTTTGTTTCATCCGCGGCTTGGTGAACAATTCCCTGGTGACGCCGAATTCCACCAGCACGCCCTCGTATAAAAACGCGGTGAACTCCGAGACGCGGGCCGCCTGCTGCATGTTGTGCGTGACGATGATGATGGTGTAGCGGCCGCGCAGTTCGTCAATCAAGTCCTCGATGCGCGTCGTGGCGCGCGGGTCCAGCGCGGAAGTAGGCTCGTCCATCAGCAGGATTTCCGGTTGCACAGCCAAGGCCCGGGCAATGCACAGGCGCTGTTGCTGCCCGCCGGAAAGCCCCAGGGCATTGGCCTGCAGGCGGTCCTTGACCTCGTCCCACAACGCGGCTCCCCGCAGGCTGGTTTCGACGATCTCCGCCAGCGCAGCCCGGCTCAGGCTCCGGTGCAGCCGCGGACCGTAGGCCACATTGTCAAAGATGCTCTTGGGGAACGGGTTGGGCTTCTGGAAAACCATGCCGATGCGCCGCCTTAAATTTTCCACGTCCAGGCGCGGAGCATGGACATCCTGGCCGTCGAATAACAACGCACCGGCGGTACGGCTGCCCGGCACCAGGTCGTTCATGCGGTTGATGGCGCGCAAAAAGGTGCTCTTGCCGCAGCCGCTGGGACCGATGATGGCCGTTACACATCCGCGCGGGATATCCAGCGTTACTGCTTTGACGGCCTGGTTTTGGCGGTAGAAGACGGAAAAATTTTGGGCGGCTACATGCGCCGCGCCGGCCGGCGGAGCGGCCGGTTCGATTGCATTGGTCTGGTTCATATGTATCGCTTGTGCTTCGTTAAATCATCCCTTGATCCGGGCGGCAATCCGGGCCCGCGCGAAAATGGCCGCCAGGTTCAACAGCAGCACCAGGCCGACCAGGGTCATGACCATGCCGAATTGCACGTGGCGGATTTCATCCACCGCTTCGTGTTCCGTGGCAAGGTTGTAAATATTCCACGAGAGGGCCGGGGTGGGGTTGGCGAACACTTCCCAGGGTTTCAGGGCCAGCCCCACGCTGACCGCGGCCGTGAAGATGATCGGCGCGGTTTCGCCGGCCGCGCGGCCCATGCTGATCACTACGCCGGTCAGAATGCCGGGCAAGGCCGCCGGCAGGATGACCGTCAGAATGGTGCGCCAGCGCCCGGCGCCCAGGCTCAAGGCGGCTTCCTTGTAGGTGTGCGGCACGGACATGATCGCTTCTTCCGCCGCGCGGATCATGGTCGGCAGAATCAGCAGTCCGAGGGTCAATGCCCCGGCCAGCACGCTTTTGGACGGCGATACATGCAACGTGTTGATGAAGAAAGCCAGCCCGAAAAGGCCGAACACGATGCTGGGCACGCCCGCCAGGGTGCTGACGCATGAACGCAGCAGGCTGATGATGCGCCCCTGTTTCGCGTATTCGGCGAAATAAACGGCGGCCATGATGCCCAGCGGGCCCGCAAACAGCATCGCGCCCAGGGTAAGGTAGAGCGTGCCCAGCAATTCCGGACCTATGCCGCCGAAAAAATGGATATCCACCGATTTGTCGGTCAGGAACCGCCAGTAAAAAGTCCGCCGGGGCCGCAGCATCGCGGCCAGGTTGTTTTCCACGTAGTCCGCCAGGCCCTGCAGCGGCGTGCCCGCGAATTGATCCTTGCGCGGCTGATAAACTACGGCGCCGATTTTGCCGGGCCGGGAGTAATCCCAGGTCTTGATGTATAAAAGTTGATTCAGCTTGACCAGCGCCCGGTCCCAGCGCGCCTGGCCGAATTGACGGCGCGGCATCAGGCGCAATGGGTCGCCGGGCAGAGGGCCGAGCAGTTCGCGCAGACAGTCGGCCAGCATTTCGGCATTCACGCTCAACTCCGCTATGTGCTCGGCCGCGCCGGCGGCCTGTTCCAGCCGGGCGATGGCGCCGGGGACGGCTTTCGCGATGGCGCGCCGGGCCGCGCGGCCTGCCAGTCCGGCCCTGGTTTGGATGTCCGCCGGGGATAAAGATTTCGCGATCATCTGCTGCAGGTGGCGGTCGCCGACAAAGGATTCCGCCGCGATTTTTTCCAGCGTCCGGCCGAGCCGGTCAAGTTCGGCCGATTGGCCGCGCCGGAAGCTTTCCAGCATGTCGTAAACGGGCTGACGGGCCGATTCCGCCAGCCTTTCTTCGCGTCGCAGGGTTTCGGGATTGCCGCGCTGGAACAGGGCGAGCATCTGCTTGCGGTGCTCGATCGTGGCGCGGAAACAGAATGCGCCGGCGCCTTTCTGGAAGATGGGAATCATGATGATTCCCAGCGCCGCCAGCATGATCAGTATGGCGAACAGGCCGGCGGCGGTAAAAACGCGGTCCAGTAATTTGCGGGTCGAGAGCTGCATCAGTTTCCCTTGAGCCTGCGCCTTTGGCGCGTGACTATCCATTCGGCGGCAATATTGCAGATGAAACAGAACGCCAGCAGGCATAACCCCATGGCAAAAAGAACGTGGTAACGGTCCGATCCGGTGACATGATCGGCTTCGCCCATGTCGCCGGCGATGGTGGCGGTCAGCGTGCGCACGGGCATCAGGTAGTTGAACCAGGGGCGGGGAATCTGCGCCGCGTTGCCGGAGGCCATCCAGACCACCATGGTTTCGCCGAGCGCCCGCATGACGCCCAGCAGGATTGCGGCAAAAATGCCGCTGCCGGCGGCGGGCATGATTGTCCGGCAGAGCGTTTCCGCGCGCGTGGCGCCAAGCGCGTAGCTTGCTTCCCGCAATTCGCGTCCGGCCGCCTGCAGCGCGTCTTCGGAAACGCTGACCACCGTGGGCAATGCCATGATGCCGAGTATCAGCGAAACGTTCAGGGCATTGGCGCCGGAAACAATTTCCAAGCCCGCCAGGCGGCGGCTGATCCCCAGCAAGACCCAGAATGCGACTGCGGGCAGCAGTACGCCCGGCAAAAAGCGCGTCCAGCGGACATTGGTGAATGAGGCAAGCCGCCCCGACCATGCGCCTCCTGCCACGACGGCCCCGGCCATGACCGCGGGCCCTGCCAGAATCCACCAGACCAAGGTCAGAATCAGCGCGCCGTGATTCTGAAGCAGCGGAGCCAGCACTACCAGCGCGAAAAAGCCGTAGGCCACGGATGGAATGGCCGCCAGGATTTCAATGATCGGCTTGAAAAACTGGCGTGTGCCAAACGGCAGCACGTCGCTCAGGCAAACCGCCGCCGCTATGCCCAGCGGAGCGGCGAAAAGCGCCGCCCCGAGCGTCACCAGGCCGCTGCCGATGAATATGGCTCCCGCGCCGAATTGCGCCGGATCGCGCGAAGGATACCAGGCGGTTCCGGTTAAAAATCCGAATATTCCGCGGGATTGGAAGAAGGGCAGCGCATCGCGCGCAATGAAGAAGAAAATAAACAATACCGCCAATGCCGCCACGGCCGCCATGCCGAACAACAAACCGCGGCCGGCCATCGCCGCCAGCTTGTTGCGGAAATGGGAGGTTGTGTTCAGGACGGCAACCTTGCCGGGTGCAAAATTATTTTGCCGGTTGACAGCGTTGGTAGCCATTTGATATGCCGGTTGCGCGCACCCGATGTCCAGCGGATGCTTTTTCCCGCAGTCTGCCGCCGGATCATTCGGTGCGTGTGAGGGAAATGTTAGAAAACAGTTAAAACCGTCGGGAATACGCCGCCGCTTTGCGGGGTCACGGCGGAAAAAAAGCGGCCGGCGCAAGTCCGGCCGCTCCCGTTTCAACCGGTGTGTCCCGGTCTGGTTGTTAGTACTGGGTCACCGGCACAAAGCCGATCGTTTCAATCATTTCCTGCCCTTCCGGCGTCAGGTACAGGGTGATGAAGCGGTACAAGTTGCCGCCCATTTCCGGATAGCCGTCGGTGAACATGAACAGCGCACGCGCGATCGGATATTCCCCGCTGATCACCGTTGCCTTGCCAGGCATGACCTTGTTGATTGCCAGGGCTTTGACCGTCTCATCCACGAATCCCAGCCCCGCGTATCCGATGGCGGCCGGCGTGCTTTGCACCCGCTGCCGCACCGCGCCGTTGCTGCCGACATATTCGGCATGACCGGCGATTTTGTCCTGGGCGCCGCCATGCTCCATGACCAGGTTGTGGAAGGTTTCATAAGTGCCGCTGTTCGTGTCGCGCGTTATCACGACGATTTCCATGTCCGCTCCGCCGATTTCTTTCCAGTTGCGGATTGCGCCCGTGTAAATTTTCCGGACTTGCTCGATGGTCAGTTCTTTGACCGGGTTGGACGGATGCACCAGCACCGGCAGTCCATCCAGCGCCACCACGTGGGCCACCGGCGTCACGCCGTTTTCAACCGCCGCCCGGAATTCCTTGGCTTTCATGAAACGCGACATGTCGGCAATCTGGCAGGCTTTGTTGATCAGGCTTTTCGCCCCGTTGCCGCTGCCGGATTCGCTGACCGTCACGTTGACCCCGGGATTGTGTTTCATGAAGTACTCGGCAAACGCCTTGGCGATCGGGCCAACCGTGGTTGATCCGTCAATCGCAATCCGATCCTGCGCGCCCGCCGCCAGACTGATTCCCAGGCATACTGCTGCTGTTCCGATGATTTTTTGCATTGCTTCCGCCTTTGATTGCGCCGGAGATTGCTCCGGCCCGGTTGCGCCGGAACTGGTTTGCTCCGGCTTGATGTTTCTGTCCGCGTGCTGCTTTTTGTCTGGCCGCCGGAACTCCCGGTTTCCGCGCGCCGCCCCACCTCCTTCCCATGTGTTTGTTTAACCGCCCGTAATCTGCCGGATGGCGGTTAACGGGATATTGGCGGCAAGTTAGATTTGTGTTACGGCGCCAAAACCTATTTTTAACACGCCGCCCATAACGGCCTAACCGTCTCCCATTACCTTGTGCGCATGAATTGAAAGACCAAAGGAGGTGATTTGCGAAGAAAATATTGGCATAATGTTACGGATGCGGTTTGAATCTGGACTGTTAAATAATTATTAAAGCAAAGGAAGATTACCAATGCGAAAATCGAAAAGAATGGTTGGCGTGTTATGTCTGGCGGCGGGAATGGCGGGGCTGGCGTGCGGACAAGAAGCCCAGGCCGAAGTCAAAAAGGAATCCTGGACGGATCATGTCAAGGTCAAGGGTGATGTTCGCCTGCGATATGAAAACATCGACAAGGAAGGCAGCCCCTCCCGCTCGCGCGAACGTTACCGCGCCCGGCTCGGCGTTGAAGGCAAGGTCAACGATGAAATCAAGGCCGGCATCGGATTCCGCACCGGCGGCAAAGACCCGATTTCCGGAAACCAGACCATGGGCGACGGTTTCACCAGCAAGGACATCGCGCTGGAACTGGCTTACGTGGACTGGAAGCCCGAAATCGTTCCGGGCGTCAGCCTGGTCGGCGGCAAGATGCAAAAGCCGTTTATGGAAGTAAGCGACCTGGTCTGGGATGGCGACCTTAATCCGGAAGGCGGCGCGGTGCGCTACCAGTTGCAAGCCGGACCGGCGACCCTGCTGGCCAACGGCGCCGCGCTGGCGGTGACGGAGCGCAGCAAGGACAGCGATACGATGATTTACGCCGGGCAGGCCGGGGTGGATTTAAAAACCGGGGCCGGGTTGACCGTTCTGGCCGGAGTCGGTTATTACTTCTATGACAACATGAAAGATTACGGAGTGATTGACTGGGAAGACAGCTTCAACAGCTTCGGCAATACCGCGGTGAAAACCACCGATGCGGACGGCAATGTAACCAAGTCGGTTTACGCCAATGATTACCGCGAACTGGAATTCATGGCGGCCATCGGATTCAAATGCCCGCTGACCGGTCTGCCCTGGAAGTTTTACGGCAACTTTGTCCGCAATACCGAAGCGGATGACAATGACACCGGCTACCTGGCGGGTGTAAAACTGGGCAAGGCTTCCAAGCCCAGGTCGTTCGAAATCGGTTATAACTACCGGCGCCTGGAAGCGGATGCGGTGGTCGGCGCATTCAGCGACTCGGATTCCTGGGGCGGCGGCACGGACGGCAAGGGCCATAAAATCAAGGCCGCTTACCAGATCGCCAAAAACTGGACCCTGGGCGCCACGTACTTTGTTGACGAACTGGGCATCAAGGATGGCGAAGCCGCCAAGGATTACAAACGCTTCCAACTGGATTTGGCGGCCAAGTTTTAATCCATGCCATATTCCTGAATCCGTGATGAGGCCCGGATGCCGCAGATGCGCGGCGCGAAGGATGACGCTGTATTCATATACCGCGAATCCTTCGCAACAAAGCAGATGCGACATCCCGGCCTCACCCGGAGGGCGCTCTTTTCTTCAATAAAACGGGTGGTACTTTTGGCGACTGTTTATAAATCGTAAATAGTTGCTTCACAAATCATTATGTAATAATAATAAAATCCCGTCACGGATTCAGGATATTGATTATGCTTGCTGAAAAGCACGAAGGGGCAATAGCGATAGTCCGCTGGGGCGCCCAGTGCAGCCGCCTGGCCGGTCAGGCGTGCCGCCCGGGATTGCCCCGGCGGTTGGTCCAGCCGCGCATCCATGCGCCTATGCGGTTCCGGCAGCGGATCATTACGGCAAAACAGCAATGCGCTGCGCTGGACGGACCGGTTGCGCGCCGGGTGTTGCCGTCCAGAGGAATCGCGGCAAAACCTGCTCATGCGACAAGGAGATATGCTATGGTTTATCTGCGCCGCACGATGCCGACTGAAAATATCAGAAAACCTGCTGCCATGGCGACGGCGGCTTTGCGCCGGCGCAAGGTGGCCAGCGTCAAATGTTTGGCCGATGACCTGGGTTGGGCGCCGGCGGAAGTGCGCGCAGCCCTGGAAGCCTGGGTTGCGCGCGGTCAGGTGGAACTGCTGCGTCCCTGGCGCCGGCCGGCGCATCCGGACGACGAATTGGATTATTACCGCTGGCGGCAGCCGACCGACCGCGATCATCTGTGGGAACAGGATTATATGCTTGGTTGTGTTTGCGGCGCCGTAGCGCGTTGGCGTCTTAACTCGCGCAAATGGGCGGGTACATATTGAAACCGCTTGGGCGGATGGCGGTCACATGTTGTCTTTCCCCGCGGGACGGACAATGACCGTGCGCTGCGCATTGTCCAGGCGGCAGAATCCGTCTTGATCAATGCGCGCTTCCACATCCCAGTTCGTCTGGCCGGGCAATTCATTGATGATTTCAATCCGGTCCCAGGGAATGATCCTGACGCTCTTGGCGCCTTCCAGGACGCCGCCTACATATTCGCCCTGGCGCAGGACTCCGGCGCGTCCGCCGATATTGCCGCCATAGTGAAATGTTTTGCACAGGACCGCCAGGTATTGCGGCGTTTCGCACAATACATCGCCGATCGCCACATGGTTGTGCGCGCTGGGATACGATTTGACCCATCTGACTTTTACAACTTTGCCTTGCAACATATATGCCTCTCTTTCTTGAATACATACATGAAACAACCGGCATGTTAGAAGATGATGAGCGGTATGTGATTTTCAGGTATGGAAACCAAAGCTCGGATGAACATGCGGCGGGCCGTCAGGATTGGGGAATGGTGATGGTGAAGACGCTGCCGGCGCCGGGAGCGCTGGCGACTGCGACTGTGCCGTGATGGGCGAGGACGATGTGCTTGACTATCGCCAGACCCAACCCCGTGCCGCCCAGAGCGCGGCTGCGCGCCTGGTCCACGCGGTAAAACCGCTCGAAAATGCGCGGATGATGCCTGGCTTCGATGCCGGGTCCCTGGTCGGCGACGCAAATGACCACCCGCCCGTCTCCGGCTTCCGCCCGCAATTCAACGCGGGTATCCGGATTGCTGAATTTTACGGCGTTGCTCAACAGGTTCACAACGGCGGTTTCCAGCAGCGGCGCGTTGATCGGCGCGGCCAGGCCGTCCGGGCAAACCAGCGCGATGACGATGCGCTTGGCGGCGGCGGATGCCGACACGGCCTCCGCCGCGCGGCGCAGCACGCCGGCAATGGAGGTTGATTCCAGGGGAATGTTTTGCCGTTCCGCGTCGAATTCGATGCGGGCCAGGCTCAATAAATCCTCGACAATCGCCTGCAGCCGCCGGGTATGCCGGTCCAGCATGGCCAGGAAACGTTCCGTTTCCGCGCCGCCGCCGGCCGCGGTATCGGCCAGGGTTTCCACGCAGCCCTTGATGGCAGTGATCGGGGTTTTCAGTTCGTGCGAGACATTGGCGACAAAATCACGGCGCATGTTTTCCAGGCGTTTGAGGCGCGAGATGTCGTTCAATACGATCACCGCGCCGATCTTCCGCCCGGCTTGATCGTTTAACGTGGCGCCGTGCAGTTGTAAATACAACTCCTGCGCGCCGTGCAGAACAATTTCAGTTTCATCCGGTGTCCGGGATTCGAGCGCGGCGGCGGCGAATTCCTGGAGCTGCCGGTTGCGCGCTATTTCCTGGAGGGTGCGCCCGCGGGCCGGTTCCGGCTCGCATTCCAGGAGGCGCGCCGCCGCGCGGTTGATTTGAATGATCCGCCCCGCGCCGTCCAGCGCCAACACGCCTTCCGCCATGCTGGCCAGGACGGCAGCCTGCTCGGCGCGTTGCCGTTCGATGGTTCCCATGCGCTGGCGCAGCGCGTCCGCCATTGTGTTCAGCGCGCGTGCCAGGGCGCCGATCTCATCCGCGCCGGCTTCAGGCACGCGGGCGTCAAGTTCTCCCCGGGATATGCGCTCGGCGGCCGCGCGCATTTCCGACAGCGGCCGGGTAATGCGGTGCGACAGGATCAGGGCGATGGCCGCGAAAAGCAGGGCGGCCGCCCCGGCGCCGGCGGCAATGTGGCGGTATCCCGCCGCCAGCGCCCATTGCACATCCGCCAACGGCAGCGCGGCGCGCGCCACGGCCGCCACCTGCCCGGCGTGCACCGCCGGAACGGCGACATACATCAAGTCCCGATGGAGCGTGTCGCTGTAACGGACCGCCCGGCCATTCCGTCCTTTCAAAGCTTCCGCCACTTCCGGCCGGCGCCGGTGATTATCCATCTTGCCGGGAGATTCTTCCGTGTCGCCGATTACCCGGCCGTCGGGCAGGATGATGGTAATCCGCGTGGCGGACAGGCGTCCGGCTTCCTTGCAGAAGGCATCCGCCCGTTCCGGATCGTTCGCCAGCAATTGGTCCGCTCGCTGGGCGATCAGCCGGGCGCGCGCCAGCAGGACCGCGGCGGTTTGATTGTGGTGGAAATCGCGGAAAGCGCGCGCCGCCACCCAGGCGGAAGCGGCCAGCGCCAGCAATGTCGCGGCAAAAAAAGCGAAATAAATCCGCCAGACGAGTTTATGCGGACGCATGGCGACGCTCATTCCTTGAAACGATAACCCACGCCGCGGACGGTTTCGATGTAGTCCGCGCGCGCTCCCAGTTTCCGGCGGATGCCGACAATCTGCACATCCACCGCGCGGTCGGTTACGGCATAGTCCGCGCCGCGCACGGCGTCCACGATCTGGTCGCGGGTCATGACCCAGCCCGGCCGGCTGGCGAGGTAGTGCAGAATGCGCAATTCGGAAAAAGTCATCTCCAGCGGCTTGCCCCGCAGCAGGACTTCGTGCCGGCCGGGATTGATTACCAGGTCGTACGCCCTGACGACGGCCGCCGGGTCCGCCAGAATATTGCGCTTGCGGCGGAGCAGCGAACGGACGCGGGCCAGCATGACCTTGAAGCTGAAAGGCTTGACGATGTAATCGTCCGCGCCCAGTTCCAGCCCGGCGACGATGTCGCTTTCCTCGCCCTTGGCGGTGACCATTATGACGGGGATGCCCGCGGTTTGCGGAGATCGCTTGATTTCGCGGCAGACTTCCAGGCCGTCCATTCCCGGCAGCATCAGATCGAGCAGCACCAAGTCCGGCATCTGGCGGGAAATGGTTTTGACGGCTTCCTCGCCGGAAGCGGCCGCAACAACCTGGTAGCCCTCGCGCTCCAGATTATGTCGGAGCAGATCGAGAATATCCTCCTCGTCCTCGACAATGCAAATCTTCGATTTGGTCATGCTGACAGAATAACAGAGCGCGGCGATTGATAAAGCGCAAAATTATTAGAATTATGTTAGGAGCAAGGGGTCAGTCCTATAAATTAATAATAGTTATTGACAAATCAAACCTAGGTGTTAGGATGTCCGGCATGGGGAATGCGGTCATTTGTTTCAGGGACGATACAAGGCATTGCCTGTTTCCGGAGCAGGGGATTATTTTGCCGCGGTGGCCGGATATATCCATTTGAATCCCGCGCGGATCACGTCACACCAGCGTGAGAAACGGTTGGATCAAGGAGCGGCTGGGGATGGGGACGGCGACGAATTTTGCGACCATGCTGAAAAAACTGGCGGCGGCCCGCCCGGGAGACTGGGGATACGCGGAACGGCGCAAAATGGAAATTATTAAAATATAGGACTGACCCCTTTTGTCTGACCCCTTTTGTGCCTTTTACCTTTTGTGATGACCCCCTTTGTGTGATCATACATCCGGTGCCTGATGCCTGATTAAACTTTGCTTGGATTCCAGCCGGATAAAGTATATATATGTGGCCGGGAGAGGGGGCGGCACATGGACCTGATCATGCTGAAATCAAAGTTGCACATGGCGGCGGTGACGGCGGTGGAGCCGGATTACCAGGGGAGCCTGACTCTGGACCAGGAATTGATGGACGCGGTCAAAATCCTGCCTTATGAAAAAATACTGGTATCCAACCGCTCCAATACATACCGGTTTGAAACTTATGCCATGCCGGCGCCGCGCCATTCCGGGGTCGTGTGCCTGAACGGGCCGGCGGCGCAGATGGGACGCATCGGCGACCGGCTGGTAATCATGGCTTTCGCCGCCGTGCCGGCCGGGGAAGCCCGCCGCCACCGGCCGTTGATTATCGTGCTGGATGAACGCAACCGTCCGACCGGACCGCTGCGCGAGGTATAACCGCTGGGAGGGGGGGTTCCATGCAAAAGTACATCGTTCAGATCCTGCCGGCGCTGGACTGGCTGCTCCAGGACCCCGGATCGGATTACATGCGCTGGCTGCTGCTGGGCCTGGCAGTTCTGGCGGGTACGCTGGTGCTGTGGCTGACGGGCCGCGCTTTCCGTTTTGAACCAAGCAGCTTCTGGTTATCATTGCTGGTCGTGATGATCGCCTGGGCGCTGGCAGTGGCGGCGGTGGCGGCGACGCTGGCGCATCTGCCGGGGCATCTCCTGGCCTGGGGACTGCTGGCGTTGATCGGGCTGGTCATCAGCCCGGTGATGATTTGCGGCCTGATGCGGGCCAGTTACTGGGGAGCTTTCGTCCCCTGGTGCGCCAGCCTGGCGGCCATGGCGGGCATCATCCTGTTGGCGCAGGCCGCCGGCCAGTCCATCGGCACGGGGCAGCGCCAGGCCGGCGGTATCCGGGAGCACAAATTGCAACTCCGGGAATTCAACGGCGACTAGCGCGGACCCGCCGGGAATATGGCGGCGCAGCCGTTGTGCGGCGGGCCCGGCATGCATTCCGGTTCAAGCGCTTTTGCGGCCGGCTTGTTCGAAAATCGAAGCCGTACCGGTTACCACTCCGTAAGTGACATGGTATTCCGCCTTGGTGCGCGATGGCGCTTCGTACATCAGGTCGAGCATGATCTGTTCCAGGATGGCGCGCAGCCCGCGGGCCCCGGTTTTTTTCCGGATCGCCATGCGCGCCAGTTCGCGAAGCGCCTCGGGCGCGAACGACAGATTGATTTTTTCCATGGCCATCAGTTTTTCGTACTGGCGGATCATGCTGTTGCGGGGTTCGGTCAGCACCCGCACCAGTTCTGCTTCATCCAAGGCGTCCAGCGTGGCCACCACCGGAATGCGGCCGACGAATTCGGGAATCATGCCGTAACGGATCAAATCTTCGGGTTCGACGTGCCGGATGATGTTTTCCGCGTCGCTGGCCGCGGCCGCGCCGGTCTTGTCGGCGCCGAAGCCCATGGCGCGGGTGCCGATGCGGCGGCGCACGATTTCATCCAGACCCACGAAAGCGCCGCCGCAGATGAAGAGGATGCCCTCGGTGTTGATGCGGATGAATTGCTCCTGGGGATGTTTACGGCCGCCGTGCGCGGGTACGTTAGCAATGGTGCCTTCCAGGATTTTCAGCAGCGCCTGCTGCACGCCTTCGCCGGAAACGTCGCGGGTGATGGAGACATTTTCCGCGCGCCGGCCGATCTTGTCAATCTCGTCAATGTAAATAATGCCCTTTTCCGCGCGCGCCACGTCCATGTTTGACGCCTGGATCAGGCGCAGCAGGATGTTTTCGACATCCTCGCCGACGTATCCCGCCTCGGTCAGCGGGGTGGCGTCGGCAATGCTGAATGGGACATCCAGCACGCGCGCCAGGGTTTGCGCGAGCAGGGTCTTGCCGCTGCCGGTGGGGCCCAGCAGCAGGATGTTGCTTTTCTGGATTTCCACTTTGGCCAGCGGGTTGTCCGGCGGAATGGCGTCCGACTGGGTCAGGCGCTTGTAGTGGTTATAAACTGCGACGGACAGCACCTTCTTGGCCTGTTCCTGCCCGATGACGTAGTCGTCCAGAAAGTGCTTGATCTCCTGCGGTTTCAGGATTTTGAGTTTATCCGGCTTGGCGGGATGAGCTCCCTCCGGCTGCAGCATGGATTCGCAGAGCTTGATGCAGGAATCGCAGATATTGACGCCCGGCCCGACTACCAGTTGGCGGACCTGCGTCTGCGGCCGTCCGCAAAACGCGCAGGTTGGAATGTTTTTGCGTGCCATGTTGGATTGCTCCCTGGAGGACCGGGCGAAGGCATCAGCGCTTGGCGCCGCCGGTTTCCGTCTCGCGGCGGCTGGAAATGACGGAGTCCACAAGGCCGTAGGCCTGGGCTTCGGCCGCGGACATGAAGTAATCCCGGTCGGTATCGCGCGCCACGTTTTCTACCGGCTTGCCGGTGTGTTTGGAGAGGATGCCGTTGATGATGTCGCGCAGGCGCAGGATTTCCCTGGCTTGAATGCTGATATCCGAGGCCGTGCCCTGGGTGCCGCCCCAGGGCTGGTGCATCATGATGCGCGAATTGGGCAGGGCAAACCGCTTGCCCGGGGTGCCGGCGGCCAGCAGCAGGGCGCCGAAACTGGCGGCCTGTCCCACGCAGTAGGTGGCCACGTCGCATTTCACAAACTGCATGGTGTCGTAAATGGCCATGCCGGCGGTGACCGATCCGCCGGGCGAATTGATATAAAAACTGATTTCCTTGCCGGCGTCCTCGGCCTGCAGGAAGAGCAACTGGGCCACCACCAGGCTGCTGATTTCATCCGTCACCGCCGTTCCCAGGAACACGATGCGGTCTTTCAGCAGGCGCGAGTAAATGTCATAGGCGCGTTCGCCGCGACCGGTCTGTTCCACCACCATCGGCACCAGCATTTGTGCGCGTTCATTCATGGGATATCTCTCCTCGAGGCAATACATTAAGCCGGCGCCGCCGGCGCTGTTTCCACCGCCGGTTTGCGTCCGCCGCCCATCAGGCGGGTTAAAAAGCCTTCTTCGCCGATCTTGACGTTGGCCAGCAGGAAATCCAGGGTTTTTTCCGACAGGATATCATGCCGCAAAGCGTCTATTTCCTGGTCTTCCTGAAGTTTCTTGCGAAATTGATCTTCGGTCATCTGGTACCGCGGCGCCAGCGCGCGGATTTCGCGGTCGATTTCCTCATCCTCCACCTTGATTTGTTCTTCGCCGGCGATGCGGTGCAGGATATAGTTGGTCTTGATCCGGTCCGCGGCGGTATTGGCCGCGGTGGCACGGAATTCTTCCCGGCGGGAGGCAACCTGCTCGCGGGTCATGCCCTGCATCATTGCCCGGCGGACGAGGGACGAAACCACCCGCATGGTTTCTTCCTGCGCCAGCGATTCCGGGATATCCAGGGAAGTCTTGGCCAGCAGGTAGCGGATGATTTCTTCCTTCTGCCGCGCCCGGTCCTGGGACTGCATTTCCGCCGCCAGTTTCTCGCGGATTTTCGCGCGGAGTTGCGTCTCGTCCGCCGCTTCAAATTGTTTCAGCATTTCCGCGTTCAATTCCGCCGGCTGGCGCGCCCGGACGCGCTTGACGCGCACGTGGTAAGCAGCGGTTTTGCCGGCCAGTCCCCGCGTCCGGAATCCGGCGGGGAAGGTAACATCGAAACTTTTTTCGTCGCCGGCCTTCATGCCGATCAATTGCTGGTCGAACCCCGGCAGGAAAGATCCCTGTTCGTTCGCCATCACCAGCATGTCGCGCCCCTGGTCCAGTCCGGCGGCGACAGGGATGACTTCGCCCAGAGGTTTTCCATCCATTTTTGCGTCGAAATCCACCACGGCCAGGTCGTCCGGGCGGACCGGCTCGCCGTCGGTGTCTTCATACTTGGCGAAATTTTCCAGCAGGCGCTTCAGCGAACTTTCCACCATGGCGTCGGTGACTTCCAGGGGCATGGCTTTGAGCGAAATCCCCTTGTAGCGCGGCAACTTGAATTCCGGCGCCACGTCCACGGTCAGCCGGTAAACCAGCGGCTGGTCTTTTTGCAGATCGGCGTCCAGGTTCAGCAGCATGACGGGGTCAATGTCTGCCTTTTTGAGGGCGTCCTTGTAAGTGCGCGCCACCAGGCGCTCCTGGGTTTCCTCCCGGATTTCCCGGCTGTAATGGCTTTCAACCAGGCTGGCCGGCGCGCGACCCTGGCGGAAGCCCGGAATACGGGCAATCCTGGACGAACGCTTCAGAATATCATCATATTCAGCCCGCACGCTTTCGACCGGCAGTTCCACCGTCATGACTTTGCGGCAGGGCCCCTTTTTTTCAACGCTGACTTTCATGCGGCAACGCTCCTGAATGGTTAAATTTCCTTTTTAGCATAAAATCCCGCAGCGACAAAGGAAAATATCACTCATTCAGGGACATGAGGAATTCGGCGTTAGTCTTGGTCTTTTTCAGGCGGTTGATGACCAGTTCCATGGCTTCCACCGGCTGTACGCCGGTAATGGCCCGGCGCAGGATCCAGATTTTGCTCAATTCGTCAGGGTGGAGCAGCAATTCCTCCTTGCGGGTGCCGGATTTATCAACGTTGATGGCCGGGAAGACCCGTTTGTCCACCAGGTGGCGGTCCAGCACCAGTTCCATGTTGCCGGTGCCCTTGAATTCCTCGAAGATCACCTCGTCCATGCGGCTGCCGGTGTCCACCAGCGCGGTGGCGACGATGGTCAGGCTGCCGCCGTGTTCAATATTGCGGGCGGCGCCGAAAAAGCGTTTGGGCTTGTGCAGCGCGTTGGAATCCACGCCCCCGGAGAGAATCTTGCCGCTATGCGGCTCCATGGTGTTGTAGGCGCGCGCGAGCCGGGTGATGCTGTCTAGCAGAATCACCACGTGCCGGCCGGATTCCACCATGCGTTTCGCCATTTCAATCACCATTTCCGCCACCTGGATATGCCGTTCGGGCGGCTCGTCAAAAGTGGAACTCAACACCTGGGCGGAGGTGTTGCGCTCCATGTCGGTGACTTCCTCCGGCCGCTCGTCAATCAGCAGGACGATCAAATGGGCATCCGGATGATTGGCGGAAATGCTGTTGGCGATTTTCTGCAGCAGGACGGTTTTGCCGGTGCGCGGCGGCGCCACGATCAGGCCGCGCTGGCCCATGCCGATGGGCGTGAAGATATCCATCACCCGCATGGAAATTTCCGACTGCTCGCGTTCCAGGATGAAACGCTGGTTGGGGAACAGCGGCGTCAGGTTTTCAAACGGCACCTTGTTGCGCGATTTTTCGGGGTCCTGGCCGTTGATGCGGTCTACCCGCAGCAGGGCAAAGAAGCGTTCCTTGTCCTTGGGCGAACGGATTTCGCCTTCGACGAAATCGCCGGTGCGCAGGGCAAAACGGCGGATTTGCGACGGGGATACGTAAATATCCTCCGGGCAGGGCAGGTAATTGTAATAAGGCGAACGCAGGAAGCCGAAATTGTCCGGCAGAATTTCCAGGACGCCCTTGCCGAAAATGGTGCCGCGCACGCGGGCATTGGCCTTGAGGATTTCGAAAATCAATTCGTGTTTGCGCAGAGCGCCCAGATCCACCAGGTGGAACTGGTCGGCCAGCTCGTTGAGTTCCGGGACGGTTTTCTGCTGCAATTCGGAAAGATTCAGGACTTGCGGCGCGGGACGTTGTTCCGCCGTTGCCGGGACCGCGGCTTCGTCGCCATTGCCGCCGTTGAAGCTGTTGGGGCCGTTGCCGACGTTGCCGCCCGCCGCGCCGTTGGGGTCCGGGTTGGCGGCGCCGCCGCCGTTGGGGCCCGGCGTTTCATGGTTCATGCCGTTGGCATTGGCCGGTGGGAGCGGGGCAGGCGCCGCCGGCGCGCCGGCTTCGGCTGGCTCTCTATCGCGATCGTCTTCCGGCTGGCGATCCCGCGCGCCGGGCCGGTAAAAGCGCTTGTTGTTATAATGGCGCGGCGCGCGGTACGGCCGGCGCGGGTGCGAGGATTCCGAATGATGGTTTTTCTCTGCCATGCTGCTTCTCCTGCTGGTTGATGCTGTCAGAACTTCAAGCGTTGCAAAATCAAGTCGGCTTGCCGGCGCAAAATTGCCGGGGTGCCGGAGTTATATATAACGTAATCGGCCCGGCGCATTTTTTCCGCCACCGGCATTTGCGCCGCCAGCCGGGCGCACGCCTCCTCCGCATTCAGACCCCGCGCTTCCAGGCGCGCCATCTGCAGCGCCGCCGGTGCGCCGACGCATATTACTGCGCTCCAATCCTCCGCCCAGCCGGCTTCGTAGGCCAGGGGAACAATCACGGCCAACGGGCCGGTCCGCGCCCGGCGGAGCCGGTTGATTTCTGCGCGCGCCGGCGGATGCGTCAGGGCGTTCAATCGCGCCCGCCGCCGCGCGTCCGCGAAAACCATCCGGCCCAGGGCTGCGCGGTCAAGTTCGCCGTCTTTCCCGACCACTTCCGGTCCGAATTCCGCCGCAACGGCCCGGAATAATTCGCTGCCGGCGCGCATCAGGTCGCGGCAAATTTCATCCGCTTCCAGCACGGTGAACCCCCGCTGCGCAAAATACCGGCCTGCCGTTGTTTTACCGCAGGCGATGCCGCCGGTGATGCATACTTCCATGGCTGATATTGCCTTGAGATGGTTCAACCCATGTCCGGCATTTGCAATTCAGGAAACGGGATAAAATGTTGAGAATAAGAACGTTAGGCTTGAATAACTCTGCGCCTATCGGGTGCAAAAATAGTTTCCTGAATTTCAAACCCGGAAGGGGTTGGCGATTTTACTGCATCTGCTTTGTTGCGAAGGATTCGCGGTATGCTTATACAGCTTCATCCTTCGCGCCGCGCATCTGCAGCAAACTTGCCAACTGCCGGATATAGGTTAAAGGTGGAACGCCGCCGGAGCGTCAATCCCGCAGGGCATTCAGATGCAACAACACCCGCGCCGCATTCGTATGGTGCGGGTCGCGCAGCAGGGCGTTCTGCGCCAGCGTTTCCGCGGACGCCAAGTCGCCCTGCGTCAATTTATTCAAGGCTTGCCCGGCCAGGTCATCCGCCTGCCTTTGGGCGGCGCTGGTGATGATGCGGAAGACCCGGTATTTGGCGTTGCCCCATAAAAACTTGAAATATCGCCCTTCCAAATGATTGTATTCAAACATGTGCGCCGGCGCCTCGGCCGGCGGGTTCAAGGCATTGACAAAATACCGCATCTGGCAGTCCGGCTGCCGGTCTGAAAATTCGCCCAGCGCGTACACATAATACCGGGCGCCCAGGCTGTCGGCCCAATCCCGCAAATCCCGCTCGCGGCCCTTGAAAAGCAATTCTCCGTAAGTCTGCACCCGGCGCCGGATGTCGGAATTTTCGAATTTCGGGTGCAGCACAATCGGGAAATCGCCGTATGCCAGCAGCCAGGCGCTCAATCCGAAATTAGCCAATACCGTGTCTTCCGTAATATTTTCCCGCATCCAGCGGGTCAATTCCCGCTGCTGTCGCAGATAGGCCGGTGCGGCGCCCCAATACGCCGCGCCCCCGACGGTCTGCGCCGCTTCCGCCGCAATTCCCGCGGACAGCAGGGCCAGCAGCGCGGCCCGCAGCCAACCCGCCTGCCGGGCGCACCATCCGCCCAGACAGCCCAGCAAGGCGGCCGCAAACAAGGCCAGAAAAACGTGGAAACGCATGAACAGCCAGAAGGCTGCGGCAGCGGCGATGAAATAAAAAAGCAAATGAACTATTTCAGGATCGAAACGGGGGCTGGCGGAAACGGCAAACAAGACCATAGCCCCAAAAATCGCAGGCATAATTGCAGGAAATAAAATTTTTGTCAAGCCCCAATTTACGGAATTCAATGCCGGCACCCAGAGGATGCGTTGGGCGAACGTCAAAAGGGCCGGGTCCGCCGGCTTCTGATTAAGAAAACGCAGCTTGGCCCAGAGCAGTTCCCCGAAGTGGGCATAGGGTCCGTTTTCCGCCGCGGCCAGTGCCAGGGCCGCGGCGGCCAGCAGCAGCGGCAGCAGCCGGAGCGTCCAGGCGCGGACGCGCCGCGCCGGCCACCGGCCGCGAACCTGCGTCCAGACGCCGGGCAGCATCCCGGCCGCCAGCATCATGGCCGGCGCCCGCCAGAATCCATGCGCGCGCAGGTAAGGATTGATTATTCCCGCCAGACACAGCGCCAGGAAGATCATCCCCCATTGCTCCGCCCGGTGCCGGTTGCCGAAGTAGCGTCCGCCGGCCATCCGGCAGAAATGCGCCGCCGCCCAGAGGATGACATAAAACTGAATCAGATCCCATCCGCACAAAGCCGCGGCCAGCAACAGCGCCGACCCGGCCGCCGCCGCCCGGCGGGCCAGGGGCGATGCCAGGCGCTCCGCCAGGGCGCCGGCCGCCAGGTGGGCCAGGAGCAGCGGCAGCGCGAAATTCTCGTGGGAAAGTTCCTGGCCCGTGGAGCGCATCACCGCTGCCAGGCCGACGGCGTAATAGGCGCCGCCAATTGCCGCCGCCCAGGCCGAGCGCCTCCACCACCAGAGCCACAGGCATAAAAAGGGAATGCCCAGGCAGAACCATCCAATGGAAATCCAGCGCACGCGGTCGGTCAGCGCCAGCTGCGCCGGCAGCCAGTGCGCCAGTGCCGCGTAAACATGCTCAGCGGCAATGGTATAGGTGGCGCGGACATTCACGCCGTCGGGCGCCTGGACCTGGCGGTCAATCCGGGGGATTTCACCGCCATCGTGCAGCATGCGCACGTAGCGGAATTCCAGCGCGCTTTCCAGGGTAAACGGCAGGTCCGCCCCGAACTTGGCGAATTGCGTCTCCAGCACCGTCCGCCGGACGCCCAATCCCAGGGCGTAAACCGCCACCAGGCCCAGCAGCAGCAGAAAATAGCGCATCATTTTGATGAAGTGCATGAAACGCCGATGTTAGTGAATGCCGGCGGAAATCCGGGGAACGGACGGAAAAGCGAACAGTTATCGGTGAACAGTGATCGGTGAGCAGTTGCCAGCGAAGAGCGGACGGCAATCGTCGAACAGCGAATGGTTGAACTGCTGGCCGATCGCCGGTCGCCGGCCATGAACCGGCATAAATATGCAATATCCCGCGGGAATGTGCAATTAAATAAATTGTTGACAATCAGCCTTAAAATCCTACATTGATCCAAGATGCAAATCCGGAATTTGTAAACAACGGAGGTGTTGGCATGCAGACGAAACGAAATGACCATTTTATCGTGGCCATCCACGTCACCGACCGTGTAAGACAGGCAGGCCTGGTCCAGAAAAAGCTGACAAGTTTCGGGACGAACATCAAGACCCGCATCGGTTTGCACGAAGCGAACGGCCGCGCCGTTTCACCCAACGGCATAATCATTCTGGAATTGATTGGGGCGAAAAGCCGGTGCAACCAGATTGCTGCCGCCTTGAACAGGATCACCGGCGTGGAAGTCAAGAGCCTGGTCTTCGAGCATTAATCCGGCGCTTGCGCTGCCGGCGCGCGTTTTTCC
>CAYXEK010000027.1:0-28696 GCA_964463985.1 uncultured Verrucomicrobiota bacterium
TGCCCCCACCTATGCCCCCTATGCCAACGGCTGGCGCAGGGTTTGCCTTGACACCATTCGCCGGGGCGGTATCATAGGCCATACCTTCAAATGAAAATTTAGAACAAGGAGCAGACACATGGCCATGGTCAAAAGCAAGCGGAGCAGGAAAGATCGTCAGCAATCCCGCCGCAACGGCTTTGTCCGGATTGCAGTCATTGGCACCGGCGGCATGGGCCGCGGGCATTGCCGCTGTATTCAGTCGGTGCCCCATGCGCGGTTGGCGGCGGTATGCGACACGAATCTGCCCTCGGCCGAGGAAGTCGGCCATGAGTGGAGCGTGCCGCACTTCGGCGATCACCGGGACTTGATCAAGGCCGGCGTGTGCGACCTGGTGTTGATCGCCACGCCGCATCCATTCCATATGCAGGTGGCAGTGGACGCCATGCAGGCCGGCCTGCATGTGATATCCGAAAAACCGCTGACGGAATCCATCGCCACCGCGGAAAAGATGGTGCTGGCGGCCAAGCGCCACAAGGTGGTTTTCACGGTGATGTTTCAAATGCGCTTCAGCCCCAACATGGTCAAGGCCCGCGAATTAATCCAGGCCGGCCATATCGGCGCCATCAACCGCACCATGCTGGTGGATTTGCAGTATCGCTCGCAGAGTTATTACGATGCCGGCCGGTGGCGCGCCACCTGGCGGGGCGAAGGCGGCGGAGTGATGATGAATCAATCGCCGCACATGCTGGACATGTTCGTCCAACTGGCCGGACTGCCCAGCCAGGTGCTGGGCATTACTTCCACCCGCATGCATAAAATCGAGGTGGAAGACCAGGCTGAAGCGCTGCTGCGTTATTCCAACGGCGGCGTGGGCTACCTTTATTGCACAACCTGCGAAACCGCGCCCGGCCAAACCATCGCTGTCTGCGGCGACAAGGGCAAATTGTTGATTCGGGACGGAAAATTGTCGTTTTATCAGTATCATCCTTCACTGAGCGAACACGTGCGTAAAAGCGCCGACATGTGGGGCAGCCCGCAGGTCTGGGAAGTGCCGGTAGCCACTCAACTGGCGCAGGTTGCCCACAGTGATTACGAAGATTCCGACCGTGCGCCGCTGCAGGCGGTCAGCCACACGCAAGTGATCAAGAATACCGTGGACAACATCCTCTTCGGCGCGCCGCTGGTGACGCCGGGCGAAAGCGGCCTGGGCTCGCTGGAATTGGCCAATGCCATTACCCTGTCGTCGCATACCGGCGGCTGGGTAAAACTGCCGATCAGCCGCGTCCAGTATGCCGCTTTGCTGGAAAAATTGCGCCGGTCGTCCAAAGGTGAGAAGAAGAATGTGCGCGAACAGCGGGTGACCGATCCGCGCATCATGGCGAAATGACGGCATATTATGGGCGCTTTCCTCCCCGGGATTGATGTTCTGCTGGGGCGCCGCCGGCATTGGCTGGCCGGCGCGCGCGTAGGCTTGGTGAGCCACCTGGCCGCCGTGGACCGCCTGGGCGCGACAACCGCGGAAAGGCTGCGGCTGTGCCGCGGCTGCCGGCTGGCGGCCCTGTTCGGGCCCGAGCATGGATTCGCCGGCGCCGCCGGCGCCGGCGCCCGGGTGGGGCATGAGCGGCATCCCCTCTGGAATGTGCCGGTTTATTCCCTGTACGGTTCTGTCCGGCGGCCGATGCCGGCGCAATTGCGGGGGTTGGACTTGATCGTGTTTGATTTGCAGGACCTGGGCGCGCGGCCTTACACCTATGTTTCCACGTTGCGCGGCGTGCTGCAAGCCGCCGGCGCGGCCGGCCTGCCGGTGATCGTCGCCGATCGGCCGATCCCCCTGCCGCAGGCCGCGGATGGCCCGTTGCCGGACGGAACTTGCGACAGCTTTGTCTGCGCCGTGCCGGCGCCGATGGCTTACGGCATGACCCCGGGCGAGGCGGCGCTCTGGCTGCGGCGTAAGCTCGGCCTGGACACGGATGTGCGCGTGGCGGCCATGGCGGGATACCGCCGGCAGCCGGGCCGGGATGCCGATTGGCCGCCCTGGCTGCCGCCGTCGCCCGGCATCCGTTCCTGGGAAACCGCCCGCTGTTACCTGGCGACGGTATTCGGCGAGGCATTGCCGGCGGTGGATACCGGCCGGGGCACCAGCATGGTCTTCCAGGTTTTCGGCGCGCCCTGGATGCGCGCCGCGCCGGCGCTGGATTGGCTGCGCCGGCAGGCGCTGCCGGGGGTGAATTTTTACGCCCACCCCTACCAGCCGGCCGGCGCGGACAGGCTGCTGGACGGCATTCGCCTGGCGGTGCATGATCCGCGGGTTTTCCGGCCTGTGGCCGCCAGCCTGGCGATTCTGGAGTGCCTGCAGCGGTTGCATGGCGCCGCGCGCATCTGGGGCGCGCGGGGCGCCCGCCCGGATTTTTTTGATAAGCTTTATGGCACGCCCATAACGCGCATGCAATTGCAGCAGGGCCGCGGTTGGCGTGAAATCAGCGCCGGCTGGCGCGCCGGCCTGCGTCGTTTCAACGCCGAGCGCCGGGAAGTTTTGCTGTATTAACCTTGGGATGGAGCATCATGCAATCAGGCAATCAAAGGCGGGGAATCACCTGCGCGGGCAACTGGATCGTGGATCATGTTAAAATGCTGGACCGCCTGCCGGGGCGCGGCATGCTGGGCAGCATCCAGTCGGAAACCCTGGGCACCGGCGGGGCGCCGTTCAACGTGCTGATGGATCTGGGCCGGCTGGGCGCTGATTTCCCGCTGGCCGGGATCGGCGTTCTGGGCGCCGATGCCGGCCGGGATTTTGTGCTGCGCAATTGCGCGGAGTGCAGGATTGATTGCTCCGGTTTGCTGGCGCTGCCGGATACCGCGACGTCATATACCGACGTCATGACGGAAAGCGGCACCGGCGACCGCGTCTTTTACCATTGCCGCGGCGCCAATGCCCGGTTCAGCCCGGAGCATGTGCCGGTGGCACGCCTGACCTGCCGCATCTTTCACCTGGGTTATCTGCTGCTATTGGACGCGATGGACGCGCCCGACCGGCAATGCGGCACCGCGGCCGCCCGGCTGTTGCGCCAGGTCCAGGCCGCAGGCATCAAGACCAGTGTGGACGTGGTCAGCGAGGAAAGCGACCGGTTTGCGCGGATCGTGCCGGCGGCGCTGCCATATACCGATTACCTGATCCTGAACGAAATTGAAGCCGGACGCACCGTGGGCATGGCCATCCGCCGCGCCGACGGCGGCTTGGACGGCGCGGCCTTGCAGGCGGCGGCGGAAAAACTTCTGGAGCTGGGCAGCATGGAACTGGTGGTGGTACATATGCCCGAGGGCGCTTATTTGCAGACGCGCGCCGGCCGGCGGATGGCGCGCGGCGCGCTGACTTTGCCGGCTAACTACATCAAGGGCGCCGTGGGCGCCGGCGACGCCTTTTGCGCGGGCATGCTCTATGCCCTGCATGAGGGTTGGGATTATCAGGACGGCATGCGGTTGGGCGCCTGCGCCGCGGCGGCTTCGCTGGCGCATCCCGGCGCCACCGACGGTATGCTGCCGCTGCCGGAAACCCTGCGGCTGGCCGAGCGTTTTGGCGAGCGCCCGCCGCCGGTGGATGTGTGTTGATATGCAATCAGGATGTCTTCAAGTATATACGGGCGACGGCAAGGGAAAAACCACCGCGGCGCTGGGACTGGCGCTGCGCGCCGTAGGCGCGGGCTTGCGGGTATTCATCGGGCAGTTCATCAAATCCGGCGAGTTCAGCGAAATCCGGGCATTGCGGACCTACCTGCCGCAGATCGTCTGCCGGCAGTACGGTCTTGGCCGGTTTATTCAAGGCGCGCCCGCCGAAGCGGATATCCGCGCCGCGGCCGCCGGCCTGGCCGGCCTGGAACAGGCATTATGCGGCGGCGCCTACGATCTGGTGATTGCCGATGAGGCGAATTGCGCCGTCTCCGCCGGCCTGTTCGGTATTGACCAACTGCTCCGCCTGGCGGATATCCGGCCCGCCGGCGTGGAACTGGTTATTACCGGGCGCGCCGCGCATCCGCGCCTGCTGGAACGGGCGGACCTGGTCACCGAAATGCGCGCGGTGAAGCATCCCTTTTCCCGGGGCGTGGCGGCGCGGCAGGGCGTGGAATTTTGACTGGAATTTTACTGTTGGTGTTTGCCGCGCGGTGATATATACTGCGGCAAATCCACCGGCTGCGGAAGTGTCCCGGAATGTGTGTGAGTTTGTAAGTGTGCGGGATTTAGAAATGGACATGAGCCAGTTTTAAAAGTCTCGGACGACGTGGAAATCGTCCCTCCAAAATTGAAACACAACCCGTTTTGGAGGGTCGGGTTCCACCCCGGCCTTTTTGGTCTTTTGAAATTGGTTCGTTAACGGAACAACCATATAAAATGGAGCGTGCATGAACATGAAAACCAAACTCAAGGAAATCACTCTGGCCAAACTCGATCCGGCGGCATTCATCCGGGACCAGGTGGCGGCATTGCAAACCGCGGTGGGCGATGGCGCGGCCATCAACGCGCTCTCCGGGGGCGTGGATTCGTCGGTGGTGACGATGCTGGCGCATCGCGCGCTGGGCGCGCGCCTGAAAACTTATTTCATTGATCATGGACTGATGCGGGCGGGCGAGCCGCAGGCCGTGGTGAAATTGTTCCGCCAGCGCGGAGTTCGGGTGGAGCTGGTGGACGCGCGCCGCGAATTTTTCGGCGAGCTCAAGGGTAAAACCGACCCGGAAGCCAAGCGCCAGGCCATCACCCATGCCTTTTACAAAAAAGTCTTCGGCCGGCTCGTCCGGCAAAGCGGCGCGCGCTTCCTGCTGCACGGCACGATTCTGACCGATGTGGAGGAAACGATGGCCGGGATCAAGCGCCAGCACAACATCCTGTCCCAGTTGGGCATTGACACCCGCAAAGCCTACGGCTACACCGTGCTGGAACCATTGATCAACCTGCGCAAGCCGGCCGTGCGCCGCGTGGGGCGCGCCCTGGGATTGCCCGCTGCCCTCTGCCAGCGGCCGCCATTCCCAGGGCCGGCGCTGGCCGCGCGCGTAATCGGCGAAGTCACCCCGGCGGAAGTGGAATTGGTGCGCCAGGCCACGGCCATCGTGGAGCGCGTTCTGGCGCGGGTGCCGGCTTTCCAGTGCCTGGCGATTCTGCATGCCGACCGCGTGACGGGCATCCGGGCCGGCCGCCGCGATTTTGGACGCCAGATCGAGGTGCGCTGCTGGGACAGCCAAGATGCCGTCACCGCCCGACCCACCAATCTGCCGTATAAAACCCTGGTCAAACTGGGCGACCTGATCACCCGCGAAGTGCCGGGCGTGGTCAGCGTGACTTACAACATCACCGCCAAGCCGCCATCCACCATTGAAGCGATTTGAGCGGCGCGGCGCCGCGCGGCGGCCGGCCGCCAGCGAAACAGCAAACGGTAAAATGCCATGAAGCAAAAACTCGTATTGGTGATAGCGCTGGCATGCGGCATCCTGGCGTTTCTGCTGACCGGCGCGTATCTGCGCCACGAGAAGGAACTGATCATGAGCGGCGCCAGCAGCATCTGGGTGGTGGGCGCGGCGCAGGATTTGCCGGCCGGCTCGGTGCTTAAGCAGGCAGACCTGGGCAAGCTGAAGGTATTCCGCCGCAATGTCGGCAACCGGGCGGTGCTGCCCGAATCGGCCGTGGACATCGTCGGCAAGAAACTGCTGTTCACCATCAATAAAAACGAGCCGATCCTGTGGTCGGACGTGGACGTGCCATACCGCGCGGAAGCCGGACTGGCCGATATCGTCACCCTGTCCTTGCGCGCCATTTCCATTTCCGTGGACGCCGTTTCGTCGGTCAGCGGCATGGTGCGTCCGAACGATCATGTGGACATTATCGGCACGTTCACCATTCCTTCCACCAACCGGCCCAACGAGCAGGAAATCGTCACGCTCACCGTGCTGCAGGACGTGACGGTGCTGGCCGCCGGCCAGCAGTTGGCGGCGCGGCTGCCGTCGGGCGAGCGCCAGGCGGCGCGGGCGGGATACAGCACGATCACGCTGGAAGTCACGCCGCGCGAGGTGGAATTGCTGGTGTTTGCCCAGTCGGTCAAGGGGCGGCTTTCGATGGCGCTCCGCAACCCGGCGGATGTGTCGTATGTCACGGATTTGCCGCCGATAGATTATCAGCGCATCCAGGAAAAGCTGCAGGAATTGAACATGATCCGGCAGCGCGATATCCGCCACAAGCAGGACTTGTAAGACCTGCCATGTCAGATAATTTACTCCAACTGGAAATCAACCATGCCGGGGCTCTGCTGCAACGCCAACTGGTGCCCATGGGCGTGTACCCCGTCGGCTCCGAGCAGGGCAACAAAATCGTAATTCCCGACGCCGCCGTTGCGCGCCGGCATGCGATTCTGCTGCTGCGCGAGGATGGATTTTTCGTCGAGGACCTCGACAGCGGCAACATCACGCTGCTGGATGGCGCCCCGGTGCGGGGGCGGGCGCCCTTCCAGCCGGGCCAGGAAATCCGGTGCGGCGCCTACGGGCTGGTGGTGCGCCTGCCGGCGAAACAGCCGCCGCCTACGGCCGCCGTGCCGGCGTCCGCCGTCCCGCCCCGTCCGCCGCCGCCCGCCCGCGCCAAGTCGGAAATTCTGCGGGCCGATCCGGCGCAGGAGCAGAAACGGCAGATGAAGCGGCAGATTCACACGGTGTTGCTCGAGCGCCTGGACATGAAACGCCTGACGGCCTCGCACATCCAGGAAGCGGATTTGCACCAGCGGGTGCGCCAGACCCTGGAGCAGATCGTCCAGGAAGTGCGCCAGCGGCTGCCGGCCTGGATCGAGCCGGCGGTGCTGATCAAGGAAATTTACGACGAAGCCGTAGGCTTGGGCCCGCTGGAGGATATGCTGGCCGACCCCGAAATCACGGAAATCATGGTTAACCGCCACGACCAGATTTACGTGGAAAAGCATGGCCGGCTGGTGATGAGCGACCGGGTATTTCTGGACGACGCATCCGTGCTGGCCATCATCGAGCGCATCGTGGCGCCCATCGGGCGCCGGATAGACGAAAGCCAGCCTTACGTGGATGCCCGCCTGAAGGATGGTTCGCGGGTCAATGCCATCATCCCGCCCCTGGCGCTGAACGGGCCGTGCCTGACCATCCGCAAATTCGCGCGCGATGCCCTCAGCGTGGCGGATTTGATCCGCCTGGAGACCTTGACCCCTGCCATCGCGGAATTCCTCCGCCTGTGCGTCCTGCTGCGCCGCAACATCGTGGTGGCCGGCGGCACCGGCTCCGGCAAAACGACTTTTTTGAACGTCCTAAGTTCGTTTCTGCCGAACACCGATCGTATCGTCACGATCGAGGATTCGGCGGAGTTGCGCCTCTCCCAGGCGCACGTGGTGCGCCTGGAATCGCGTCCGCCCAACATCGAGGGCCGGGGCGCGGTCACCATCCGCGACTTGCTGCGCAATGCCTTGCGCATGCGCCCCGACCGCATCATCATCGGCGAATGCCGCGGCGGCGAATCGCTGGACATGCTGCAGGCGATGAACACCGGCCACGACGGGTCGTTGACCACCGTGCATGCCAACTCGCCGCGCGACGTCATTTCCCGCCTGGAAACCATGACCCTGATGTCCGGCATTGAATTGCCATCGCGGGCGATCCGGGAGCAGATTGCTTCGGCCATCCACCTGATCATCCAGACTGCGCGCCTGAGCGACGGCTCGCGCAAGGTGACCGCCGTTACGGAAGTCGCCGGGCTTGAGGGCGACCGGATCACCATGCAGGATATTTTCCTGTTCAAACAAACGGGGTTGGATGCCGACGGCCGCGTGCTGGGCGCGGTCCAGCCATCCGGATCGGTGCCGACCTTCCTTGAGGAAATTCGCAGCCGCGGTCTGGAAATAGACATGGCCATGTTCGAGCCACCGGCCCGCCGGAGGTAATGCTTGAGTTGCTTTCAAAAGTCAGTTTTGAAAGCAGTATTCAGCAGCCAGTATTCAGTAGTCAGAATTAAAAAACCACATAACACCTTAACCATAAACACCTTGCTTTTATTCTGAATTCTGACTGCTGAATTCTGAATTCTTTCAAAACGTTGGTTTTGAAATTGGCTTGCTTATGTCCGAATTTCACGAAATATCATGGCTGGCGCTGATTCCGTTGCTTTACGGTTTGAGCTTCGCTTTGCTGGCTTACGCCTGTGTGCGGGCTTTACAGTCGGGCGCCGAAAGCTATGCCGCCGTTTACACCGAGCGTACGGCGCGCCAGTTTGCCGAGATGTTTTACTTCATTCCGCCCCGCCGGCTACTGGAGATCGCCTGGGCGGCGGCGGCGGTCGTCTTCCTGACATTTTTCCTGGCGGCGGGCGATTTCAGCTCGGTGCCCGGCTTGCTGCGCGGGCTGGTCGCCGGCGGTCTCGCCGGGGGCGTGGCGTTGACCCTGCCGGGCCGGGCCCTGGCGGTGTTGAAGCAGAAGCGCCGCCGCGATTTCAACGAGCAACTGGTGGACGCCCTGATGACCATGAGCAATGCCCTGCGTTCCGGATCCAGCATACTCCAGGCCTTCGAGCAGATCGTGAAGCAGAATCGCAACCCGATTTCCCAGGAATTCAGCCTGTTTCTCCAGCAGACCCGCGTCGGCGTGAAATTTGAAGAAGCGCTGGGCAATCTCGAGCGGCGGGTGGACAGCGAGGATTTGACCATCATGATCCGGGCCATCGAAATCGCCCGGCAGACCGGCGGCAATCTTACCGAAGTTTTCGAAAAAATCGCCCACACCATCCGCGAACGCATCCGCATCCAGGGCCGGGTTTTGGCCCTGACGGCCCAGGGGCGCCTGCAGGGTGTGGTGGTAGGGCTGATGCCGTTGATCCTGGGCGCGGTGATGTTTGCGATTGACCCGCGGATGATGGGATCGTTTGCCCATTCGCCGGTCGGCCTGGGAATGATTGGAGCGATCCTGGGACTGGAAGTCATCGGCGCCTTGTTAATCCGGAAAATTGTGGCGATTGATATATGAACCCGGCCGGCCAAATCTTGAGCGGGCATGAATTCCTCCTGGCAGGCTTGTGGGCGGTGTTTGCCTGCGGATTGAGTTGGAGCCTGGCGCGCCTGGCGCTGGCCATGGCGCCCGCCGCGGGCGCGGCCAGGATGCCGGCGCGGCGTCTGCCGTTGCTTTTAAAGGCATTGATGCCCTTGACCCTGTACCCGGCGTTTTACTTCCACCGCCCGAAATTCCAACCGCTGTGCGCGCGGCTGGAAACGCGGCTGACTGCCGCCGGCTACGAGGATACCCTGAGCGCGCAGGAATATCTGGCGCTGTGCCTGCTGACGCCGCTGATCTGGGGCGGCGCGCTGGCGCTGGCGGTCCTGGGCGCATTCTCGGCGTCAACGGCCGGCATGGGCGGCCGGCCGGCGGCCCTGGCCGCCGTATTGTTCCTGTGGATGGCGTTTTATCCGCGCTTCTGGCTGAAAAACGCCGTCCTGCTGAGGCACCGCGAGATTCTGCGCGCGCTGCCGTTTGTCATGGACCTCCTGACCATTTCCGTGGAAGCGGGATTGGATTTCATGACGGCTATCCGCAACATCATCGAGCGGCGGAAGACGGACGCCCTGGGCGAGGAACTGGGGCGGGTGTTGTTTGAAATTCAACTGGGCAAGACCCGCCGCGAAGCCTTGCGCCACATGGCCGATAGGGTTGACCAGCCGGACATTCACTCGCTGATCACGGCCCTGACGCAGGCGGATGAAATGGGCGTGAGCATCGGCGCCACGCTGCGCATCCAATCCGATCAAATCCGCGCCAAGCGCTTCCTGCGCGCGGAAAAACTGGCGCACGAAGCCCCGGTGAAAATGCTTTTCCCGTTGATTGCCTTCATCTTTCCCGCCGTCTTCCTGGTGCTCCTCGGCCCGCTGGTGCTGCAGGTGCTGCGCCAGGGCATGTGAAGCGTCTATGGCTTGTGCCGCACGTCAACGCCGGCAGGGAAACGGCCATTTTCCCGCGTCCTGTCCCCGGCAAATCACGGGATATCTTTAACTGTGTGTGCGCGGCCGGCCGTGTTCAGCGGATGCGGAACGGCAGAATCTCATCCAGGCTGGCGGCGTCGCTGAGGAGCATGACCAGCCGGTCCAGCCCGAGCGCTGCGCCGGCGCAGGGCGGCATCCCGGCCTCCAGCGCGGCCAGGAAATCATTGTCCAGCGGGTAGACGGTTTTTCCGGCCGCGCGCCGCGCCGCGGCGCATGCTTCAAACCGCCGGCTTTGTTCCACCGGGTCGGTCAGTTCGGAAAAGGCGTTGGCGAGTTCCATGCCGCCGATATACAGTTCCCAGCGCTCCGCGACGGGCGGATGTCCGAGCCGGCAGCGCGCCAGCGCCGCCAGTTCGACGGGATAATCCATCAGCACCGTCGGGCGGTCCGACGGCAGGCTTGGTTCCACGCGGCCGAGCAGGTCGGCCTCGAACCTTTCGGCGTCGAACGCGCGCGTGGGGTCCCAGCCGGCGGCGTCCTGGAAGGCCTGGGCTACTGTCAGAATGTGCCAGGGTTGGGCCAGGTCTATCCGCCGGCCGCGATAAAAGAAGCCGGTTGCAGCGCCGCCGCCCGCAACTGCCCGGGCGACGGCGGTGATCAACGCCTGGGTGTCGGCCAGGATGGCGCGGTAATCCGCGTGGGCGCGGTACCACTCGAGCATGTGGAATTCCGGGTTGTGCCGGTCGCCGTATTCCCCGTGGCGGAAACAGGGGCCGATCTGGAAAAGCTTGTCATAGCCGGCGGCCAGCAGCCGTTTCATGTGCAGTTCCGGCGAAGTGCGCAGCCAGGCCCCGCCGGCCGGTTGCGCGTCAATCTGCTCCTCCAGGGCGGGCGCGTGGATGCGGACGGGGGTGTCCACTTCCATGAAGCCGCGGCCGGTGAAGAAGTCCCGCACCGCCGCGATGACCTGCGCGCGCCGTTCGAGGGCCGGCCGGAGGCGGCGCAGGCGGACGGCGGCGGAATCGGGATTGAGGCAGTCGGGCATCGTCAATTACGGAAGGTGCGCACGCGGTCGCTGTACGTGCCGGTGCGGGTGTCTATTTTGACGACATCGCCCTGGTTGACGAACAGCGGCACCTGAATTTCAAAGCCGCCGGCGATCTTGGCCGGCTTCAGCACGTTGGTGGCGGTGTTGCCGCGCGCGCCCGGTTCGGTTTCGATGATTTCCTTTTCGACAAACGTGGGCAAATCCACGCCGATGGCCTGGCCGTTGAAGACCAGGACATCCACGGGCATATCCTCGTTCAGGAAGTAGCGCGAGTCGCCGAGCACTTCCGGGGTAATTTCCAGCTGTTCGAAGTCGGCGTCAATGAACACGTAATTGGTGCCATCGTTGTACGAGTAGCGCATTTTACGGTCTTCAATCTGCGGCTCGTCGAATTTATCGTTCGACCGGTAGCTTTTGGTCAGGGTGCTGCCGTTGATCAGGTTTTTCAGCTTGCAGTTGTAAATCGAGGCGCCCTTGCCGGGCTTGACGAAATTGAATTCCGTGATGTAATAAGGCACGCCGTCAATTTGAATGCGCAGTCCCTTGCGCAGGTCGGAAGCAGAATACATAAAAAACACCTCGTTCTGGTTGATTGCGGCCGAAGCCGCGCGCCAAATTTACGGATGGCGCTGTTTTACGGGCAACAGGACGCCTTTTGTAATATTAACCAGGCGGCTTGGCAAGTCTTTTTTGCGCTGCCGGCCGTAAAAGGGCGATGCCGGACAACACCACCGCGATACCGAGCCCCTGCATCCAGGTCAGGCGCTCGCCCAGCCACCAGCCGGCCAGCACGATGGTGAAAACCGGGGTCAAATACTGCATGACATTCAGCACCGCCAGGTCAATCAAGCGCATGGCCTCGTACCAGGCGAAGAATGCCAGGGCGGTGGGGAAGAGCGCCATGTATATGATAATCGCCCAGGCGTCGGCGCCGGCGGGCGGAATGAATTCCGCGGGCAGCGCCAGCCGCAGAACCAGCAGCTCCGCTGCGCCGGCCAGCATGACCCAGGTGGTGGCGGTAAACCCGCCCAGCCGTTGCACCGTGGGCTTGCTGAGAATGGCATAAAGCGCCCAGCAAAAAGCGCCGCCCAGCACCAGCAGGTCGCCGCGCGCGGCGGCCAGGGGCGCGCTCACGCCGGCCGGCGTGATGATGCCGACGACCAGCATGGTCCCGCACAGGCTGAGCAGCAGCGCCGCCAGGTTGCGCCGGGTGATGCGCTCGCCGATGCCGATGCCCAGGATCAGGATGAATACCGGACTCAACTGCATCAGCATGGAACTGTTGATGGCCGTAGTGTGTTTCTGGCCGTAAAACAGCAGCACGCTCATGCCGGCCAGGCCGCAGAGCGCCAGCCCGGCCAGGCGCGCCAGGTCGGCCGGCCGCAAGCGCAGTTGGAGCATCCCCGGCCGCAGCGCGCCGATGCCCAGCAAGGCCAGCCCGCCCAGCAGGAAACGCGCGGTTGAGAGCGTCAGCGGATCTGTCCGGGCGTCAGCCAGCAGGTACCGGGCGCAGACGAAAGTGGTGCTCCACAGAAATGCGCTGGCCAGGGACCATGCCAGGCCTTTCAAAGTGTTGGTAGTCATGGACGCGGTCTAATCCAGCAACGTTTCCAGCGCGGGATCGGGTACGGCGCCGTATTTCAAGGCATTGCGGTAATAGTGCCAGGTTCTTTCCAGATCAATCGGTTGTTGGCGCAGGCTGATCTGGGCGAGATTGTAATAAGCGTCGCCCAGCTTGGGATTGAGCGTTATCGCGCGTTTGGTGGCCTCTTCCGCCGCGGCCAAATTGCCGGTGTCGGCCAGCACGGCGCCCATGACCAGGTGGGCGTTGGCATTGTAGGGATTGCGCTTGAGCAGCGCATCCACCAACCGGCGCGCGCCGTGGAAATTGCCGTCATGGCAGAGCAGCAAAGCGCGCAGCATCAACGTGGCTTCATCGTTCGCCGGCAGTTGCTCCGCCTGGGCCAGGACGGCGCGCGCCGGTTCGATCCGCTGCATGCGCAGGTAAATGCGGGCAGCGCCCTGCAGGGCCTCGGGATGTTGAGGAGTTTCGTCCAGGATTTCCTGGTAGAGCGCCAGGGCCGCCGGCAGATCGGCGATTTTTTCCAATTGCGCGGCGCGCCGCAGACGCACCGTGTTCCGGGCCGCGCCAAGCGCCGGCGGTGCAGTGCGGGCGAACTGCGCCGGCAGGCCCACGGGAGGGGCGCCGGCCCGCGCCCCGGAAAGAGCGGCTAATTCTTCTTCGCAATTATTAATACGGAAATTAACCAGTTCGGCGTGCCAGACGGGATATTTTTGCGCCAGGTTTTTGTATAATCCCAGCGCTTCCCGGTAAATATCCGCGGATTCATCGAGCAGGTTCTGCTGTTTCAGCCATTCGGCCATGGACTTGGATTCGTTGGCCTGCAGGTAAAGCCGCAAGCGTTCGTCCTCGGCGGATTCGGCGCCCGGCGGGGTGTCGGAAGTCAGGTTGCGCGCCAGAGCCGCCGCGGCTAAGGCCGGCGGCGCGCCGGTCGGTGAAACCGCAGCCGGTGAAACCGCGGCTGACACGGCAACCGTGGCCGCCGGCAGGGCGGCCGGCGGCGCATTGGTCAGAGAGGGGGGACGGGGCGCGGCGGCGCCGCCGCAAATTGGCCGGATAAGCGCCGCGATCATGGCGCAGATCAGCAGACTGCGCCCAAGCGAAGTTTGACTTTGGCGGGGCATGCTGATAAGATTGATTTCCATGGCAAAACCTGCGATTGGCGTTAACCTTGATTGCAGCAAAACGCGCGGCGGGAGTCAATCTTATTTCGCGCCTCCCTCCGATGCCGGCATGGTTTTACCGGCGGTGCTGATGTTGCTGGCCCTGTTGGCGGCCCTGACCTTGCAGACCCAGATGGCGGCGCGCGGCCGTCTGGCGCGGGAGCAGCGGGCCGGCGAGCACACACGCCTGCGCACCCTGGCGTGCGACGCCGCCTGGCAGGCCCTGCAGACGCTGGCGGAGGAAACTGCCGCCGCGGCTTTGATCCATACCAATGCCGCCTGGGCCGCGCCCCGGCGCGAAACCCTGCCGGATGGCACGCTGCTGTCCGTCCAGGTCAGCGATGCCGCGCGTTTATTTAATGTGAATAATCTGGGATTTTCAGCCTTGACCGCCGGCGTCGTCCGGCTGCCGGAAGCGATTGCCGCGGAATTATTGGCCGGCGCGCAATGCCCGGCGCCGGTGGCCGTTGCCGGGCGTTGGCGGGATTGGTTCGCCGGCCATCCCGCCGGTCTGACTGGCGCAGTCTTGCAGAGCACCGCCGAATTGGCGGCGCTGGCGCCGGAAGCGGAACCGGAGCGCCTGGCGGAATTATTCAGCGTGTTGCCGGATCCCGGCGCCGGCCTCGCGCCCGTGAATGTCAATACCGCGCCGCCGGAAGTATTACTGGGCGTACTGGGCCAAACCCGCGCCTTTGCGGCGGAAGCCCTGGTCAAGCGGCGGGATGCGCAGCCGCTCCAGGCGGTGAAAAATTTCGCCTTTTATGATTCCATCCGGGATTGCGAGGACTACCTGGATGTGCGCAGCTTGTATTTTTCCGTGGCGGCGCAAGCGGAGCAAACCGGCGGACTGGTCCGCGTCTGGGCGCTGGCGGAACGCGATCCGCTGGCGCAATGGCGGGTGCGGCGCTGGGTGTGCCGGTAAGCTGCTGTGCCGGGATGACAGGGGATGTATGTTTATTCTAACTTCCCGTTTGGTGTTTTGGAGTGTAGTAGCGCCACGGTGTGGCGCACGCCTGTTCCGACGGAGGCGGGATGGCGTATTAGATGCCGAACGCCGTTCGGCTACTACATCCCGGATCATCTGAATTTTTTGCCGAAGAGACTGTTGAAAGAAACTCATGCAATTCCAGCATTTTAAAATAAATTTCTCCGGCAAACGCGACCTTGGAGGAGAATTCCGCCGCGCGCCGGCAATGCCCCTGCGGACTTGCGTGGGGGTGGAACTCGGTCCCGTGGGGCCGGTCTGCGCGCGCGCGGGCCGGGATTTCCGCGGCCGGCTGTATTATGAAAACATTCCGGCGGCTGCCGCCGTTCCGCCGGAACAGCGCCGCCGGCCGGCGGCCGGGTGTCTTGCGGTGAGCGACAGCTTGACCGTCTGGCTGGATGCCCCGTTTGCTTCCTGGTCGAAAACCCGCCGGGTATTGCCCGCGCTGCTGGATGCCCAATTGCCGTTTGCGCTGGAGGAATGCCGGTATAGTTTCGTCGCGGCGCGGCCCGCCCTGGACGGCAAAATGCAGGTTCTGGCATTGGCCGCGCGCGTTGGAATCGTGGAAGCGCAATTGGATCGTTATCGCGCCGCGGGGTGGGACCCGGTGTTTCTGGATCATGCCGGGCTGGCGCTGTGGACGCAAAGTCTGCTGGAAACGCCGGCGGCGCCGGGCGAAGCGCGGGTGCTGGTGTATTTGCAGCCGGACACGGTGACGGTGGTTACCGGTCGCGGCGGAGATTTTCAGCAGGCGCATACGCTGGCCTTGCCGGCGGAACTTGTCGGCGCCGGCGGCGGGCGCATGGATGCCTTGTTCGGCCGGCTGGAGCGGATTTTGTATGCCGAGGCGGGCGGGGATTGGCAACCGCACTGGCTGCTCTATGCCGGCGCCGGCGCGTCGGCGCCGATGGCGGACGAGTTGGCACGGCGCCTCCCGCGGCGTTGGCCGGGCCGGATATCCCGCCCGGTCAACGCCGTGGGGATATTGTCCCGCGCCCTGGCAGTCCGGGCATTGTCGTCCGGCGCCTGGCGGTGCAACTTGCGCGAAGGCCCGCTGCTGCATCCGGCGGTGCGCGGCTGGCGGCGGCAGGCAACGCGGCGGGCGGCTTATATGGCGATGGCGGCGGGATGCCTGCTGCTGGCGGGCAACCTGGTCTGGCAGGCCGCGGCGGCGCGCCGCTTGCAATCCATGCGCGGGGCGGTGGCCGCCCTGGCGGCGCGGCTGGCGCCCGGGGAGCGGATTCCGTATGGCCGGGAAGTGGAAGAAGCGCAACGCGCATGGGAAAAAGAACGGCAGGCAACGGCGGCGTTGCATGCGGCGGTGTCGGCAGATTTGCACCTGCGCATCGGGCAATTGCTGGAAGCCGGCGCGGCGGGCGGCATAGCCTATCAGGTTCTGGAGGCGGATGACCGCCAATTCACGCTCCGTTGCTCGGCGGCGGATTGGGGACGGTTCGAGGCGCTGGCGCGGCGGCTGGGCGAGTTGGGATATGCGGCGGAGCAGGAAGCATTGCCCGCGCTGGAGGATGGCCGCGCCGCCTGCGTGATGCGCGGCAAGTGGCGCGAATGAGGCTGGATATGCATAAATTTATGCGGGATGGAAATGCGTCGGCCTGGATGGCCGCGGCCGCGGTTTTGACCGCCGGGCTGGTGTGGACGGCGCGCAGCGCCGCCATGGCTCCGGCGCGGGTGCAGGCCTTGCGGGCGCGGGCGGCGGCCTGGGGACGATTGCGCGCCGTGGAAGCGGAGCAGCAGGCGGCGCGGCGGCGGCTGGCGGCGTTGCAGGAATTACCGCGGCCCGCGCGCCCGGCGCCGCTGACGCAGTTGACGGAAGAATTCACACCGGACGCGCGCCCGGACATACTTGACCGCGGCGCGCTGGCGCTGGCGGACGGCTGGCGCGTGCGCCGGGTGGAAATCCAATACGGCGAAGTGGCCCTGGAAGACGTGGGCGCGCTGTTAAATGCCGCCGCCGGACGGCGTCCGCCCTGGACGCTGCGCGCATGCAAAATCGAAGCTTCCACGCTCCGGGTGGGATGCGGCCGGGTTACGCTGAACCTGGAGTCGTTGGAGCGGGATTGAACCGGCCCGTAAATATTAACCTGAATCCGTGATGAGGCCCGGATGCCGCAGATGCGCGGCGCGAAGGATGACGCTGTATTCATATACCGCGAATCCTTCGCAACAAAGCAGATGCGACATCCCGGCCTCACCCGGAGGGCGCTCTTTTCTTCAATCAAACAGGTTGTAATTTTGGTTACTATTTAATATATTGTAAATTGTTGCTTCACACATCATTATGTAATAAATATAAAACCCCGTCACGGATCCAGAATTAAGAATTCACAATCCTTATCCGTTACGGGATGCGGAGTAGTTTATTAACGCGCCTCAGGGCAAATAGCCGGAGTGTTTTCTTGTTGATCGCACTCCGCTTGCTCAAGCAAAGCGGTCGCGGCGATCCGGCAACGGGAAATTCACCCGCTTTGATCGGCTTGCCGTCCGGTGTGGCAAAACGGAACTTGATGCCCCAACCCATGCGCCGCTGCCAGGCCGCTTCCGGTTATACCGCGGCAATCGCATCCACCAGTCCCTGGAAACCAATCCGACACAAACAAACTCGCACGATCCATCCAGACATACTCATACAGGCCTGTCAACTTGCGGTTCCGCCATTCCTCAATCCGATTCCCTGGAACTCTCGCGCCGCCGATATCGCTCTATGATCTGTGTCTCAAATGGCAGACTCCGCAATTTCGGCACATGCAGATTCACCGCGCCTGCGGGCTTACTTGAATCCGAACAGCGTCCCGGCCGGCGTCTGTTCATAGCATCCCATGTCCGCCAGGCGGGTGAACCGGTCCAGCCGCACCCGGCCATCCAGGTCCGCGGCGTCAGCCATCCAGACCTGGTTCGTCCCGGCGTTAATCCCGGGCGACCCGGCAGCCAGCCGGTAATTGCCGGCAGCGTAATCCTCAAATGACGGAGCATTGGTGATATTGCCGTTTTCAGAATTCGTCAGCGCGGGGCTGCATGAATTGGAAAAATGCGCGATAAATTCCGCGCCGCCCCGCAAATCGGGATATAAACCTCCGGCCGAATTCGAAACCACCACGCAATTTAATGCGGCAACACCGTTGGCGGAATTCATGCCGCCATAATCGCGCACCACCGCATTTTGCGCAATCGTGCAGGACTCCACCGACACCGCCAACGGATTCGGTCCGGACTTGCCCCCGACACCTCCGCCGAAAAATATTCCGCCGCCATCGCCGTAAGGGCCGGCGGCGTTATTGCTTGCGATCAGGCAGTTCCGCACTACCACGCAGGCGCTGCCTGTGCCGATATACAAACCGGCGCCGCTGCTGCCGCTGTATCCCATGGTGTTGCCGAGAAACCGGCAATTATGGAACACCGCTGTGCCGTAAGTATAAATCATGGCGCCGCCGCCATTACGGTCGTTGGTGCCGCCATTGCCGATAAAATCGGTGCGCACCACCGTCAGCATGCCCGATGAGGTGGCGCCAGTGTTATAGCCGTCGCACAATCCGCTCCCGTAAAAAGCGTTTTCGGTAATATGGTTATAACTGATGACGGAATTGGTGATCAAGGCCCCGCCGGCGGCGGATGTGCGCAAGTGCAGGCCGCCGCCGGCATACCTGGCGCTGTTACAGGTCACGGTGCAATTCAGAATAGTCGGGAAGCCGCCGGCGCCAACGCCAAGGCCGCCGGCCAGGCCGCCGCTGGTGTTGTTGCTGATCACGGAATCAACGATCAGGACGTTGGTCTCGCCAACATAAATCCCGCCGCCGTTGCCGCCGGTAAGGGTGGATTTATTGCCGGCCAACAGACAGTTGGATACAATCGAAGATGCCTTGCAATAGATGCCGGCGCCAAGCGTTAACGTGGAATTGCTGATGCATTCGGAGTTGATAACCGAGCACCCGACATCAGCAAACACGCCGCCGCCCCAAGCCGCGATGGTCGAGGTGACCGAGTTGCCCGCCACCCGGCAATCGGAAAGGATGGCGCTGTTAGCCATGTACACGCCGCCGCCGAACCGATTGCCGATGTTGCCGGCGATAATGCAATTGGTGAGAATCCCGCCATTCATGTACACGCCGCCGCCATATAAATCATACACACCCCCGACACTGTTGCCGTTGGTGATGGTAAATCCGCTGACCAATCCTTCGGCATGGTTGATGTAGAGCGGCGCGCATATTCCGCCGCCGTCAATGATCGTGTTTTCCCGGTCTTCCTGCCCGCCGGCGCCCTGGTTCCAGCTGCGCAGGGCAAGTTTTTTGGCGACAACCACATTCACACTGACCGCGTACATTCCAGTGGCTACCAGCACCGTGTCCCCCTCCGCCGCCTGCGCCACGCCGTTGCTGATTGTGAGGAACGGATTACCTGCCGTGCCGTCGCCATCCACATCGCTGCCGTTGACCGCCACGTACAGCGTGTCCGCCAAAGCGCTGCCCGCCAACAGCACGCCGGCCAAACAGACCGCCGGGGAAACAACATTCCATCCTGCCGTCAATCTATTCATGTTTACCTTTCTTCCTGCTGCATTGATCGGAATGACCCGATTTCAAAATTCACATTTTGCATGCCGCCTTAGCGCGCCTCCCGCAAGTCGAAATCATCCAGCAGCAGCGCCGGCCCATCCGGGCCGCGCCGTAAAGGCAACCCGGTGACCACCACCTGCGCATACGCCGTGCCCGGCCACCATTGCCCGGATTCAATTTCTCCTGCGCATGCAGTCCATGTCTCGGAAATCTTCGCGCCGGCGGCGCCGGGTAAAAATATTCCATTGCCGCCGGCGCTGTTTTCCGCCACCGGCGTCCCGGCCGGAAAATCCAGGCCGCAGGGCTTGGACAGAACCACCGCCCAATTATCATCGTCTTTGCGAATCTCCGTGATGCCGGCCGGCGCCAGGTCAAAAGTCAGCCGGTTGGCGCCGGCGCCGAATGCCGCGGCAAACGACGGCCCCGTCCGCCATTTCGCCGCGTCTTTTACCCGCAACACCCGGTCGCCGGCATGGCAGGCTGCCGCCAGCTCCGTCAGCGTCCCCGGCAGCGAAAAAATGTTGATGCGTTTAATCGTCCGCCGCTGTTCATCCGCCATCACCACGCCAAAAATCAAGCCGGTGAAACCCCCGGATTCCGCCCGGAAATGACCGGTCAACTTATAGGCCTTTTGCGTGTCAACCGCCATCCAGTCCGAATTGATGCCGGCTGACTGCCCGCGCCAGCAGAAGGCGTATTCCCCCGTGTGTCCCGCGCCGCGACGGATCCCGAGTTCGCCGCGGGGCATGTTTTCCAACCCGCTCCAGCTTTCGGCCGAACCGGATTCCGCCCCGGGATTTCGAATCAAATTATTCGGGTCCGAAACTACTTTTTTTTTAAGCGGCAGTGAATCGTCTTGGAAGTCCGTCGGCTTTCCGCCGATTTCCAATTGCAAGCCGTTGATCCAGATCACCGCACCGGCCGAGGGGGCCATCAGAAACTGGCGCACGCCCAGGTTGCGCCCGTCGCCGGGCGGCAATTCAACCGTGAAATGATGCCGTTGCCAATCCGGGGTCAAGCCCTTGACCGTCACCGGGCTGCCGCCGGGCGGCTGGAACCACAAGCCGGCCCCCGGCGCTTCGCTGCGCGCATAAAACGAAAAAACCGCTTGCACCGGCTTGTCATTGACCGGCGGATAGGCCCCGAAAAACATGCCGCGGGTTTTGTAACCGCCATCGGCCAGGTTGCGCTTGTACATCCGCATGGAAGGATGGCCGTTCCAAAGGACCGTATCGTCCATGAACCAGTCGCTTTTGCCTTTCTGCCCCCAGTATGGATCCACGCTCAGGCAGAAATACGGGCGGTAAAAGTCGGGGCAGCCCGGATTGGTCTGCTGCGTGAAGCAGGGATTGGGCATGTGATTCCTGCCCAGCATCACCCGGCGGACTATCGCCGGGATGTCAGCCGCCGGCGCGACTTCCTCCGGCACAGGCGTCATCGCCACGGCAATTTCCACCGGCCGCGCGGCATCCGCCGCCGCGGCGCCCAATTGCAGCCGGTACGCCCGCACACCGTACGGCTCGATCTTGTCCTTGAACGTTTCACCTTCCAACACCATTGCCCTCTGCCCCTCTGCCCCTTTGCTCCTCAGTCCCTCTGCCCCTTTCCCCCTTTGTGCCTCTGTGCCTTTGCCCCTTTGCCCCTCCTCATCGAACAACCGCGCCGCGCCTTGCAGACCACCGATCATGAACTCGGTTTCCACGGCAAAAGGCTTGATATTAACCGCCATCAGCAGATAGCCGCCTTCCGGATACTGGAAAATCTCCGCATTGACCAGCGGGAATTTCCGGGCGCGCGGATCAAATTCATCCGGCGTGTACTTGATATTCCGGGCGATCTCGCCATGGAGTAACGCCGGCGCCATGGCCTTGATTTGCGCGCTGATGGTCCGCAGGGCGTCCCAAGCGTCCGGCCCCACCACCGCGCTCAGCGTAAAATACATCAGGCCGCGCGCCCCGTAAATGATCGCCGCGTAGGCCTGGCCAAGCATGTGGGCCCGGCTCAAGCCGATGGGTGACCGCCCGGGATCGAGCTGGTTGGATAAAGGCACAAAAAACATCAGCTTGTGATCCTGCCGGCAACGCTCGCGCAGTTGCCAGGCGTAGTAGGCTGTGGACAGCGCCGGCTCACTGTGGAATCCGCCCGTGTAGGGACAGGGATAAACATCGTACCCCAGCACGTCGCCCCAGCGCGTCCAATTGTTGCCGACCGGGATGTGCCGGGCATACAACAAAAACTGCGGGCGATAGGGATCGAGCGGATTGACGGTTTTCCAGTACCATTCGGCCCCGGCAATCCGCTCCTCCGGGTTGACCAGGTTGGGCTCGTCCACGTTGTAATACCCGATCAAATTTTTAAAATCCCGCACGATTTTCGTGTCCTCAATCAGCCCCGGCTCCAGTTCCTCGTACCATTTGCGCTGGAAGGCCAGGCGCTCGGGCATCGACATGGTCACTGGCGGCGGAGGCCAGGTGCCGGGAACCCATCCGATCGGCCGCGGCTGGGGCGAAACCCAATTGATGACTTGAAAACCGTATTTTTCCGCCATTGCCATAAGGACAGCCGTGTTCGTGGACGAGCCGTGGCGGGTCAGCATGTTCAACCCGATGTCTTCCGCCAGGTAACGGAACAGGTCTTCGTCCGTTTCCGTGCAGCCCTGGATTCCCAGGCGTCTTTGGAGGCATCCCGCATCTATGCCCACGGGAAATATCGGCGTTTGCTCTTTCAGCAGCGCGCCCCGGATGAAATCCGCCTTGGTTTCATATCCCGGCCGCGGCGCCAGCCGCACGAGATTCACCTTCCGCGCCGCCAATTCCCGGCCGTCCAGCACCACCCGCACCTGAACCGGATTGTCGCCCATGGCTAATGCCGATACCGGCGCCCCAACCGTCATCACCGGGGCCAGCCTGGTCGCTTCCGCCAGTTTGCCCGATGCGGATTCCACCAGCAGCACGGCCCCTTTCAGCATGTTGGGCGGCAACCCCAGTTCCACCCGGATATCGGCGGCGTCTTCCACGGTATAATAACTCCGCCCGGCAAAAGCGTTCTTCAAAACATTCAAGGCCGCAGTGTCCCGCACCGTCAACGACGCCAGCCGGCTCCCGGTGGCGGCGTCAGTCAATGCCACCCGGATACCCCGCTCCCGCAACTCGCCCGCCGGTATTTCCAGCGCCAGGTCCACCGTCTCCGCCACCTCCACCGGCTGCGCATGGCTTTCCTGCTCGCCGCCCCCGAAATCTTCCAACACTTCCAGCCGCGCCTTGCCGGAAACCGGCGTATCCGGCGCCAGCTGGACTTGCAACACATAGACATTCGTGCCGCTAACCTGGCGGACGCCGGCAATCTCCGCCGCCCTGATCCGGGGCACGAACGGCGTTTCCACCCTCACCCCTTGCAGCCCTGCCAACTTAACGAAATTCTGCAATGCATGATAACTCCCCTGGTTACCCGCCCGCAACGTGCTACTCACCCGCTTTTCGCTGTGCTTGGCGCCATAGTCATCCAACTCCACCTGCACCAGTGTCCGCCCGATATTGACAGACATCCCCCCCAGGTCATCCGCCACCAGGCAATACAGCGGAATCGCCAGTTCCGCCGTCCAGCCATCCGCCTGCCGGTCAACCACCGCCCGCCATGGCGGATTCCAGCTTCGGTCGCGCAGATTCTGCCCGTTGCAGCGCTGATCCGCCATCACTCCGGCAAAGTTGACAAGAAAATGATAATAATCCGCCTGGGGTTCGGCCGTCGGCCGGATAAATAATTCCAGCGAATCATCGGTATTCACCGCCCCATCGTGCTCAAATGCCAGTTGCGCTACCCGGTCCAGACGCGGATTGCGGCACTGCGCGCCAATATACAGCCACGCATTGTCGTGCAGGAACCAGAGCGCCGTCTCCGGCGCCGGCGTATCGCTGTTGATCTGATAAAGCCGGGTGATTTTGGCGGCCGCGCCCCAGGCCGGATCTTCCAGGCGGCCGTCCAGTTTCGGCGCCTGGGTACAGACCGGAATTTCAATCGGTGGCGTGTCCGCCGCCCAGCCGCAGACTGCTCCAAGGACTGCCAAGATTGCCGCCAACCTGCACTTGCTTGCTGCTTTCATTCACTCTCCCTTAGCAATTTACCCATCGCGCAATCACCCACCCAAGCCAATATCAAGTAAATTATAAATTAATTCCAGCAATTGTAAACAACAAATATTGACCACGATTGGTTGCGGGCGCATCTGCGACCAGTTACAACATGGAGCGTCTAAACACAGAAACAGCCCGGCTCACCCGGAGGGTTCGCCCCACCGGCCGAACACCCGGCATGCAAGGTGGGGCGAACCCTCCGGGTGAGCCGCAGCACAGTTTGGGCCGACCTCATTTCCGAAGCCTGCAACGAATCGCAGATGCGCCCATTGGTTGCTTCAGGCGATGGTTGGGAAACTGCGTCCTGGAAAAGCAATGCCCAATAAACGAACCTGAGGATTGAGCAGAGAGCATCATGCAATCCCGCGCGCGCAAAGCGGTCACGGCGATCCGGCAACGGGAAATTCACCCGCTTTGATCGGCTTGCCGTCCGGTGTGGCGAAGCGGAACTTGATGCCCCAACCCATGCCATGATGAGTGTCCAGCGCGATCATGATTTCATGATTGCCGGCGCTCAGTTCCTGCGTCACCTTGGATCGGTCCGGCACGATCGGATTATGAAGCTTGGGCTGACAGAGCGCCGGTTTGCCGTCCACAAACATCCGGCATCCTCCATCGTGACCCAGACTCAACGTCCAAGAACCTGTTTGGTGAACTTTAATGGTTATGCCCAGGTAGGCAATCCCGTCTGCCTCCTCATAGACGGAGCGGACGATCACCCCGCCGCCGCTGTGATCCGAATAGTCGTCCATGGATTTCCAGCCCGGATTGTCGGCCAGCCGCACGCAGGGAACTTCGGCCAATTTCCCGGATTTCGGCATCAGGCGGGATACTTTCCACCCCTTGGTGATAAACGGTGAAAACTTCGCGTCCTGGGCAGCCTGGGTCGCGACCTGGTAGGGATAAAGGCTGAAAATCTCGTAAGCTGTTGAATAATCGCCCGCCGCAACCGCCTGGCGGACGGCCTTGACCAAGCCGGTCAGGGTCTCCAGCGCGCCGGCCTGCTCCAGCAGCCGCGCATTTTCCGCCAAGTTCGTTTCCGCGTCCGCCAGCATGGCGGTGAGCCGCGCTTGCCCTTGCTCGCATTTGGTTGTGCAGCCCAGGATGCGCTCCCCGCCTTGCGCGCCCGCAAGCCGGAAAGTATGCATCGTGTATGGCGCCAGCGTCACTTTCCAAGACGCATCCTGCACCTCGCGGGAGTTAATCAGGTCCGTGACCTTTGTTCCCGGCGCAAAGGACACAGTGGACTCCACCTCCCACGATTGAGGATTCGCAATATAGCCATAGACGGATTCTCCCCGGTCGCAGACCGCCATCCAGACGTTGACATCCCGTCCCTGCCCGTGAAGACGTTCATATTTTCCCGCCGGAATGGACCGGAAGGCCTGCGCGAACCGGCCCATCGCCCATTCCCGGCCGTTCCAGAGATTCATGTCCTGCAACGGATGCAGGATCAGCGCCGGATTGCTTCTAATAAAAATATTTACCCAGTAGTCGGCAAAGAATTCGCCGCCGGGATACGGCCAGCTTTCCGGGCTCGTTGCGCCCCACACCCAGTTCGCCGGTCCCACCGGCTGCGCCTCGTACCAGTTCCAGCGAATGCCGATGCCGTTCTTGCCGTCGTCTGCAAATGACGTTACGCACCGTTCGTCATGGGCATACGTGCGGGACAAAGTCGAATAGGTTCCTCCCCCGCTGCCAAAACCGCTGCCAATCCAGCTCTGGATCGCGCCGTAGGCCTGGACATTCATGGCCAGGATAATGTCCTGGTGGTTTTTCAAGGCCTCCGTGTCCAGCCCCCCGCGCCGCGCGTAGTCATGGATGGTCGGTAATAACGGCGGGCTCCCGGCCATTTCGTTTTTGGGCGGCCAGATATAACTCATGCCCTGGGGATACACGATCAATTGCAGGTCCGCCCGCGCCTGCTTCAGCCGGCGGTTGACATCCTCATGGATTGCCAGGATCTTCCGGCAGCGCCAGTCCGTCCATGCTTTCTGCGCATTCTTCATGAGCCAGGCGTAGCGCCGGGAGAAGCGTTTTGTATCTTTAAGGTCTACGGGAATATCAACGCCGGTTTCCTGTTCGAATAAAGCGATTGTGACATCGTCGTAACTGCACTGGTAGGGATCCCCCACGGAGTACCAGTTGGGGCCGCCTGCCTCGTTCGTGTAAAACACGATGCCTTTCCATCCCTTTTCCTTCCCGTACAGTCCTATGACCTCGTCAATTACATGATCAAAGTGCCGGCGTCCTGCCGGATGCACGTAGTTCGGCCAGACGGCCGCGGAGAACGGTCCCATCACCTGGTTCCCGTTCTTGTTCACCTGGGCGGCCGTATCCATCCCCCGCGCCACATCGTCGTCGCTGGCGGCCACCGTCAAATGCGCAAAAGCGTCTATTTGGAGGCTTGTGAAATAGGCCAGGCCGTTTTCCTCGAACATCCGCGCCATCAACACTCCGAAATCCTTCAAACTCCCCCCAATATAGTGGTCAAAGGCAGAATGATCAGCATAGTCGCCGGGATACAGCACGCCCTCATACATGTATTGCCCGGAATAATAGGCGTTTTCTCCCGCAAACCGCAGGCGCTTGATGAAGTTGATGTAGGTGATCATCCAGTTCCGGTAGAAGTTCGGTGTGTCGCTGGCGATCAATTTTAATTTGAAAGGAATGGCGATCGGGCTGGCAAAACAACTGCTCATGATGCAGCGCGGCCCCGGCTCCGAAAGCTGACCGAGCCACTTTGGCTTCCCCGGCGCATCCGTGATCCTGCGCATGGGCAAGTCATTTAAAATCTCGTAAATCCGGATTTTTCCCACGCGCGCCGCCCGTTCCGGTTTCCACCGGCTTCCGCCGCCGCCGATCGAAAGGAAGGTCACCGTCTGCGTGGTCTCGCTCGGGAAAAATACCGCGTGGTGCGTTCGGATTTCTCCGGTCAGCGGGTTCTCGATCCCCAACGCCGCGGTGTCGTTCCCCAGTTCCTTGGCCTGGATATACCGGTATTGTTCGCCCATTGGCAGTCCCTCATTCAGGCGCATCTCCTGGATCCGCTCGGTGTCGTCCGGATACTCTGCAATCGCCACGTGGGGACGCCCGGGATGCCGGATCGGATACCTGTATGAAATATAGTTGCATGCTCCGCCGCCCATGCTTCCCAGGTTGTTTTCCGTCCAGGGCTGGCGGAACCGGCCCAGGGGCGTAGTGACCACGGTGCTGGGGCGCGCTTCGCCGTTACCGTCCACCGACCGGAAATTCGCCGGGTCCGGCTCCGCGGCCGCATCCATTTCCCAGACCAGCTTCAGTTCCATGCCATCCGTGTAATCCTTCGGGTTTTCCACCACCGGCTGGCTTACCGGCCCGCATACCGCGATTTCATACCGGTATTTTTCCACTTCCTGGCCGTTAATATTCAGACGGAAGACAACTGCATAAGCCGCGTTGGCTGGCAGGGCGCCGGCGGGGAATTTCAATTCTCCGCTTTGATCCAATGCTTCATCAATCTTCGAGGCATCCGGACTTTTCTTTTTCAGCTCCAGCTTCCCTTGCTGCACCAAGGCATCCGCCGCATGGAAGCCGTCGCCCATTTCGTTGAATATCTGCCAGGTCACTTCCTGCTCCTCGGCGGCATGACACGGCACGGAAACGTTCAGCGCCACAGCTTCCTGGCTCCCAAACACCGGCTGGCTTCTCCGGTCGGCCGGCGTCACCGCAAGCCGCCCTTTCCAGGATGGATTGAACCAGCGCCTGGCAACATCGTCCTCCGGCTGACCGCCAATGGGCGAGGGCTTGTAATCCTGTGACAGAACCGCATGAACCCAGCCGCTATCGTTGCAGGCGGCCGTTACCCATTCGTCCTGCCACTCTTCGGGGGTTAAGGCCTGGTTGAAGGTCCAGGTTGTGTCCGTATCGAACCGGTGATAACTGCCATCCATGCACACCAGTGCGCCATCCAGCAGCACATCGCCGCCGCACGTGAACCCGCCCAATTCCCGCACAATTGCCACCACGTTGGTTCCGGCTTGAAACAGCTCCGCATCCAGGTCATGATTATAAACCTGTATGGCATTCATATAAGGCGGCGATACGGCCGCCGCTCTGCCGTTGACGTACACCTTGTATGGTCCGGAATATGCCAGCGAGCATTTCGCCCAGCGCACCGCTGACGGCAGGACGAAGGTTTTGCGGAAAACCGCCGGGCCGGACATCGCGCAGGGCTCGACCCAGTCAATCTCCACGTTATTCCCCGGCAGCGTGGTGAGCAGTTGCACGCCCGTATAGGGAGGCTTGGGCCTGGTTTTAAAGGGAATCAACACGGTCTGCCAGTTGGTTCCTTTAATTGTAACCGGCGGGGATTCATTAATATAATCGCCCGAGCGGTTAATTTTCATGCCGCCGGTGTAACGCCTGATCCCCGCCTGCCAGGCGCTCAGCGTCTGGCTCTGCCGGATCCGCATACGCAGCGCGGTACAGAATGGACCCAGCCGGCCCTGGCCATCTCCATACCCGAACCGCAGCGCCGGCTGGATTTTGTCGTAGTTGCCCCAAGCCAGGAATGCGTTCGAACTGCTGACGGTGAATTTTAATGCGCCGCCGTCAACCCGCAGGTCGGTTATGCCGTCGGTATGGCTGATTCCGCACTGCGTTCCATCGTCAAAATCCCATTGGTAAGGGAAACTCTCCCGGGGATATGGCCAGATCAAGCCGTTGCGGTATTTGTCGCTGGCAACCCGGCGGCCTTTCAGCCAGCCGTTTTCCGGCGTCAACCCTTCGGCTCGCATGCGTTGCAGGAGCGTCTCCTGCTGGGCGGCGAGTTCCGCTTTGCTCCACCTGTTGGTTGCCGCGGCGCGCGATGTTGGAATGCCGGCTAAGCCCAGGGTCAATCCAATTCCAATCACAATGATGTTGCGTATCGTTTTATTTGACACTGAAAATTGTCCCTTGATTGATCACGGCCTTGTAGCGGGCATACAATCGTCTGGGGTTGGCGCTAGGCACTGCGCCGGTGTCGTACCCGAATTCCCAGTCATTGGCATCTTCCGGCGCGAGGGCAATCTCGCGGGTGGCGATATAATGGGTGGTGGCGGAGTAGTTATCAATCAGCGTGAAGACGCGTTCCGAACTATTGGTCGGAAGTCGGGCGAATTTCAGCCGGGCTTCGCGTGTCAGGCCGAGATCAAGCGTGCTCCCGGCGTTCAAATAGGCATACCGATAAGTGTAATTAATCGGGGTGACGCCGTTCGTGTCAATCGTGAAACGCAAGGTGCCGTTGGTATTGACATTAAAAGA
>CAYXEK010000027.1:28796-38844 GCA_964463985.1 uncultured Verrucomicrobiota bacterium
CAACGCCGTCAATGCGCAAGCTGCCGACGCCATAATTGCCGACATAGGTGTAACAGTACTGGTTCGTGCAGAGCAGCGCGCCGCCGGTCCCGATGTGCAAGTCGCCGGTGCTGGCGGTGCTGCCGTATCCTATCCACTGCTTGTAAGTGTTGGTCACCGTGGCATTGGTCAGGATGGCATACCCAACCCCCATGTAACCTGCCCAGGTGTAGTAATACGGCTCGCCGGCGTTGGTCATAACGGTCGGATTTTCCAAAGTGCTGCCATCACCCGTCGCATTGAAATCCAAAGCCGATGCGGTTTCATTGATGCACAAACCAATCAGCATTGTCAGACCGCATTTAATCATCCTGTTTTTCATCGGCAGACTTTCCTTATATAACGGACAGTTTCAGTAATCCATCAATGATTGAGCTTTTCCAGCACAAAATCATCAAACCAGGATGCGCCTCGTCCTGCATGCCACAGGATAGGCTGAATGGCGCAGTGGCACAAATCGTATTCAAAACAATGGCTGTAACGTTTGTTTTCCATGACCGGCGTAATCAGTTCCACCTGCTGCCATTCCGCATTGCCGCGTATCCAGTGCCCAGCAAACAATGGCTTGCGTTCCCGTTGCGGATCGCGTTCCGAGAGTGTCCATGGCACGACATAGGGGTCGAGAAAGCAAGCCAGCGTTGCGCCCCGACCGCGCAAGGCCCGCGTTTTGATCCAGACCGACAGGCGGTAGCGCCGGCCCGGCGCCACCTGCGGCGCTTCGAATACCGGCAAATTCCAACCGGCGACGGCCGACGCCGCCGTGACAACCTGCAACGACGCGGCGCCGGTGCGGCCCAGGGAGCGATCCCACCGGCAACGGGCGCGGGGATTGGTGAAGGTTTTCGGGAACAGCGCATGGCGCAGGCCATCGCCATGCAGGCGGACATCCGTCTGCCCAAAATGCGCATACAGCGGATGATCGTGAAAAGGCCGCCAGATGCGCGCATGGTCGGCGCAGTTTAAGGAAATGCCGCGTTCAAAACTGTTAACACGGCGCTCTTCATAACGCGGATAGGCTTTGGCCTGCCGTTCCGCCGCGGGGGGCGGCAGCCATTGCGCCCCGGCCAAAATCGGCCGGCAACGCGCGGAGTCGAAATTCGCGATGCGCAAGCGGGCGGCCGCCGTAAAGCCGCGGGCAGGCGGCGCCTTGACAAAGCGGAGGAAGTGACTGAAGTGCAGGTCGTAAAACCAATTGCACATGTGCACGCGTGTAAACGCGGCGGTGTCGCCCAGCAGTTGCACCATCGGGTTGCCGGCGGGATTGTGCATGAAACCAATCCAGCCGTCACGCTTTATCTGCACGTTGTTTTGCGCCGCGGTGATCAAGCGATTGAGGGGCGCCTTGACCCAATAACGATTGCAGTCATAACTGTCCACATCCTTGTCATAAACCAAATAGCCCCAAAGCGGCCCCGGCACCGGATGATGTCGGCCGTGCTCAAAGAGCTGATAGGCCGTTTTATTGTCCAGCAGGCCGTTTGTAAAAAGATCAAAATATTCGAATTCGATCGGATCGTAGGTTTCGGGCGCGGGGGTCTTAAACACGGTGGCGGTGGTCGTAACGTCATAAATATAACTGCGCAGGCCGGAGTCATAATGGACATCCATGCGCCAGTCGCTTTCCACCACGCCGTTTTCCGGGCGCGTAATCACCCGGAACGAGGCCAGGCGCCGGCCGGCCGAAGCCTGGAATTGGCATAGCCGATAGCGGCGATGGGAAGTGTTGCCCCAGTAGGGACGCAGCATTCCGCCGCCGGACCAGTGCATGCCGGGGCGCGGAAACATCTCGACGCCGCCGGGCGTCAGCCGGCCGCAGCCAAATTCGACACGGTCCGGATCGAAACACAACACGCGCTCCGCGCGGTCCATCAACCACGTGACGCCATCGGTTTTGACCATGGAAAACGCAGGGGAATGGGACATTTTTATAACTCCCGTTTTGGCAGGTACGTCATGCGCACAATCCTATTCCTCCACAATTGCCATGGCATAATGCCGCAAACGCGGCAGGGCGACAGCCACCTCCCGTCCCCGCTGGGTAAAGTCCGCCGCGCCTTCGCGCGGCGCATCCGGCGAAAGCATCCGCACACGCCGGGCTCTAAACCCCGGTTTTGCCGGCACCACGATCCGCAGCTCCGTCAAAACGGCGGGAATCCCATGGTTCAACACGTGAATGACATACCGGCGCCGGCGTTGAATTTGCTGCACGGTTGGCAATATTTCAACCTGCGTGGAGCATTGATCGGCGCGCACCGTCATGGCGCCGGGGCATTGCTCAATCAGCTGGCGCAGCGGCAAGCCGAATTCGCGGCTGAAACCGCTATGGGCATAAGCCTCGCCCGGGTTTTGTCGGAGGAACTGCACCCGGCCCCGGCCACTTGTGATTTCGATCGGCGCCTTGGAAGAGGCGTCCAGGGCCTTGCCAAAAAGCCGGGTTACCAGTCCGGTCTTGCGCCGGCGCCCCTGTCCGTCCTGTTCGCCGGTGGCCGCGGTAATCACCAGCGTGCCGCCGGCTTTCACATACCGCATGCACGCCTTCCAGGTGGAGGGGGCGATGCATAACGGCATGGGCAACAGAATCAATTTGTAGCGTGCCAGCAATGGTTCCGGCAGGAAGCGCGTCTGGATCATGTCAAAGGCCACTTGCGCGCCCATCAGGTTGAAGAGGGCGGCGCGGAAACTGAGCACATAAGCCTTGCGGTCGGATTCGGCGGCATGGCAGACCGTTTCGCGCGAATGGCATACGGCCACCCCAGCGCACGATGCGGCATCCTGGTAATAATGCCGATGGCGCCGGTAAAACGCGAGATAGGCTTTGATGGCCTGCGAGGATGGGGCGGATTCATCCAGGTCCCACCGGCCGTAATTTACAAGCACAGGGATGATGCCATGCGCCATGATTGTTGCCAATCGCGCTTTGATCAGCTCGGGCGGTTTGAGGCGGTGAATGTTATTTTCATCCCAGGTTACCAGGCTGAAACACAAAGGTTGACGATAATGCCCCAGCGCCTTGCCCATCTGCGCGTACATGCTGATCAAGGGCGGCGCCGCGTAACATTCCCGGACGTTAATGTCAACAAAGGCGCATTGGTCTTCGCCAGCCGTCCACCAGTGATCGTAATGAAACAATGTATTGGTCGCGACGACCAGGTCCGGCTTAATCGCCTTGAATGCCCGCATGGTTTTGCGCGTCCATGCGCTGACCGCCCGATAACGCCACTCGATCCATAAGTCATATACCGGCGCTGAGCGGTCGGTTGGAATGGGGCGGTTCCCCGCCCGGTATCCGCGCCGGCGGAGATAATCGCCGAATTTCCGCTGACATTCCCGGCAGTAACAAACGCGCTTGCCGGTAAAATCTATCAGAAAATTATTATCCAACACGATCATGTCCGGTTGATACCGCCGGATCAGGCGGCCGGTGTAGTCCTGCACATAAGCGCGCGCCTGGTCGTTGTTGGGGCACAACAGGCTGTCGCCGTGAAGGATATTGGGGGCGCCGTCGGCAAAACGCATCAACCATTCCGGATGCTCTTTTACCAGGACTTGCCAGGCCGGGTCGTGTCCGACATGCACCAGGCAGGAATAAATCATTACCCGGATGCCGGCGGCCTGATATTGGCGGACGGCCGAAGAAAATTGCGCGTCGGTATAAGCGCGCCGCGTGGCATAAACGCCGGTGCGCCTTTGGTTCGCCTGGGATGACATGTGATTATGGGCGGCGGGCGGGAACAGGCAGATGGCATTGATGCCAAATCGTTTTAACAGAGGAATATAGCGTCCGGGGCGTTTGACATATTCATCTTCGTGCCCGTCATCGCTCCAGGGCTGCGTCAGCGTCAACTCCTTGACCCAGTTAGCAGTTGATGATGCGGCATCAGGCATACGCTTCATGGTGAATGAACCGTTCTTTGTTTTGACTTGGAGCGGGCCGCTCGGCATCGGCTTTGATCAACTCCACGGGAATCAGTTGGTTTGATGGCCGTTTGCCCTGCCGCCGCATCAGATCAATTAGGGAAGCGGCGGCGGCTTTCCCAATTTCACCGGCCGGATTCCTGACATAGGGGATGCCGGCGCTGCTGAAAATTTCACGCCAGTTGTCAAACCCGATCAAAGGAATGTCGCGCGTTAAATGCGCACGCATAAAATTAATGCAGTCCAGCACTTCTGCGCTGGATAGCAACATGACCAATCCGTCGGTGCGCCTGGAGTGGAGCAGTGTTTTAAGCCGGCGCTGATTATCCGCGGGTTGGCCCGGCGACAGTTCCAGGTATCGGCCGCGGTCATGCGGCAAACCCTGTTCGCGCAATGCCTGGCGGCACCCCCGCAAGCGCCGCTCCATCAGGTTCCCCAAAAAATATTTTCGGAATTGCGGCGGGCTGTCGTTCACGCTGACATCGTCATGCATCCCGATAAACCCGATCTGCTTACAGCCCTTTCCCGCAAGGTATCCGATGGCCAGCCGTCCGCCCGCCTCCTTATCGGAATCCACCGACACAATCCGGGTGCCTTCCGCGTTGGGGCCGGCAACCACCAGCGGGATTCCGCTTTTGCCGGATTCCACCAGGTCCGCCAGCTGGCAGCGGCGCAAGCCCATGATGATAACTCCATCCACCTCCGGATTTTTTCTGATCAGCGCCATGAATGTATCATTGCGCTTGCTAGTCAGCAGCAGGTCGCAGCCATTTTCAACCAGTACGGGCTCGGCGCCGTGGATGATCTCCCGGTAAAAATCAATCTGATAAAATGACCTTTGTCCGATCGGCGCAATCGCCATTACTCGATGCCGTCCCGGCGTTTTTAAATCGCCGATATTGGTGACGAACGTGCCATGCCGTTGTTTGCGGCGCAGCAGCCCGTCCAGCACCAGGCATCCCAGCGCCCGGCGCATTGTCAGCGGACTCACCCCGTATTCTTTGGCCAGCGCATTCTCGGGCGGCAGCCGGGCATCCGCGGGCAGGCGCCCGGACATGATCTGGTTCCGCAGATAGTCTTCGATCTGACGGTAAACAGGCTTGGCGATGGTTGGCTTGAATCCGGACATGACAATCTCTTTTATGGCAGCGGGCAACGACTCAGCCAGGGCGCGGTCCGGCGGATCGTCATCACGGACCAACGCCTGTCAGCCCCGGCATTGCTCCGCGTAGCGTCATTAATTCTATGCATTTCTATTGACACGTATTAAATGTATAATATTATGCAAAGAGCGTCAAATGATATTATCGCCGCGCACACCGACAGCGTCCAAAACACTAACGCGATGAAAAAATTAAGAGCTGAAAAGAACCTATGGGCGGAGTTGACCGAACCATTCGATGAAAAGATCGCCCGGCGCGCAGCGATCATGCTGAAACCCCGCGACGAAAGCCGTCAATACGTCTATCCCATGCATACCGGCGTCATGGGATTCCAATTCGACGAAGGCATGTTTTCCGGTTACGAGGAGAATCCTTATCTCAGCATTCATATCGCGCCGTGGTATTACCCGAGCTATAGCGGGCCTTTCGCCGCGCCGTCGTCCGTGGTCTGGGAAAGCCAAACCTACGCCCCCGATTGCGTGCAACGCACTGTGCTCCTGCCGAACGCCGGATTCCGCGTGAACGAATTCTTTTGCCGGCCGGAAGATGATGCGTTGCTCTGGCGGATGGTGTTCCGCAACCTGGCCAATTATCTCCAATATCGGATCATTTTCTTCATCGTCGTGTCGGCGCCGGAAATCAGGCGGCTGCGCGTGCGGCCGCATGGTTTTGCCTTCCGCCCCGCGCGTCTTCCCTGCGCCACGGATGCGGCAGGCCGGCCGCGCAGGATGTCGGCCAACACCGGTCTTGACCGCCGCCCACTGGTTGAACGGCGGCAAGATCCCCTGGCTGGAGATTTTGACATGTTCCTGTCCGTTGAAGCCCTGGATTGGGGCAGCTACGACACGACCGAAGACTATCTGGCGGCGATCAACCAGGGCCGTTTGAACCGGCATGCGGACGGACGGCGCCACCTGGTGCTGGCGGTCAAGGCGGAACCGGACCGTCCGCGGGAAAGTCAGGCTCCAACAGGACGGTTCCGCGACATCACGGCGCCCGGCGCCCGCGGACGAACCATCGCGCTGGGCCTCAGCTACCGCAGCCTGGCGCAAGCCGCCCGGGTGGCGGCGGCGCACGATCCCATCGCGCCGATCGCGCGGCGCTGGAATCATTGGCTGCGCGCCTTGCCGCCCCTTGCGTCCAGGAATCCCAGGGCGCAAAAAGCGTATTACAAGAACTGGTGGGTGGTCCGTTTGAATTATTATAAACATCCGCGCTTCGGCCACATGGTGCTGGAAGCGCCGGTGTATACCGGCTTCTGGATCTGCAACCATCCGACCGCGGATTTGATTTCACGCCTGGACCCTGTTGACCGCGGAGGTTCTTTCCGGATGGCCATGGATTTGTTCTGCCGGGCCATGAACGCGCACGGATGTTTCCCGCATGCCATGTATTTGAAGGAAAAAACATACGGCGCGCAATGGCTGGCCGCGGAACCGGGCGTCGCCAGCATTCCGAACACGGCCTGGGCGGTCCTGGCCTGGTATCGCGCGCGGCGCGACCGCGCCGCGCTCAAACGCTGGTATCCTTACCTGGCGCGTTATTACGGTTTCCTCTGCCGCGCGCATGATCCGGACAAGAACAATCTCTGGTGCATCACCAGCCTGCATGACAGTTTCGACACAACCCCTACTTCCGAAAGAGTGCGGCAGCGATTTGAACCGCATATCTATACGCCGGAGTATGGCAGCGAAAAATTCTTTTATGAAGATGCGCTGGCCAGGATGGCGGTTTTGCTGGGATGCAATCATGAAGCGCGGATGTACCGGCGCTCGATGAAGACTACCCTGGCAGCCTTGCACACAACGCTTTGGGATGAAAAGCAGGGATGGTTCGGCGCGCGGCATGCCGACGGGTCGCTCGACAGCCGCATCGGTCTGCCCGGCCTGTTCCCGCTGGCCTACGGATTAGCAACTCCGCACCAGGCGGAGCTGGCGCGGCCGAATGTGCTGCGGCTGATCTGTAAATATGGCGTGCGCACATTTGCCAAAGGCCAGCCCGGCTACGCGGAATCTTACTGGCGCGGCCCGGTTTGGGCTACCAGCATCCTCTACGGCCTGGGGGCGGCGCTACGCTACTATCCCGACCTGGTTGATCCGATTCACGAGGGCATGCTGAATTACAGCCTGGCGCATCCCACGATCTGGGAACTGCTGGAAGGCGACCGCGGCGCGCCGGCCGCCACCGATTACGGTTTCCTGGGTGGCAGCGCCTATGGCGGCGTTTCGTTCTGCGGCGCAGCCGCCCTGATTGCCGCGTTGCGCATGCGTGACCAGCAGGCGTTCCTGCCAGTCAGACGCGGACTTGAAACCGCGCGCCGCTGACGCAGTTGGCGGAAGAATTCACGCCGGACGCGCGCCCGGAAATACTCGACCGCGGGGCGCTGGCGGGCGGCTGGCGCGTGCGAAATCGAAACCTCCACGCTCCAGTCGGGATGCGGCCGGGTTACGCTGAACCTGGAGTCGTTGGAGCGGGATTGAACACTTCAATCAGGTAGAGCGGATCGGCGCGCACCTGCGCGCCGAGATGCCGCGCCATTGCGCGGGCGTCAATGAGCCGGGCGTCGGCCAGGCCGACGCGCCCGTTAGCCTGGATGCCGGCCGCCGTCAATTCCTGTTCGACCCGCTCATAGCGGCGGCGCAGGCCGGGCATGTGGGGGTAGGTCGGCACGGCATGGGGCCGCCCCGCGGCGTCAATGACCGTCGGCGTGAACAGTTCGCGCGACAGGGTCGGCGCGCCGGACGTATTTTCCACGTAGTGCAGCATGGTATTGCAGGCATGCGTCACGCCCAGCAGCAGGATTTGGCCGCCCCGTTCGAGAAATTTTTCGAACGGCGTGCCATGGCCCACGGATACCTGGTATTTTTCGTGGCCGGCCAGCAAGTCGTCCGCGCCCGGTCCGCGGGCCGCCAGGCAGTGGGTGGGACTGAGCGAGCGGATGGCGTCTGGGCGCCGGCGGAAGGTTTCCGGCAGGAGCCCCTGTCCGGTGGGGGTAGAGCGCACATCAAAGACCACGCCCTCGCGCAGCAGTTTATGTTCTCCGCCTTTTTGAAACGAAGGGAAAACCAGCAATCCCTCCGGCCCCAGGGCGTCGTGCAGGGCGTCAATCACCGCGTCCGGGCCGCCATCCACCCGTCCGAGCGACTTGAGCGAACTATGCACCAGCGCCAGGCCGCCGCGCCGGAGGCCGAGTTTTTCCAGGTCGGCGGCAATGCGCCCGCGAGTGATTACGGTGGTTTCAACGTGGATCATACCGATGCAGGCATGGTGGTGGTGTCAGGCGGTTCTAGTTCGTCTTCATACCGGAGTTGAATTGAACGAGTTTCTTCCATAGAATTGATCCATCCGGCGCACAGTATTCTGTGGAAAATTCCAGGGTAAACTTGTTGATGGCTTTCGTGTATTCAACCAAAAATTCATCATTTTTCTCTTTAGCTTTGTGCCCCAGCGGTTCAATAATGGCGGTATAGAAATTGGCGTCGCCGGAAATAAACTCCCAAAACCTTTGTCCGCAAAGTTTTAAGTAATCTCCCTTATCGGGATGTGCGTCCTTGCCATAGCAGCATCCGTTGATTGCCACGGCTTTTAAACCCTTGGTGTTTGTGCCAAGTATTTTTTTTGCTTTTCTGAAGTCGTCCTTCATCCTGGCGACTTGGCGGCTATTGCCCCAGTTTGGGCCGGATTTAATCGAAACCAGGTAGATGGTCCCATTTTTCTGGAATTCCAAGTCAATTCCTTCCGCGGATGACTTTTTACCGTTATATGTCTTCCCGCAGATAAAAACGGCGAGTTCCTCCAGGAATCCGCCGAAAATGCCTTCCTCTTGAGATGAGAGATGCGCGTCGAGAATGGTTTTCACCAAATCATGCGCCGTATTCTGGTTTTTCGCCTTGAAGAGGTAGGGATTTTTGCGCGATAGAATCTTCTTCAATTGCAGGCCCAGAAGATTCTCAAGCCTTCGACTGTGAAATCGCCTTATGTTTGGCTCGATGAATGCTATGATTTCGTTTTTTGTTGGTTTTGCCATATTCGGCCTTTTGTTCTAGGAGCATCATTTCAACCGGATTAACCTTTTCTTGAGCAAGCTCAACATATTCCTGTAGAATATCTATCCCAACCGAATTTCTGCCGAGCTTTTGCGCTACTTCGCATGTCGTGCCGCTCCCCACAAAAGGATCGAGCACCCAGTCGCCTTCTTGAGTGAAAAGCTTGATAAACCACTCTGGCAGCGCTCTTGGGAAAGTCGCGCTATGGTTCCTATTGTCGGTTTCCGTGGCGAGATGCAAAACATTGGATGGATAGGCTTTGTCCCTTCCGATCCAGTTGGCAATATTTTTGCCGAAACCGCTGCCGACCTGCGAATTAAACCGGACAACATCGTTTTTCCCAAGATGCCGAAGTCGGGATTCAGCCCATTTTCCCATCGGCACCATTACGCTCTCCTGATACATCTGGAAATTCTTTGATTTATTGAACTGTAGACATCGTTCCCACGCATCCCGGAATCTGTTCGGCCATTTGCCGGGGTGGCAGTTCCGCTTATGCCAGATAAATTCCTCGGTCCATAACCAACCTTGTTTGCGCAACGCCAGGATCAGTTCAATAACATAGGTGTGGCGTTCTCCGGCAACTACTTTTTCCTTTATATTAAGGATAAACGTGCCGGTATGCTTCAGAACCCGCAGAAATTGAGCGCTTTTGGGCATGAACCAATCAACATATTCGCCGGGCTTGATCCCGCCGTAGGTTTTTTCGCGGCAATCCGCGTAGGGCGGAGATGTGACAATCAGATTAAAGTAATTGTCAGGGTAGTCAGACAATACGTTTGTGCAATCCCCTGTTTTTATGATGCTCTCAACAGTTCTCATGAATTTATGATAACCGAAGTTTGGCGTTTACTTCAAGCATATTCAGCTAAAAAGCATGCTATC
>CAYXEK010000028.1:0-38774 GCA_964463985.1 uncultured Verrucomicrobiota bacterium
GCGTTGAATACCTTGCCCTGCGGCGTCGCCGGCGCGCCGATGGACTCGAATTCCAGCCGGCCCCGGTCGCCATTGAATATGAAACGGAATCCCTCATAGGGCAGGAATGCGTTCAAGGAGTACGACAGGAGCGCCCCGGTGTCATACTTCACCACCAGGTTCATCGTATCCATGATGTCCACCCGTTTATGGAAGACGCAGCGCGCCGGCACGTAGCCGTCGTATTTTTCGTTATCCAGGTACAACGCCCGGGCATGCGGGGATTTCCGCAAGTCCACGTAAAAGGGGCATTTTTTCGCGCAGAGACACTCCAGGCAGCGTTCGCCGTGTTTTTCCAAACCGTAGCGTTTGATCAAGACGCTCCCGGGCCCGTAAAAATTACGGCCGCCCATGGCCGAGACCTCCACCGGATTGGCCGAGAGGAACCAGTTCACCAAATCCAGGTGGTGCGTGGATTTGTGCAGCAGCAGGCCGCCGGAATTGGCCATCTCGCTGTGCCAGCGCCGGAAGTAACTGGCGCCATGGCAGACATCCAGCATCCACTGGACATCGGCCGACAGAATCCGCCCGATCGCGCCCTTCATCAGCAGGTCCTTCACCTGCACCATCGGCGGCATGTACCGGCAATTGAAGGTGACCTTCAAATCCCGGCCCGTGCGGTTGACCGTGTCCACGATCCGCTGGCATTTGCGTTCGTCAATGGTCATCGGCTTTTCGCAGATCACGTCGCATCCCAGCCGCATCGCGCGCACGATATAATCGTCATGCGTGCAATCCATCGAAGTGACAACCACCGCATCCGGCTTAAGGCGGCGCACCATGGCATCGAAATCCGCGGCCGGAAACATGGGCACCGCCGTTCCGCCCAGTTCCTTCTGAATGCGCTGGTTGCACAATTCCAGGCGGCCGGGGTTGGTATCGCAAATGCCGACCAATTCGCAATGCTTGCGCATGGTCTTGACCATCGCCGTCGTGTAACACCAGCCGCGCGACCCTACCCCGACCTGCACGTAACGTTTCCGTTGCTTCATTTTGCCAACGCTCCTTGATTTGTGCAATTTTCCAGATGCAACCAGTGTGCCGGCAAAACCGCGCCGGACATGAAAACCAAATATTTAAAAGGTTATTGTAGCCATGCGCCCGTAAATGGCAATGGACATTTTGCACAAACTTGGTATAAATTGCTCATGCTAAGCGACAAGCCGATTTTCCCTAACATCAAGCTGAATAAACAGGGGTTTTATCACGGCGATTTTTACGCGTATCAGCGCCACCTGCCGCAGCCGCTGCCCGTGCATCATGTCTATTATTGCCCGGCCCGGGACGTGGTGCGCGATTGGCCGCAAGGCAGCACGGGGTGTTTTGCCGTGAGTTTTATCCTGCGGGGCGCCGGCATGTACCGGATTTTCGGCAAAACCTGGCGGGTGCAAGCGCCCTGCATCCTGACACAATGGCCGGGCATTCCGCTGCAGTTCGGTCCGGATACTTTCTGGGAAGAGCTTTCGATTGATTACGGCGCGAGCCTGATGCCGCGACTGCAACGCTGGAAAATCGCATCTAAAAGGCGGCCTATCTGGCCGATTGCCGCGCCTTTCGAAACCCGGCAATACTTGAACATCCTCTACCCGCTGCTGGCCGGGCCGGCGGAATTCGGGCAGGCGGACAGGCTGGATACCCTATGCCTGCACATGATTACGGATGCCATTCTCCGCCAGGCGGCGGGAGCGCGGACGGACGAGACGGTGGCCGCAATCCAGGCAATCGCCAAATCCCTGGCCGGTAATGCCGCGTCTAAACCGGATTTCGCCGGCCTGGCGGCGGGACAAGGCCTGGCATACTCCACGTTCCGGCGGATTTGGTCGCGCATTTTCGCCCTGCCGCCGGCGCAATATGTTCAGCGCCATAAAATCCAGGAAGCCTGCCGGCTTTTGCGCGAAACCGATTTAACCATCGAGGATATTGCCGAGCGGCTGAATTTCTGCGATGTGTATTATTTTTCGAAGCAATTCCGCCGCTGTACGGGCATGCCGCCCCGGACCTTCCGCCGCATGAATCAATCCGCGGCGCGCTAAGCGCGGTCCGGTTGAGCCGTTTTTTACTCTTCCGGCTGCTTGTCCTGCTTGATCAGGCCCTTGACGCCGCCCAGCAATTGCTTGGCGCCCCCGGTCACCGCCTCGGCGGCGCCGCTGACGGCTTCACCAGCGGCAGCCGCGCCTTTTTGGACGCCGGCGCCAACCGCTTTCCCGGCATCCACCGCCGCATCACCCGCGGCTTTCCCGGTATCCAAGGCTGCATCGCCCACGGCTTTCCCGGCGCCCAGGGCGGCATCGCCGGCCGCCTTCCCCGCGTCCAGCGCCGCATCGCCCGCCGCCGCTGCGCCTTTGCCCAGCAATTTCACGCCGTCGCCCAGAACACCGGCCGAGGCTGCCACGGCCTTGGTCACGCTTTCCATCACGCCCTTGACGACGCGGGCGATGATCTCAGGCAGCGACGCGCCCCCGGACTCCTTGCCGATGTCAGTCATGACGACCGGCGGCAGCGGCACGGGAATGGCTTTGTCGCTCATGCCCGGCAAGCTCACATTCACCTGCGCGCCGCGCAGTTGGAAATCTTCGATGACGACCTTCTTTCCGGGCGTTGCGGCATCCGGCTCCACCTGCTCCGCGGCGGGTTCTTTTGCGGGCGCTGGTTCTTTTTCAGGCTTCTCGAGATTTTTCAGCAGCGCGCCGAGGTTGTTGCCGGTAAGGTTTTGCTCGAAAGTGATTTCGGGATCGTTGATGTGGATGTGGCGGATGGTCACCGTATCGCCCATGATGGAAGCGGTGTCCAGGTCCACGCTTAAAGACTGCATGGTCATCAGGTGGGGCGTATCGAATCCCTCGGGATTGCCGATCCGCAGGCCGGCGAGGTCCACTTTGCCGCGCAGCAGGTGTATTGCGGCATGGTCCAGCTCCACGGGCACGCCCAGCACGCGCGGGCCTATCTGGTTCACCGCGGCCTTGATCGCATGGCCGAGATAGAGATGCGACAATCCCGCCAGCACCGCCACGACGATCACGATAATGGCTAATATTTTTATTAAACGCTTCATTAGAATCCCTTTCCTGCGATGATGAACCTGTTTGAACGGCAGGCTGCTATATCCGTATTTTGCGCCGGCAAAAGAAAGACCAGGCCATCATCCGCACGCCAGCCGGCAGGCGTGAAAACAGCGGCCTGGAAACTGGCGGAGAGGGTGGGATTTGAACCCACGGTACCCTTTTGGAGTACACAGCATTTCCAGTGCTGCACCATCGGCCAGCTCGGTCACCTCTCCCAAAGTGCGCATTAACTGTAACGATTTGCGCCGGCTGCGTCAACAATAACCCGCGCATGAACCGGCGACTTAAAAATCTAGACTTCCCGCGCCGCCGGCGGTAGAGTAATGGGAATTTCGCGGCAATATGGAAAGCAAAGGCAAGGCATGAAAAAAGTTATACGAGTCGGAATTATCGGCATGGGCGGATTCGCGGGATCGCACCAGCATACGGCAAAACGCCTGGAAGAAGACGGCGAATGCCGGGTGGTTTGCGCCTGCGACCCGGAACTGGATAAATTCAAGACAAAAATGGCGGAGTGGGAATACCCGCGCCGCGGCGTCAGGGTTTTTGACGATTATCTCAAGATGCTGGACGCCTGCGCCGGCGAACTGGATATGGTGGCGATTCCCACGCCCGTGCCGCTGCACGCGCCAATGCATCGCGCCTGCGTTGAGCGCGGCCTGGCGGTATACCTTGAAAAACCCCCGACCCTGGATTACCAGGAATTGGAAGCCATGCTTGCGGTCGAAGCGCGGGCGGGCAAATTAACGCAAGTGGGATTCAATTACATCGTGGAAAACGCCCGCCGCCGGATCAAAGCCCGCGTGATCGCCGGCGAATTCGGCGCGCTGCGCGAGGTCGGCTACCGCGGGCTGTGGGCGCGGTCAACCAGTTATTTTCAACGGGCGCCCTGGGCCGGGCGGTTGATCTTGAACGGCCGGCTGGTGCTGGATTCCGGAATGGGAAATGCCATGGCGCACCACATGCATAACATCCTGTTCTGGGGCGGCTTGAACGGCGTCATGGATTGGGGGCAGGTGGAATGGGCGGAAGCGGAACTGTACCGCGCGCACGCGATCCAGGGCATGGATACGGCGTTTGTGCGGGCCGGACTGGCCGGGGGCGTCAGGTTGACGGCGGCGCTGTCGCATGCCTGCTGGAATAAATCCGACCGGCTGGAGTGGTTGGTTTGCGACAACGCGCGCATTGAGTGGACGCATGCCGGCGGTTACCAGATTGCCTGGAACGATGGCCGCCGCGAAGCCATACCGCCGGAATCCGTCTCGTTGATGGAAAACCTCCGCGCTTATTATGCCTACCTGCGGGGCGAGACGGATCGCCCCATGACCAGGCTGGCGGATGCGCAGCCGTTTGTGCAGTTATGCGACCTCGTGTATGTCGCCGCCGGCCGCATCAATCAAGTTCCGCCCGGACATGTCCAACGCAAAATCCTGGCGGAGGACCAGTCCGAATCGCTGCAGATAGACCAGTTGACCATGGCGACCGACCGGTTCATTCAAGCCGGCGAATGGCCCAGCCGGCAGAAACTGCCCTGGGCCGGGCCCGGCGGCCGGGCCGCCATCGAAGAATTGCCGCGCCTGCGGGAAACGGTGGAACGGATGGCGGCGGCGGACGCGGCCGGCAAATAAATTCCGGGGCTTTTGCTTGTAATTGCCGCCCAGGGGCCGATTTGCATGGAGGCATATGCGCAACGATCTGGTGCAGGTGCAAACTACCCTGCCTTCCGCCGAAGCCGCGGCGGAGCTGGCGCGTCGTGTGCTGGCGGCCCGGCTGGCTGCCTGCGTTCATACCGCGCCGATCCGGAGCATGTACCATTGGGAAGGCAAACTGGAGGATGCGGCCGAGATGACGCTGTCGGCCAAAACCCGCGCCAGCCTGGCGGTGCCGCTGATGGATTTTATCCGGCAAAATCATCCCTACCAGGTGCCGGAAATCCTTACGCTCCCGGTGCTGGACAGCCTCCCGGCTTACCGGGACTGGGTGTATGCGGAAACCGGAGAGAAGCCATGAGTCTGCGGGTTAACGGCGAAGAAATCACGGCGGCGGAACTGGATGCCGAGTATCGGCGCCTGGAACAGGCCGGCCGCCGCAGCCCGGCGGGCGGGGCGCCGGCGGCGCGTCAGCCGCAACTCCAGGCGCAGGCTCGGGATTTGGCCGTCGGACGCCGTCTGCTGCTCCAGGAAGCCCGCCGCCGGGAGTTGTCGGTGACGGATGAACAACTGGCCGGCGGGTTGCTTCCCCTGATCAACGCCGCCGGCGGCCCGGCCGCCTGGACGGCGCGCGTGCGCAGCGGGCAGATCAATTACCGCGACGTCTGCCGGCAATTGACGGAAGCCCTGCTGGTGGAGGCGGCGGCGCGGGAAATTACCAGCCCCATCCCGCCGCCGGGGGATGATGAAATATCTTTTTATTACTCGCAGCACGCCGCCGCACTGGGCGGCCGCACCGCCGGACAACCACCGCCCCTGGCGGAAGTGCGCGATAAAATCAGCGATCTGCTGTGGAGCGAGCGCCGCAACCAGGCGCTGGAGGAATTCGTCGCGCAATTGCGCGCCGCCGCCGAAATTGAAATGGATGAGTAATTTGCCATGACCAAAATACATGCCGCCGACAAGCAACTTGCCCGCGAGGCAGCCCTGGCCGCCGGACGTCAATTGCGCGCCCGGCGCGCCGATTGGAATGTGATCACCGCCAATTATGCGCACGATGTCAAACTGCAAGCCGACCGCGAGGCCGAAGCCGTCATTTTAAGTTTACTGCGCCGGCAGTCGTCTTACCCGATTCTGGCGGAAGAATCCGGCGAAGTGGCGTCCGCTCCCGGGCCGGGCCAGTTGCGCTGGATCGTGGATCCGCTGGACGGCACCGTGAATTATGCCGGCGGCATCCCGCTGTCGGCGGTATCCATCGGACTCTGGCGCGGCGCCGCGCCGCTTTACGGCGTAATTTATGATTTCTGGCGGGAGGAATTGTTTGAAGGCGGGCCGGGCGCTGGCGCGGCGCTGAATGGCCGGCCGATCCGCGTCAGCGCGGCGGATGATCCCGCGCGGGCCATGTTCGCCACCGGGTCGCCCGGCACCAACGCGGACGATCCCGCATCGTTGCCGCGCTTCATCCGGAACATAAGCAGTTACCGCAAAATCCGGATGCTCGGCACGGCGGCGTTGTCGCTGGCTTATGTGGCCTGCGGCAGGCTGGATGCCTACGCGGAGCGGGTGATGCTCTGGGATGCCGCCGCCGGGGCCGCCCTGGTGACCGGCGCGGGCGGCACCGCGACGGTGCAACCCTGCAAAGGGATGCCTTACACCTGCCGGGTCATGGCCGCGGCTTGCACGGCCTTGCTGACGCCGGTCATGGAGCCTGAATCGGATTGACGGCCTGAGTGATGTTTTCCTGGCGGGAATTGCCATCCATAGTTCCTGCATCGCGCGCCATGACCGCGTTCCATGGAAGATTCTGTGAAGCGGCGTCCACCCCGCACTCCAAAGCGCTTCCCGGGCATGACGCGGCCGAAAAACACCGCGGTTAAAGCGCAAGCAAAGATTGACATGGCGCATGGTTTAAGGCATAATTTCCAAAAGTACGTTTCAGCCGCGAAAAGCAAAGCAAAGGAGGCAGCATGAAAAAATACAAATGCAATGTTTGCGGATACATTTACGATCCAGCCAAGGGCGACCCGGACAACGGCGTGGCCCCCGGCACAGCCTTTGAAGATTTGCCGGACACCTGGGTCTGCCCGGAATGCGGCGTCAGCAAAGACGAATTTTCGCCGGCGGATTAATTTGCGGCCGGCGCGGCGGGCGATTGACCGCGCGCCGTGGCAGCGCAGATCAGCATTAATTTCAACATTCAGAGGAGTCGCCATGGAATTTAAAGGCAGTCAGACTGAAAAAAATATTTTAACCGCGTTTGCCGGCGAATCGCAGGCGCGCAATCGTTACGATTACTTTGCCGGCCAGGCGCGCAAGGATGGTTTTGTGCAAATTGCCGACATTTTTGCCGAAACCGCCAACCAGGAAAAAGAGCATGCCAAGCGCCTGTTCAAACTCCTGCAGGGCGGCGAAGTTGAAATCCAGGCTGCCTTCCCGGCGGGCGTAATTGCCGCCACCGAGGAAAATCTGAAAGCGGCCGCCGGAGGCGAACATCACGAGTGGTCGGAAATGTATCCGGGCTTCGCCAAGACCGCGCGGCAGGAAGGTTTTGAAGCGATTGCCAAAATTTTTGAAGCCATTGCCGTGGCCGAGCGCCAGCATGAAAAACGTTATCTTGACCTGGCAGCCAACATTGCCCAGGGACGCGTTTTCAAACGCGAAAAAGAAACCGTCTGGCGTTGCCGCAATTGCGGCTATCTCCATCGCGGCAAAGAGGCGCCGGGCAATTGCGCGGCCTGTGCCCATCCGCAGGCGCATTTTGAACTGCTGGGCGAAAACTGGTAAAACACCCTGAAGCGCCCTGCTACGACCGAGGTCGGGGCGGGGCCGCGCCCAGGGACTACCCGCTTTGCATGATCGCGCAAATAGCCGCGGCGGCGGCATCCGCCTCCGCCGCGGTCATTTCCGTCGCATTGATATACACGCTTTGCCGGTCAAACGGGTAAGCGCGCGCGACAATGACCGGATCATGATTGAGCAGTCTTTGCATCAATTCCTGCGGGCCCGGCCGGCCCTGGTCCGGCGGGAATTCGAGGCGCAGCCGGTCAAAGGGACAGCTGTTGGGATCGGGCGAAATTGACACCTTGACGCGCGGGGCATTCTGCAATTTTTCAGCCAGCCGGCCCAGTTTGGTTTTTTCCGCGGCAGTCCAGGCGGCCACATTGCGCCAGGGCGGATTTTCCAGGGCCGCCAGCAGACCGACGATGCCTTCCTTGCCGACTTTCATGCCGCGGCCAATCCCGGCATTTTGCAGCAATACCGCTTCCACCAGGTCTTTGCGTCCAACCACAACCCCGGCAGTGGGCGCGGCCAAATACTTATGCGCGCTGCAATAAATCAAATCCGGGCCCGACTGGACCAATTCGCGCAGCCGCAATTCCTGCGTGGCTGCGTCCAGCAGCAAAGGCACGCCGGCCGCGTGCGCCAGTTCGGCCAGCTCCGGCAGCGGGATTCCGCCATAGCCGGCCGTGTGGTATGATTCCACCGCCATCACCGCCGCCGCCTGGCCTTGCTGCAGCGCATGCTGCACATGCCAGGACCGGCACCCGTTGGCTGAACCGGCTTCCACCACTTTCGCGCCGGACAGGCGCAGCATCTGGACTACCGGCGCGCCGAAATTCACGGCATGCCCCTTTTGCAGGATGATCCGGTTGGGCATCCCATGGGTGTCCGGCAACTGGGCAATCCGGCCCTGGTCTTTGCCGGTCATGGCCGCCGCGGCGCCGAGAGTGATGCCCGCGGCCGCGCACGCGGTGACGCATCCCCATTCCGCCCCGGTGGCTTCCGCCAGCGCCCGGCCGGACGCCGCCTGCAAGTCTTCCATGCGGAAACATTGCTGCAAGGCTTCAGCCACAGCCTGGGCCACCGCCGGGGCAACGCGCGCGCCACCCAGTTGGGTGGCCTTGTCATATGCGTTAATCACGCGCCGCAATCCGTACCTGGCATATAAATCCATGGGTCTTCCCCCTTTTTCAGCCTTTTACCCAAGGCGGGTGTATGCCCGCAGCCCAATAATTCAAACCACGGTGGCATCATGCTTCGCGCAGCGCTATGCATGACAAGTGCCAGATGAATGCGTCAACCCGTCCCTTTGCGAAACCCCGCAGGTCATTGAAATACGACCCTTTGTGTTCTTGCATAACCTTTCGTTCTTTAGCCGGCCTGGAGTTGATGCAGCGCGCAAGATGCCAGCAAGGCCGCGCCTTGCGGCAGAATCGCTTCGTCAAAATCGAAATCCGGCGCGTGCAGACTGCACCCTTTTATCCCGCGCTGCGTTCCCAGCCAGGCCAGGACGCCCGGCGCTTCCCGCTGGAAAAAGGCGAAATCTTCGCTGACCATCATCATTTCAGCCGTGCGCACCGGCATACGCAACTCGCCCGCCGCCCGGCGCAACAATGCAGCCGGTGCCGGGGCATTGATCAAAGGAGGGGTGCCGGGGGATATAGACACGGCGGCGCGGACATGGAATGCCGTGGCGATATGGCGGACGATGTTGCGGATTTCCCGCAATGCCCGCCGCTGGGCGGCTGCCTCAAAAGTCCGCAGCGTACCGAGTATTTCCGCTTCCGCCGGAATGATGTTATGCACCCGGCCGCCATTGAAGGCGCAAACCGACAAAACACACGGCATAATCGGCGGCAGGGTTCGCCGGATGGTTTGCAACGCCGCGTAAATCTGGTGGGCCGGCGGCAGGGGGTCCACCGCGATATCCGGCCGGGCGCCATGTCCGCCTCGGCCGCTGACCCGGATGGTAAAGCCGATGCCGGCCGCCATGCTCAAGCCATCGCGGAGCGATACGGTCCCGAATGCGAGATCCGGCTTGAGATGCAGCGCAAAAATTGCATCTACCGCGGGGTTGCGCATGACGCCTTCCCTGACCATGGCTGCGGCGCCGGTGACAATTTCCTCCGCCGGCTGAAAGATGAATTTCACCGCGCCGGGCAGTTTTTGGCGGCTCAGGATGGTTGCCGCGCCCAGCGCCATGGCCATGTGCGCATCATGGCCGCAGGCATGCATCACGCCTGCCTGGTGCGAAAGATAAGGAGTGTGGTTAATTTCAGCGACCGGCAAGGCGTCCATATCGGCGCGGATCGCCGCGGTGCGGCCGCCGCGCGGCCCCGGCAGCAACCCCACCACGCCCAGCCCCCCCACTCCGGTTTGCACGCGCAAACCAAATTCGCGCAGAATGGCCGCAATTTTGGCCGAGGTGCGCCGCTCCTGTCCGGATAATTCCGGATGCTGATGAAAATCGCGCCGCCATGTCCGCAGGCGCGGCATTAAGCCTTCCGCCATTTTTTTGATCTGCGCAGCTTCCATCATGTCCGATTTCTCCCGATGATTAATGGCATTCAATGCTTGATCCGCTTAAATTCCAGGGCCGGGCGGAACAGGTTTTTGTCTTCACGGAGTTTTTCAATCGCCCGGGCCAATTCCCCGGCGGTCTGGGCGTCTTTCGGCACGATTTCGGCGTTCAGCAGACGCGCGCTGAGCCTGCCGTCTTCTATCTTGTAAGAGGCAAACTGGAACACCCGTTGGTCTTGCGGCAACACGCCCCGGGCCGTGCCCAGCCACTGTAACTGCACCAGCGTCAGCCCTGCGCCCTGCCAGAGGCAGGCGCGGGCAAACATTGCGTCTTCTTTACCGGCCGGGTATGATACCAGCATTTCATTGGACCCCAGCGGCAGCAACAGCAGCTTGTCCGCCGGTCCGCCGGATTGCGCGCTCTGCCACAAACCGGTCAGCGATTGGTCCATGGGTATGGACGGCGCCGTGACCAGCGGGGCGGTAAAATCGCAGCCGCCGCCCGCCGCTAGCCCCAGCGCCAACAGCATCGCGCTTATTGGTTTCACACGCATGGCTAATCCTCCTTTTTTACTCCAGACGGAACCTTGAGCGCGGCCGATCGAGCGCCGTGTTTTACCGGGCAAGCCTGCCGGGCGCATGGGGCGCGCCAAGCGCCCGCCGCCAGTGAGTTGTATGTTTGACAGTTTACCACTTTAACCTTGCTCCGGCAATGAACAAGATTGACTTTTTGCGTGCAATATCAGAAAAGCTTTAAGTGTTGCCGGCTTGATAAACAATGGATGCCCGGCGGACGCCGGCCAGCCCGGTGATTTATGTTCTCGCAAATGATCCAGTTCAAAAATTCCCGGGCGACGCGTAAGTCTTCCCTGCAAAATGGAAAGTTGTGAGAATCTTCATGCAAGCTCAACGTAGGCCGCCTTCATCTGCGCCGGCCATCCTGACGATCGGACTGATGCTCGGCCTGCCCCTGCCTGGCATCCTGGCCGGCGGCCGGCCGCTGAAACATTACCTGGAATTCCCGCCGCTGACCAATTACGTCGAACATGCCCCCTTCGCCTGGCCGGCATTCATCGGGCTGGCGCTCTTGATCTTATTTAGTACGGCGCCTTTGCTGGCCCGCATCCTGTTTCATGCCCGCGATGCCGTTGCCGGGGCGCCGGCCGGACTGCCGGCGGCCGCCGACGTTTTACCGCCAGGCGCCCGCCGCTTCCCGGGCTGGGGCTGGCTGGGATTAATCGGCGGCGCAGCGGCGTGGACCCTGGCCTGGACGCGTTTCGCCTGGTTCGCCCCGCTGCAACCGTTTACCTTCAGCCCGTTATGGTTCAGCTATATCGTCATCGTCAACGCCCTGGTTTACCGGCGCACGCGGCAATGTATGCTGACGCACCGCCCCTGGCATTTGCTCCGATTATTCGCCGCCAGCGCCGTTTTCTGGTGGTCGTTCGAATACCTGAACCGGTTCGTTCAGAACTGGCACTACATCGGCATCGGCGCCCTGACGCCCCTGGAATATTTTTTATTTGCCACTTTGCCATTCTCCACCGTGTTGCCGGCGGTCATGGGCACCTATGAACTCCTGGCCGCCTACCCGCGGCTATACGCCGGCTTGACGGGCTTTGGCATCATGCCGGCGATCAACACGCGGCGGACAATGACAGCAGTTTTCATCGTTTCGGCGGCCGGTCTGGCGGGTATCGGCATCTGGCCGGATTATCTGTTTCCGCTGCTCTGGCTGGCGCCGCTGGGCCTGCCGGCATCGCTCCAGGCGCTGGCCGGCCGGCCGGCGTTGCTGTCCGACCTGGCCCACGGCGATTGGCGCCGGATAACCCTGCTGGCGTTGTCCGCGCTCGTTTGCGGATTTTTCTGGGAACTCTGGAATTATTACAGCCTGGCCAAGTGGATCTACGCCGTGCCGTTTGTCGGCCGGTTTCATGTTTTTGAAATGCCGATCCTCGGCTACGCCGGCTATCTGCCGTTCGGACTGGAATGCGCCCTGATCGCGGACTGGCTGGCCGGGCGGAAATAAATGTTGCTGGTAATTTACGTCATGTCGCTCACAAATCTACAGCCGGAGGATGGAATGACCTGCACCCAAAATTCAGAACCCGATTATTACAACCAAATCCAGGCATGGCGTTTAATTTTTACGATCATCCTGGGCGGACTGGGCGCATGGCTCTGCCGCGGGCCATGGTATTATTTTCCCCTGCCGCTGATCGGCGCGGACTGGACGGCGGCGGCCGGCTGGCTGGCTGCTGTGCTGGCCGGCGCCGGAATGCTCCACCGCCTGGAACGGAAGCGCTTCTCCTTCTCAACGCCGGCGGCAGACCTGACCGCGCCGGCCCGCCGGGCAGGAATCGGCCGGCATATCATCCGCACCCTGGCGGCGCCTTATTTCCTGTACGCCGCGCGCCCGCGCATGTCTTCCGGCCAACCTGCATTTGCCGGCCGCGTTCTGCGCCTGGTCTGGTTTGGCTTCCCGTATATCTTCGCGATGGGCGCGGCAAACTTTATCTGGCATTATTCGCGCCCGGCGGGTTCGGCGTGGTTTTATTTCGGCGTATGGTCCTGGATTGGCTGCGCCTTGCTTTATTTATTCTGCCCGCCGGCGGAACGCGTTCTTTCCCCTGATTTCCGCGCATTATATATGGCCGGCAGGACCGGCATTCGCCTGGCGCTGGCCCTCATTGTCCTGGCTGGTATAGTCTTATTCCTGGCCTGCGCCGCGCGCGGCGGCTGGCAGCTTGCATGGGGGGCGACGCTGATTGCCGCGCTCCTGCTGGCTTGCTTCGCGTTTACCTGGCTGGCCTGCCCCTTGCTGTTGCTGCTGACCCCCGCGCCAGAGGCGCAGCACCCGGCAGGATGCAAGGTACAGCCCCTGCAAACCGCGGCCGCCATGGCGGTGGCTGCAATTTCATTGGCAACCTACGGCGGCAGATCCCTGTTTGCTCTGGTTACCGGCCGGATGTTTGATGGTTATTTCCGCCATGCCAATTCCGGATTTTGCATGGACCAGCCGAGCATCGGCAAATGGCTGCTTACATTTACCATCTTCGCCGCGCTTATGTTTGTTTTCATGGCCATCGCGCGGGCTGCCGAGGATGGCCGGCGCCGCGTCGGCTACTGGGCCTTCGCCTTGCCGGCCATCCTCATCGGCCTGTTCCTGTTCAGCATCCTGACTGAAGAATTTTACATGTTGCTGCTTTACATCCGCGCATACGGGTTCACCCTGCGGCGCATTTACGGCCTGATTTTCAGCGCCGGCAGCTATGTTATCCTGCCAGCGTTTTTCTGGTGGGCGCTCCGTCCGGTCCGGTCTCCTGCAAAGACTGCCGGCAATGCAGCCGGCGCGCGGGCGGCGCCCGCTCATTTTCAGGATTGACTTTGACCGGACGCGGAATAACCTTCTTGGACAACACCCAAAACCAAATTGTTGACAATCCCGGGGGTTCCATGCAACCATGGCCGTCCGAAAAGCGTTATGCCGAGATGCCGTACCGCCGCTGCGGACGCAGCGGACTGTTTTTGCCGCCCATTTCCCTGGGGCTCTGGCATAATTTCGGCGGGGTGGACTGCCTGGAAAATTGCCGGGCCATGGTGCGCCGCGCCTTCGACCTGGGCGTCACCCACTTCGACCTGGCCAATAACTACGGTCCGCCGCCCGGCTCGGCCGAGGAAACTTTCGGCCGGATTCTGAAGGAAGACCTGGCCGGGTATCGCGACGAGTTGGTGATTTCCACCAAGGCCGGCTGGCGCATGTGGCCGGGGCCATACGGCGATTGGGGATCGAAAAAGTACCTCATCGCCAGCCTGGATCAAAGCCTGCGGCGCATGGGCCTGGATTACGTGGATATCTTTTACCACCATCGCCCGGACCCCGCCACACCCATGGAGGAAACCCTGGGCGCGCTCGATCTGGCCGTGCGCCAGGGCAAGGCGCTGTATGCGGGCATTTCGTCGTACACGCCGGAACAAACCCGGCAGGCGTCGCAGCTATTGCGCAATCTGGGCACCCCCTGCCTGATCCATCAGCCTTCGTACAACCTGTTCAACCGCCGGATCGAAGAAGGCTTGCTGCCCGTCCTGGCGGAGGAAGGCATCGGCTGCATCGCCTTCTGCCCGCTGGCGCAGGGGTTGCTGACCGACAAATATCTGCACGGCATTCCCCCGGACTCGCGGGCCTCCAAACCGCATGGGGCGCTGAAACCCGAACAGATCACCGCCGACAAGCTCGCCCGCGTACGGAAACTGGACGCGCTGGCCCGGGCGCGGAACCAGACCCTGGCGCAAACGGCCCTGGCCTGGGTGCTGCGCCAGCCCGGCGTGACTTCCGCCCTGATCGGCGCCAGCCGGGTGGAACAGATCGAGGCGGATGTGGCGGCGCTCCAGCAACCTGAATTCAGCCCCGCGGAATTGGTTGCCATTGACGAAATTTTGCGGGCATGATGCTTAAGGAGATTACGCCATGCATTCGTCCATACAACAGCATTTTCAAACGCAGTTGGACCAAATCCAGGCTGGCGGCCTGTTCAAAACGGAGCGCGTCATCGCCAGTCCCCAACGCGCCCGGATTACCGTGCAGGACGGCCGGGAAGTGTTGAACATGTGCGCCAACAATTACCTCGGCCTGGCCGCTCATCCCGAAGTCATCGCGGCGGCGCATGCGGCGTTGGATCGCTGGGGCTACGGCCTGGCTTCTGTGCGGTTCATCTGCGGCACGCAGACAATCCACAAGCAACTGGAGGAAAAGCTGTCGGCTTTTCTCGGCACGGAAGACACGATCCTGTATTCTTCCTGTTTTGACGCCAATGGCGGGCTGTTTGAAACGCTGCTTGGGCCGGAAGACGCGGTCATCAGCGATGAATTGAACCATGCCAGCATAATTGACGGCATCCGGCTCTGCAAGGCGGCGCGCCTGCGGTACCGCAACGGCGACATGGCGGAACTGGAAACGCGCCTGCGGGAAGCGCAAAACGCGCGCCTGCGGCTGATTGCCACGGACGGGGTGTTCTCCATGGACGGATCCATTGCGCGCCTCAAGGAAATCTGCGATCTGGCCGACCGTTACCGGGCGCTGGTGATGATTGACGATTCGCATGCCGTCGGCTTCCTCGGTCCGCGCGGCCGCGGCACGCACGAACATTGCGGCGTAATGCAGCGGGTGGATATCATCACCGGCACGCTGGGCAAGGCGCTGGGCGGGGCCAGCGGCGGCTACACCAGCGGCCGGCGCGAGATCATCGGCCTGCTGCGGCAACGCTCGCGCCCGTACCTGTTTTCCAACACGCTGGCGCCGATGATCGCGGCCGCCTCGATCCGCGCCCTGGAATTGCTGGAAACTTCCACCGAATTGCGCGACCGGCTGATGGCCGGGGCCGCCTACTTCCGCTCCGGCCTGGCGGAACGCGGATTCCAGATCGCTCCCGGCGAGCATCCGATCATTCCGATCATGCTGGGTGAGGCCGGGCTGGCGCAGAAAATGGCCGCGCGCCTGCTGGAAAAAGGCGTTTACGCGATCGGATTTTTCTACCCGGTGGTGCCGCAGGGCAAGGCGCGCATACGCGTGCAAATTTCGGCCGCGCATACGCGGGCTGACCTGGATTTTGCGCTGGCGGCCCTGGCCGAGGTCAAGCAGGAGCTGGCCGGTTGACCCGCGGACCGCATGCGCCGAATGCCGCGGTTCAAGCTTCCTTGGGAATCAAAGCCTCGTAGGCGGAAGCCGACAACAAAGATTCCACGTCTTCAATGTTATCCGGCTTGATGCGGAACAGCCAGCCCGCTCCGAAGGGATCGCTGTTGATGACTTCCGGCGCGTCGTTCAGCGCCTCGTTAACTTCGGCAATTTCACCCGCAATGGGCGCATAAATATCGGAAGCCGCCTTGATGGATTCCACCACCGCGACCTCCTCGCCGGCTTCAAACCGGGCGTCAAGTTCCGGCAGTTCCACGTAAGTAATATCCGAAAGCTGATGCTGGGCGAAATCCGTAATGCCCACTTCCAACAACTGGTCGTGGATTCTCACCCATTCATGCGTTTTCGTATATCTTAAATCCTGGGGATGACTGGTCTCGCTCATTTTGGCTCCTCTGGTTGCGTTGCGTTTCAAGCGGCTGATGTTTATAACAGACTTGGCGAAAAGACAAGCCTGAAATCAGCCGGGCGCAATATTTCCCCGCGCGGCTGAGCTGCCAGACTGACGGCAGGGCCGGCGGCGGGATGGACGGCGATGAAGCGGCGGAGCGGCCGGCATCCGTCCGTAAAGATTAAAGATATGCCGCCAACTTGGCTTTCAGATCGGCCTTGCGCATGGCGCCAACCATTTGCTCCTGCACGGCGCCGCCCTTCAGCACCAGCAGGGTTGGAATCGAACGGATGTGAAATTGCGCCGCCAAGCCTTGATTATCGTCAATGTTGACCTTGGCTATTTTCATTTTCCCCTGCAGCTCGTCGGATAATTCTTCCAGCACCGGCGCAATCATGAGGCATGGTCCGCACCATTCCGCCCAGAAATCAACCAGCACCGGCAAGTTGGAATTAACCACTTCGTTCTGCCAGTTTTCCTGCGATATGTGAACAATATTTTTTCCGGCCATATTTCTGCATCTCCCTTGCGTTTGTGTTTATAAAATTATGGACGGAACCGGCAACTGCAGTTCCGGACCGAAGGCCTGGGCCGCCATCAGGTAAGCCAGGCAGGCCGCGCAAATAAAAGCCGCCGCGGCAATCGCAGCAAAGCCCCAACCCGGTCCGGCCGGAGCCGCGGCGGCTTCGGCGACCGCTTCTTCCGTCTTGGATTCAACGGTCACGGCCTGTTCCGGCGCCGCTTTCGCCGCGGTGCGCTTTAACACGAGGGTGTGCGGTGCGACATTCCGCTCCGTGCGCTTGATTTTAATGGTCTTGCGCTGGGTGATCGAAGCCGGTGAAGTGGCATCCAACACCGCTGGCGGCAAATCTATTTTCGCGGTTTTGGATTTCGCGCCGTCATCGGCGGCTTCGGCCTCGGTCTTGACGGCCAAGGCGTCTGCCGGGCGTTTCAAACGTATGGTTTGCGGCTGAACCGGCGGCGCGGCGGCGATCGGGCTGGTGGCGCGCGAATCGCCGGCAGCGCTGGCTTTGAGGGCATCATCCAGAACCACGCGCGAAGTCTGCGATTTGAGACGCGCTTCGCCGCCCGGCGCCGCGGCCGGACGCGCCCGCGTCGGCGCACCGGCCAAATCCTGGGGCTTGGCCGACAAAGAAGAAGTCGGCGGCCGTTTCAAGCGGATTGTCTGCGGAATGCCCGTGGCGGAAACCGGTATGCCGGCTATGGGCGCAGTGCTGCGCTTGGCTTCAGCCGGCGCGGCGGCCGGCGTGATGTCGCGCAGAATAATGCGGGAGGTTTCGCGTTTGGCCAGATCGGGGTCGCGCGGCAATTCGCGTATAATCGTGGTGTGGGATTTGGCGTATCCGGCGCCGGGCTGCGCCGGCGCAATGTTGGAAGTGGGCGGCTTGACAAACAATGGCGCCGTCGCGGGTTTTTTCAAACGAATGGTCGGCGGCGCCCCGGCCGTCACGGGCGACGTGGTGCGTCTGGGATCGAAAGGGCTTTTGGACGGCAGGGCATCTTCCAGCGAAATCCGCGAGGTCTGCGCCTTACCGAGCTTGTCTGCCTCTGGCTGCTTTTTTGGGGGTGTGTTTTCCGTCATGTGACATCCCTTCCGCAATCGCCGCGGAGCCGTCCGTAACGCCGCTGAATTTTTCGGATTCCCGCGTCGTGGTAAAAGTATTAAACAAGAGCCGCGGCAAGTCAAACAAAAACACCGCACGCGGCGCGCCGACAAACAACGGCAGCGCGCAGAGCATGCACACCCCGCCGGGAATTCAACTTCTTGCTTCGGCCGCCGGACTTGCCGCCTTTGGTAGTGCGGCCAGGCCCCTGGTTGCCATTCCGGTTAAAAAGTCATCATTTCCTTTTCTTTGGCCGCCAGCAACTGCTCCAGCTTGGCGATATAATCGTCGGTGTATTTCTGGATGGTTTCCAGACCCTGTTTTCTTTCGTCTTCCGTGATGGAGCTTTCCTTTTGGAGTGATTTGACCTGCTCGTTGGCTTCCTGCCGGATGCTGCGCACGGCCACGCGCGATTTTTCCGTCAACTGCCGCGCCACCTTGATCAATTCCTTGCGGCGTTCTTCGCTCAACTCGGGGATGGGAATCCTTATAACCCGGCCGTCATTCAGGGGCGTCACCCCCAGATTGGCGGCGATGATTGATTTCTCAATGGCCCCCAGCGCCGTGGGGTCGTATGCATTGATCACGATCAGCCGGGCTTCCGGAGTGGCGATGTTGCTTAACTCGCGCAGCCGCACGCTGGAACCGTAATAACTCACCGTCAGGTTTTCCACCAGGCTGGCGGAAGCCTTGCCGGTGCGCAATCCGGCAAACTGCTGCCGCAGGAAATCGAGCGATTTGTCCATTTTGTCTTCGGTTTCCAACAATATGTCATCCAGTGTAGCCATCGCGTCGCCTTTCAAGTTAAGCGTTATGCACCAGGGTGCCGACCGGCTCGCCGCGCAGCACGCGGGCGATGTTGCCTTTTTTGAAAAAATCAAAAACAACGATGGGAATGCCGTTGTCCATGCACAAGGCAAAGGCCGCGGAATCCATGACTTTCAACCCGTCGCGCAATGCCTGGCGGAAGGTTATCGAGGAGTACCGGCGCGCCTTGGAATTCTTCAGGGGATCGTCGCTGTATACCCCGTCAACCTTGGTGGCTTTCAGCAACACGTCCGCGCCGATTTCATTCGCGCGCAAAGCGGCGGCGCTGTCGGTGGTGAAATAAGGATTGCCGGTGCCGCCGCCGAAAATCACCACCCGCCCCTTTTCCAAGTGGCGGATGGCGCGGCGGCGGATGAATGGCTCGGCAATCTGTTTCATTTCAATCGCCGTCTGCACGCGCGTCACCACCCCCGCCTTTTCCAGGGCGTCCTGCAAGGCCAGGGCGTTGATGGTGGTGGCCAGCATGCCCATGTAGTCGCCGGTGTTGCGGTCAATGCCGAGAGCCTCGCCTCTGCCACCGCGGAAAATATTGCCGCCGCCGATCACAATTGCCATCTGGGCGCCCAATTGCGAAGCTGTTTTAATGCGCTGGGCAACAGCCGTTGTTACGTCCGGGTCTATGCTTAATTTTTTCCCGGAGTCCTGCAGCGCTTCGCCGCTTAATTTCAGGAGCACGCGTTTGTATCGGCTTTGAATTGGAATGCGTCGCATATTCGGCTCGCTAAACAATACGGTTGGGCGGGAACATCCGCTTTATATCTATCGTGGGCAGCATATATAAAGCCGTCGGCCAGGTCAAAAAAAATATTCGCATAAGTTGCAAAAACCGCGGGAAGGAAGACCCTGCTCCGGCGGCGCACTCCTGAAAAAACCGGCGGCCATGCGGCTTTTGGCTTTGACAGGCCCTGTAAATATTATATACTGCCCGGATTCATGGCAGAAGAAGACAAGAATTTATCAGGTGAGGCATGAAAAGAACATATCAACCGTCAGTCAAAAAACGCAAACGCAAACACGGTTTCCGGGCCCGGATGGCGACAGCCGACGGGCGGAAAATCCTGTCCAACCGTCGCCGCCAGGGACGGGCCAAGTTGACGGTTTGATCGGGCGGATAATCGCACGGCGGGACCGCAGCACGCACGAGGAGTGTTTTGCCATGCCCGACGGGGATTCGCGCCAATCCAGGCAACGGGGGCGGTACGATCTATCCCGGCGCCGGCGCCTGGTTAATTCCAAGTTGTTTGAGGAATGCCGGGTTCAACGGCAACGTTACCCCGGGCAATTTATGGTCTTGTGTCTGCGCAGCGGACCGGCCGCGGCGATGCGCCTGGGAGTGGTTGCCAGCCGCAACCTGGGCGGAGCAGTGATAAGGAATCGCGCCAAGCGCCGATTACGGGAGGTTTTCCGCCTTTGCCGGCCCCGGTTATGCGGCGCATATGACGTAATTTTGCTGGCCCGCTCCGGCATTAACCGGGCCAGCGCGCAAGATATCTGCGGCGAATTTTTACGCCTGGCTCGACAGGCGCGGATAGTATCCGGCGCTGGTTGACTGTATCCTGGCCGGCAACCTAATCCTGAGCATAAGGCCATGCATCTGCTTAAGTTTATTATAGTGAATCTATTGCGCGGATACAAACTTCTCATTTCGCCCTGGCTGGGGAAACATTGCCGTTTCTATCCATCCTGTTCGGATTATTTCCGCGAAGCCGTTGAACGCCATGGGGTTTTTACCGGTATTGTGTTAGGAATCAAGCGGTTGCTGAGATGTCATCCTCTGCATCCGGGCGGATACGACCCCGTACCTTGATTGTTTGTCATAAGCAGTTAAATGGAAGCAGGTTGGCATGAAAAAACAAGATTTATTAATTGTGCTGGTGCTGCTGGCATTGATGATTGCCTGGCCGTTGGTTTATAAACATTTTTTCCCGCCGGCCGCGCCTTCCGCCCCCATTGCGGATCAAAAACCAGCCGCGCCGGCATCCTACCCGGCGCCGGCGCCGGAGGCAACATCAACGGCGAAAATGACGACCGCCATCAAGCCGTTGTTGCAGGCGCCGACCGCAGTCCCAGATACGGCGCCGGCCTCAGTGCGCCGGCCTGAAATACGAAAAATCTTGCGTAACGAGAAAACGGCGCTGACCCTTTCTTCTTACGGCGGCGGGCTGGTTTCCACGGAATTGCTGAATTACCGGCAGACCGTGGCGGCGGAAAGTCCTCCGGTACTGCTGGATTTTACGAACAGCCCGGCCCTGATTTATGCGGGCTTGCCTGAAATCTCCGGCCATGCGGATTTCGAAATTTATTACGACGAGCAGTATCCGTCCGTCATTCGTTTTGAAAAAAATACTGCTGCCGGATGGAAATTCACCCGCACCTGCTCCCTGATGGAAAACTATCAAATGGATGTCGTGGATGTATTTACCAATACCGGTACAGAGCCTCTGGCCCTGCCGGAACATGAAATTCAACTTGGTTACATGGGCGGCATTACCGGTGATCCGCGCGAAGCCGAATTCCTGGGCGTAGATGCCCTGCAAAGCATCGGCGGTGAAGGCGTGGTTTACTGGGCGAAGAAATTGCCAAAAATGTTCGCCGCCGCCGCCAAACAGCAAAACCTGGCATCCTTGCCGGAACTCATCAACCAATACCAGCCCACCCCGGTGGATTGGGTGGCGGCCAAGAACAAATTTTTCGTGCAGTTGCTTGTGCCCGCGCGCGAAAATACCGGCTCGGCCTACCGCCTGCTGGCGCAGCGGCGCATCGTTCCTGGAGAAAAGCAAAATCCAGCCCTCAGCCCCCGCAAGGCGGAAATTACAGGCGTTTCCAGCGCAATAGTCTTTCCGGCCGTCACCATCCGCCCCGGTGATGTGCTGGAACACCGGATGCGGTATTATGCCGGCCCGAAAAAATTCTCAATTCTGCGCCGAATCGGCATGAAACAGGAAGAAGTCATGGAATTCGGCATGTGGTCCCCGGTGTGCAAATTCCTGCTGACCGTCCTTAATTTCACGCACACCCTGATTCCGAATTACGGCGTGGCTATTATTATTTTGACCATTTTGATCCGCATTCTTTTCTGGCCGCTGACGCATAAAAGCACCGAAAGCATGAAAAAAATGCAGGCCTTGCAGCCGCTGATGACGGAAATCAGGCAGAAATACAAAGACAACCCCAAGAAAATGCAGGCGGAAACCATGGAATTATACCGGAAAAACAAGGTCAACCCGATGGGAGGCTGTCTGCCCATGGTGATCCAGATTCCGGTTTTCATTGCCTTGTTTGTCGTGCTGCGCAGCGCCATTGAAATGCGTTTCGCTGAATTCCTGTGGATCAGGGACTTAAGTGAACCGGAACGATTGCTGGCAGGCTTGCTGCCCATCCCTTTGAATATCCTGCCCATCATCATGGCTGTTACCATGGCCTGGCAGCAGAAACTGATGCCCACCGCGGACAGCAGCCAGCAGCGCATCATGCTGGTTTTCATGCCGATCATGATGCTGGTTATGTTTTACATGATGCCTTCGGCGCTGGTGCTTTACTGGACTACGAACCAGTGCATCATGATCGCCCAGCAACTGATCAACAAAAAACGTGCGGCGCTGAAAGCCGCGCGCGCCGGCGCGGCCGCCTGAAACGGACGGTGGATAGTGAAAATACTCCTGGAAGCCGTCACGAAAAAGTTCGATGAAGTTACGGCTTTAAACCGGGTGTCGCTGGAAATCGCAGACGGCGAAATGTTTTTCCTGCTGGGCCCTTCCGGTTGCGGCAAAACCACCCTGCTGCGGTTGATCGCCGGATTTTGCCAGCCGGATGCCGGCGCCGTGCTTTTCGATGGCGCCCGCGTGGACGATCTGCCCCCGCACCGCCGCCAGGCGGCGATGGTCTTTCAGAATTACGCTTTATGGCCCCACATGACCGTGGCCGAGAATATCGCCTTCGGTTTGACTGTTCCGGGCCGCAAAACCCCGCGGGAGGAACGCGACCGTCGGGTCCAAGCCATAATGCAGGCCATGCAACTCGGCGCGCTGGCCGCCCGCCGGCCATCCCAGCTTTCCGGCGGCCAGCAGCAGCGGGTCGCCCTGGCGCGCGCCCTGGTGGTCGAGCCGGATTGTTTGTTGCTCGATGAGCCGTTATCCAACCTGGACGCCAAACTCCGCCAGGAAATGCGTGTTGAAATCCGCCGGCTGATCAAGCAATCCGGCATTACCGCCGTGTATGTCACACACGATCAGCAGGAAGCTCTCAGCATGGCCGACCGCTGCGCCATCCTCCAGGAAGGCCGGATTGCCCAAATCGGCCGGCCGGTAGAGTTGTATGATCACCCGCGCAGCCCGTTTGTCGCAGATTTCATCGGCGGCGCCAACCTGATCGCCGGCATTGTAGCCGGCCATACCAGCGGGGGAACCGTTCAGATCACGGCCGGCGGCCAGCCGCCGGCCGTTTGGACCGGCCGGCCGGCCGCACCGGACATGATTTTTGCTCCGGGCCAGGCCGCGACTGTCTGCGCGCGCCCGGAGCGCATCCGCCTGCTGCCGCCCGCACCGCAGGCCGCCGGCGGAAGTTTCAACCTTTTCCGCGCCACCGTCAAGGAAACGCTTTATTACGGCAATGCCGTCGAATACTGGCTGGCCCTGGCAGCCGGCGGCGCGTTGCGCGCCGCCACGCCCGCGGATGCCGAACCTTTCAGCGCCGGCGCCGCCGTGGATATCTGCGCGGATCCCACGGATGTCATGATCCTGCCCGGCAACACCGGACTGCTGCCGCAGTCGTGAAAGCGCTTGCTCCCGCCGGTTTTACCATCCCCGTTCCCGTTCCCATCCGCGTTTCCGATTATACGAAATTCGTATACGGGATGTCGGGGACGATTACCTGCACTTGTGCGTGCACGGGATAAGGAAGAACATAAAGACAAGCCCCTGCCGCAAGGTCACAATACTTTCCCCAGAAGATCCGGCAGCAATTCCATCGTGGCCACGCGGTAATCCGCCGCTGTGATAGCTTCCCCCCCGCTTACCAGTATGGTCCGGCATCCCGCCCGCCGGCCGGCCTCCACGTCCGTCTCCATGTCGCCGACCATCCAGGATGCGGCAAGGTTGATATTATGTACGGCGGAAAGTTTCAGAAACATTCCCGGGAGCGGTTTCCGGCAATCGCATTCGCCGGGATTATGCGGGCAATATATTATGTCAAGCAATGCCGGGGCGCCGCGCCGGCGCAGCTCCGCGCGCAATGCCGCGTGTATGTTTTCCAGCGTGGCCGCCGAAAGCATCCCCCGGGCCACACCGCGCTGATTTGTCACGATGGCGGATTTATATCCACGCGCCGAAACTATACGCAGACACTCCACGAATTGCGGAAGCAAATGAAAATCTTCAAGCCGGGTAACATATCCGGCGCCCGGGGATTCGTTCACTATGCCGTCCCGGTCAAAAAACACGCACTTAATCATATCTTTTGACATTGAATATTCCCTGATAGTTTCCCGCGCGCCAGGTATAGCCGGAAAGATAACTTCCCGCCGGCAAAATTGCCGACCTGTTTATGGAGCCGGCGGCCGCGCGCGCGGGCCGGCCGCCGCCGCGTCCGGTTTTCACCCGGCACGCAATAAAAGATAATGCCGCCGCTGCAAGTATGCGAGACAATTCTTAATCCCCTTTCCCGCGCGCCGCCTGGTTCGGACGGCATTTGCCGCCGGGAACCGCGGCGTTAGCCATCTGCCCCAGGCCCGCCTGCCCTGCCCCGGCGCTTGTTTTTTGCATCGCGCCGGCGTATGATGCACCACAAAGATGATTCACTGTCATCCCATAGTTCTAATTTTCAACCAGAAAACAGCAGTTTTTACTAAAAAATTCAGCTATTGCGTTCCCGGCAAAACGGTGTTAAGTGCCGGTTTTATGCGGGGGCGGAATCGGAATCGGCATCGATCCCGATAGCGATAGCGCTTCCGACCCCGACGTTGTATGATGGCGGCAGACCCCGGTCTTTTTTTCCGGCACTTTGAAAACGCCTGTTATAAGATCAATATTACCGGCAAATTAAATACTTTTGGCTGCTCCGCATAATCTATGGGCGACAAATCTAACATGAATGCTTTAATATGTTGCAGTAAAGCTTATTACGGCAATAGCGACGCATATACTGATTCGTATCCGAACAAACACCCCGCTGACCGGCAGCAGATTCACCACGGAGACACGGAGGCACTGAGCAGCCCGGTCTCCCCCATACTCCTCCCGTTCTCCAGTGGAGGCGTTGCGCGAATTTGGCACAGGGCGATCATTAGATCTAATCCATTCAGGCCAGGATGGCATGATCGCCCTGCGCCAAATTCGCGCAACACTCGTTCCGGGAGCGCACCGGAGCATGGCATGATACGCGTCATGCCTTTCCTCTCCGTACCTCCCTTCGTGGTGAAATCCCTGTTCGACCCACATTTTCTGGCGAGGAACCAGTTTTTTTAATTCTGACTACTGCATACTGGCTACTGAATACTGCTGTCAAAAGCTGACTTTAGAACGCAACTCAAATGTCAGCTTTGTTGGGATCAGAATTAATCAGACAGGTGTCAGCAGTCGGAATTTATTACGAAATTAAAATCGCAGATTGGTTAATCTGTTCTTGCACAACATTTTATGCCGTAATATTTCAAACTTCCAAACCAATATTTCTTACCCGGCTTGAGTGTTATAATTTTCTCAAACCAGCTTAATATATTGCATCTTATTTATATTCAATGATTAATGATATAAATTGGAAACATGAAATAATCGTTGTCGGCGCGGGACACGCCGGCTGTGAAGCGGCGTTGGCGGCAGCCAGAAAAGGTGTTAAAACACTTTTAATTACCAGCGACATCCAGGCTGCAGCCAGAATGTCCTGCAATCCGGCCATTGGCGGAATAGCAAAATCGCATCTTGTATGCGAAATAGATGCACTCGGCGGAGAAATTGCCCGCAATGCGGATTATACAGGCATTCAATATCGAATCTTAAATACACGTAAAGGGCCGGCCGTTCAGGCTATTCGTGTTCAATGCGACAAGATGATGTTTTCCAACAGAATGCTTGCAGTACTTCAAAACACAAAAAACCTTCGCTTATTTCAAGGAACTGTCAACGGCATTGTTTCTCAACACGGGACTCTGCAGGGCGTTTTGATTGAAGGAAACACGTTTATACCAGCCAAAATCGTAATATTAGCGCTTGGAACTTTTCTTGGCGGTAAAATTTTTATTGGCAAACACTCGGAATCAGGCGGACGCCATGGCGAACCTGCCAACTATGCACTGACTCAATCCTTGATTCAGCATGGCATTAATATTGCAAGGTTTAAGACAGGAACCCCGCCAAGGCTGGATAAAAACTCAATCAATTATGATAAAACCATTATTCAGCCGGGGATTCATCCTCCGCCGCTTTTCTCACAAGCAGCAAAAAAAGAAAAATTGTTCCACGTGGAACAAAACAGCTTGGAAAAAACAGATCCGGAAACGATCAACAAATTGTTCCACGTGGAACAATTTACCCCGGCCATGCGTCCATGGGATCCTGGAACGAGCCAAATTCCGTGTTATTTGACCCATACAACTGAAAAGACGCACGAAATTATCAAAAACAATTTATTGAATAGCGCTCTATATGGCGGACTGATTTCCGGAACCGGGGTGCGGTATTGTCCTTCAATAGAAGACAAAATCGTCAAGTTCCCATCCAGAACGTCTCATCATGTTTTTATTGAACCAGAAGGACGCGACAGCCTGGAAGTATACCCCAACGGCATATCAAACAGCTTGCCTGAAAAAGTTCAGTTAGATATGGTCCGTTCAATCCCAGGACTGGAAAACGCAGTCATGACCAAGGCTGGTTATGCAATTGAATACGACTTTGCAGATTCGCGCCAGCTGCATAGCACGCTCGAATCTAAAATTGTTAAAAACCTGTTCATTACCGGGCAAATCAATGGCACTACCGGTTACGAAGAAGCGGCCGCGCAAGGCATTATTGCGGGAATTAATGCGGCAAATCAAATTCTAAACCTTCAGCCATTGGTTGTTAATCGTTTTGAAGGTTATATAGGGATTTTGATTGACGACCTGGTAACCAAGGGGGCAGACGAGCCATACAGGATGTTTACATCTCGAGCAGAGCATCGCTTATCACTGCGACAGGATAATGCTCGATATCGTTTGGTTACATTGGCAGAACAAGGGGGGATTATCCCGGAGGAAGAAATCAGATTGATCAAATCTGAAACTTCGATGATTGAAAATGAAATTGCGCGGTTGAAAAAAACATTCCATGGCCAACAAACCCTCGCTCAAATATTGTGTCAACATGGAAAAAAATATTTTGATTTACCAAATCGTCAAAATAATATTACGCAAGATATTGCCTATCAAATAGAAACAACAATTAAATACGCCGGCTACATCGAACGGGAAGAAAAAAACATAATCCGGTCCAAGTTTATGGAAGATCGTATCATCCCGGCATGGATAGATTACGATCGTATTAAATCGTTGCGGTTTGAATCGCGACAGAAATTAAGCAAAATCCGGCCGGATAATCTGGGCCAGGCAGCGCGCATTCCGGGCGTTAACCCGTCAGATGTCGCGTTGATTGAAGTGGTCATCCGCAGCGGTAGACACGGTTGAGGAATGTCTGGAAGCCCAGGCAGAAGGCTGTATTGGCAGCCATCGTTTAAGGTGTGACTGAGCGCCGGCCGGGTATGCCGAATTTGCGCAACTTGCGGTGCAGTGTACGGCGGCTGATGCCAAGCTGCGCTGCAGCTTGCGCGCGGTTGCCGCCGCTGGCTTCCAGGGCAGCCAGGATCATTTGCCGGTTGGCCTCATGAATGGAGGTCGGCCGCATGGCCGCCGGCATCCCGGTTGCAGTTGTTTCGCCGCGGATAGCGGGCGGCAGATCGCGGACGGTCAGCTTGTTGCCGCGCGCAAGCACCACCATCCGTTCCACGGCATTGCGCAATTCGCGCACATTGCCTGGCCAGGCGTATGCCAGCAGCGCTTGCATGGCGTCGGGCGTGATTTCTTCAATATGCTTCTGGTTTTCCAGGGAAAATTCATTCAGAAAACGGCGAAGGAGCAGGGGAATATCGTTGACACGGTCGCGTAACGGCGGCAAAGTAATGGCCACGACATTCAGACGGAAATAGAGATCGGGGCGGAACCGGTTTTCTTCCACCATCTGCGCAAGGTTGCGGTTGGTCGCGGCCACCAGCCGGATATCGGCCGCAAGCGTTTCCTGGCTGCCGACACGCTCAAACTTGCGTTCTTCCAGCACGCGCAGCAGTTTTACCTGGATCACCGGATCTATTTCAGAAATTTCGTCCAGGAATAACGTACCGCCTTCCGCCAGCTCAAACCGGCCGCGCCGGCGGTCGGTTGCGCCGGTAAAAGCTCCTTTTTCATGCCCGAACAGCTCGCTTTCGAGCAATTCGCGGGGCAGGGCGGCGCAATGCACTGCGACAAACGGACCGCGCGCCCGGGGGCTTAACCCGTGAATCGCATGCGCCACAAGCTCCTTGCCTGTTCCGCTTTCGCCCTGGATCAGCACCGTGGCGCGCGATGGCGCCACCTGCTGGATCAAATTAAATACTTCCTCCATGCATGGCGCCTGCCCGATGATGTTTTCGAGGCCGAATTTTTTGTCGAGCTGACGCCGCAACTGCCGGTTTTCGTCTTCCAGTTGCCGGGACCGCAAGGCCCGCTGCAGCACCAGTTCCAGTTGATCCAGGTTGACCGGCTTGGTTAAAAAATCATATGCGCCGCTCTTCATTGCCTCGACGGCGGTTTCGATCGTCCCGTAAGCCGTAAGTAAAATGCACACCAGGCTGGGGTCGCGTCCCAGGGCCCGGCGTATCAATGTCACCCCGTCTATACCGGACATGCGCATGTCGCTGATCATGACTTCGACGGCGCCGTGCTCTTCCAGCAGGCGCAGGGCGGTTTCCCCGCTGTCGGCCAAAAGCACCTGGTAGTCGTCTTCAAGCGCGTGCCGCAGTCCTTCGCGCGTGTTTTTTTCGTCTTCCACTACCATGATGACAGGTTTACGCCGGCTGTTCATGCCCGTTTCCTTCTTGAGACTGCCGGCTCGAAGCTGGGCGGCGCGGCGCTTTTAACAATCGTATGCGGCGGGAGTCCAGCGGGAGCAGCACGGTAAAAGTCGTCCCTTGCCCCGGCTGGCTGCGGATTTCCATCTCGCCGCCATGATCCTGCAAAATCCGCTGCACAATCATCAGCCCCAGCCCGCTGCCTTCCGACTTGGTGGTTTTGTATGGTTCGAAAAGGTAGCTGATCTTGTCCGCCGGGATGCCGGTTCCGGTATCCTTGAAAGACACGCCCACAAACCGATCATTGGTAAACATGGTCACAGTCAGCAGGCCGCCCTTGGACATCGCCTGCAGGCTGTTTTTAATAATATTGAAAAAAGCCTGCTTGATCTGGTTGCGATCCACGGAAATGGGAGGTATGGGGTCCAGCAATTTTAATTCAGCCAGCACATCGCGGTCGTTGATTTCATTTTTCAAAAACGCCATAATTTCCCGCAGTATTTCCTCCAGCGCGCACAGCTCGCGCTGGGGTACGGTCGGCCGGATGGCCCGCAGAAACTGGGTAATCGTGAGGTTCAGGCGCTCCACCTCGGCCCGGGCCACCCGCAAAGAATCGCGCAATTTTTCTCCCTGCGGCAGGCGCGCCTTGCGCAGGCCGCGTTCCAACAATTGCAAATGAATGTGAAGGGAATTCAGCGGATTGCCGATCTCGTGGGCTACCCCGGCCGCCAGCAGGGTCAAAGCATTGAGACGCTCGGCATTGAGGGTGCGGCTTTCCTGTTCGCGGGCGCAGGTCATGTCGCGGAATATGACAACCGCCCCGCGTTCCGGCTCCGCGGAAGCTGCCAGGGGCATGACGTAAAAATTCAGGAATTTATGTTGCGGATAAGTGATTTCAATTTCCCGGCTGATAAGCTTCGACCATTCCCGCGAATCGAGGCCGATGATCTTGTCCCATTCAATTTCCCGCAGGAAGCGCGCGACAGGCTGGCGCAAGGCATTTTCCAGAGTGAACCCCAGCATTTGCGCGGCCGCCTGGTTGGCGTAATTGATGTTGCCTTGCGCATCCAGGACAATCACGCCTTCCTGCAAGGCGTTGAAAACCGCTTCCAGCAGGCCTTTCTCCCGGACCAGACGCAGGAAATGCGATTGCACGCTGCGCGGATCCAGCTTGTCCAGCCGCTCGATTAATTTATCCAGGAAACCGGATTTCATGGCGGTTCAGCAGCGTCGGAATAATACGTGGTGTCTACCGACAACTCCAGGTTCAAGCCCGGGGTCAAAACTGCGGGAGCGCCCCCCGCCGCCTCGATTTCCATGAAGCCGGACGGGTCGCTGTAGACGCTGTACCTGACGGCCAGGGGCTGCGGTTCAACATCAGGCGGCCGGTCGGCGATATCCATATATTCCACCCCCGGCCCCAGCGGCGCGGCCGAGCGCCGGACAATTAAGCCGCGCGCCGGGTAACGGTATTCTATCCAGGGCGCGCCGGGCTCCAACCCGATCTGGTATCGCGCCCCGCCGCCGTCGGTGCGCGTGCGCCAAAGTTTCCCGTCATGCCGGCGCCGGTCGCGGCTGGAATCGTAAAAATCATGGATCGGCATATCGGCGCGGCCGGGAAACACCACCTCTGCGCCGGGGCCGGAATCAAACTGGGCCAGAGTCCAGGGCGCAATCATTGCGTCCTGCCGCAGCAGCGGTCGCCGGCCACAGTATTGCAGGCGTTCTTCCGCAATTACCCGGACAGCGCGGCCGGCATGCCCCGCGGGTATTTCCACGCGGACGCGTCTTTCAAAAATCATAGGCAGCCCCTGGCCAAGGGAATTGATAAGATCAATTTCCGCCCGGACGGCCGCCATGTTGCCTGCGGCCTCGACCATCCGGTATCTTGCCCCTGTCAATCCGGGCGGCACGCGCCACTTTCCTGCGGCATATTCGTATCCCAATCGCGATCCTTCCGGCGCCGGCCATAGCCCGTCGCCGCCGGGATTGAGATATGCCTCCATGGTGGACAGGCCCTCAAACGCCGCGGGATTGACGCGGTTTAACACTTCCCCTTCCGAGACTGCAAACAGCCGCCCTTCCAAATCCAGTCCGATCAGCACTCCGGCCCGCTCGTCGCCAACCAGGTGGCACCGCCGCAGGCTGTCTTTAAACAATTTGATTAATTCTTCAATTTGCATGTTGCCTTCCCGGCCATTCGCGAGCCAGATTACCGGCGGTAACGAACCGGGCTCCCCGGCGGCGCAGGCCCAGGCACAATTTGTCAAATTCCGCCAGGGCGCGCGGGCCGCAGTTTTTTACAATAAAAGGCAGCGGCCGCACGGAAGCCTCGCCATAATCTATGGCGCCCTGCGGCATGGGATGGAATTCCCACGGGTGAAAATAGAACACCAGTACCGGCCGCTGCCGGCGGCGGGCAACATAATCTATGAAAGAATCAACCTTGGCCAGGAGTGCGGCCGCGGACTTGGTTCTGAACAACGGCCATTGATCGCGGTCGCGGTTGTAAAGCGGGTCCTTGCTCTTCATTGCCAGGTCGCAAAAATTCGGCAATTCCAGAATACGCATCCGGCCCGGCCTGGTCCAATTTTTCGCGGAAGGATGATAAGGCACAAACATTGTGCGATAGAAATACAGCGGCAGCGACGCATCGGCAATATATCCCAGGTTTTCCAGCTCCCGCATTACCCGGTTGCTGCCCCAGAGACGCGGACAACGGAAACTTACCGGCCGCTTGCCGGCAATCCTGCCGACAATTTCAGTTCCCTTCCGGATGCGGCCGCCTACTTCCGACGGCAGGAGCGGCCAATTGTTGGGCAAGGGAAAAAGCGGGTCGCCCAGAGTTTCATGATACAAGCCGTGGCAGCCGGTTTCATGCCCTGCTGCCGCTACCTGCCGCACCATGTCCGGGTTCTGTTCGGCGGCATGGCCGGTCCAGAAAAAAGTGGCTTCCGCCGCATGCCGGCGCAAAATTTTCAACAAAGGCGGCGTGCCTTTTTTCACTCCTTCATAGTTTGACGTAAACGAGCCTACATCCGTTTCCATGTCCAAGCCGATGACTACGTCAAAATCTTCCGTGGTTTTTTTCATGTGTCGTTCCTGTCTGGTTGCTGATAGTTTTGGCGGATTTTTTTCACTCGCGCGCGCGCCTGGAAGTCCGCCCGGGCAGGACTATCGCTCCGGCGGCCGGCGGCGTGTTTAAAACATCAAAATCAGGATGCCCGGCAATATAATCAATAACGATTTGCCGGGTGTCCAAGCCGGTGTCGCGCAAGGCGCTGGCCGGCCGTTCGGTAATTTCGCGCAACCGCGGCAGGCGGTCGCCCGCCGAGGCCAGGTCAAAACTGTTAAAGGCAATTTTATAACGCCGCCCTCCATGTTCCGCCGGCCGGCCGCCGATGCGGACATCGCTGATGCGCGGCAACCGGCCATCAAACGACAGCCGGTATGTCAATCCATATACGCCGCGGAACTGGGGCGAATTGTAATACCGGCTGTTTTCCGCCAGTATTTCCACGATCTCATCCGCTGTGATATTGGCGACCCCTATATTGTTTTCGTAAGGCACCACCCGCCAGACATCCCGCATGCGCACCTTCCCAGCATAAATCGTTGCATCCGCCAGCGCGCCATGCAGCACGGCATCCGCGCCCGTGCGCGCGGCCACGGCGGAGGCTATCAGCGATTGAACGCGCGACTGGCCGGCCGACGCCGGCTCCGGCGAATGATCGCAGGCCGCCGATCCTATGGCTTCGTCAAGATATTCCTCGGTCTGCCGGCGAACCTTATCGTAACGGGCCGCCAATTCCGGCTCGGGCGGCACCGAAACGTCCGCCGGCAATAATTCAGCATGCCGGCGGATTATCCGCTTCTGCTTGACATCGAAGTCAATCTTAATTTTGCCCAGGCTGCTGCCGTACGGCGGAGCCTGGGTGTATAAAATCCCGTTGATTTCCTCCATCGGCACTGCATTATGGGTGTGCGCCCCGATGATGGCCGTCAATTCCGGAAAATTGGCTGCTATCTCGTTGATGCGATTGGCGGGATTGTCACCCCAATCGCGATAGCCCTGATGCACGGCCAGAATAACGATATCCGGCTTGGCCGTCCGCACGCTGGTTAAGGCGCCCCGGACGGCAGCTATGGAATCGAAAAACAACAAGTTCCCGAGTGTGTCCGGTTTGAACCAGCGCGGCATGTGCTGGTTGCTTAATCCGATTACCGCCAAGCGCGCGCCCTGGATATTTTTGATAAAAAACGGCTGAAATCCCGGCGGTCTGAGATCATGTTGGTTGGACGCAGGCCAAAGACCGGTATGGGTGAAATGCGCGGCTTCTGCGGTAAAGATATCCGCCGCTAAAACTTTCGCGCCGGCCTTTTCATAAAACTTCCAGAGAGATTCAACGCCCCAGTCGAATTCATGATTGCCGACCACCAACCCGTCATACTTCATCGCGTTGACAATTTCCGCCACCAGCAATCCGCTCGTGCTGCGGCTTTCCGCTGTTCCCTGGAAGACATCCCCGATATCCAGCAGCACCGCATCCGGATATTTCCGTCGAACTGACTTGATCAACGCCGCACAGCGCAGCAATCCGCCTGCATGCCGGGCTTCACCGCAAAGTCCTGAATTAAAAACATGTCCGTGTATATCGGCGGTATGCAGGATGACAATTTCACTTGCGCTCGTTCCCGCGGCCATGGCGGCGGCGCAAAGGCATAAACTGATAAAACGGGAAGCCACTTTATACCCGACGAATAACGCACAGGCCCTGCATTGCTTCAACTTAATCGCAGCGGCATAATAACGTAAAGGAATGGAATATCGCATTTTATGACTGCGGGGCTTAACTCGTCAACCATCTCGATGTTCACTTCATCGCTGGTGAGATTCCGCAGGGGATCCATCAAATAATCCGGATTGAACGCCATGGCAATTTTTTTGCCCTTATATTTGATCGGCATGGTTTCATCCGCTTCGCCAACGTCCGGAACACTGGCAAATACACGCAAATGGTTCTTGTCGAATGTCAACCGGACGGGAACATTTTTTTCCTTTGCCAACTGCGACACGCGCCGCAAGGTCGCCAGGAATATTTCACGCTCCAGGGTTATTTTCTCCTCACACTGGTTGGGAATGACCTGCCGGTAGTTGGGATAATTTCCATCAATCAATTTTGACACAATCACGACATTGTCCACTTCAAAAGAAACCATCCCGTCAACGACTTTGATTTTCAGCGTTCCTTCGTCACTAAGCGTTTTAACCAATTCGTTTACGGTTTTGGTGGGAATGACCACGTTTGCCTGGACATCCACCGGAATTTCAATTTCCTGTTCGACCAGCGCCAGGCGCCGCCCGTCCGTCGCCACCACCGTCAACTTCTGCTCGGCGACGGTCATTAAAATTCCATTCAATACCTGCCGGCTCTCATCGGTGGAAACGGCATAAACGGTTTTTTTCAGCATTTCACGGAAAGCTCCCTGTTCCAGGGAAAACACTTTTTCCGTCTCGCTGATCTTGATCGGGGGAAATTCTTCCGCCGGAATGCCGTATATCTTATAATTGGAAGATCCCGCCTGAATGGTAGCGGTATGCTTATCGTCAACGGACAACTCGATTTTTTCTCCCGGCAATTCCCTTACCAGGCCTAATAAACGGCGGGCATGCAGGGTGGTGGCGCCTGGCTCGCTTACCTCAACGCCGTCAATTGAAAACTGCAGGCTGACGGATAAATCCGTGGCCTCCATTTTCAAGACCCCGTTTTCGGCCGTCAAAAGAATGTTGTAAAGCACGGCGGCGGTGTTGTGGGAACTGATGATGGACTGTACCATCTGCAGACCTTTAAGAAAAACATCCTTGGCGACAATAAATTTCATTTAAGCTCCATTATATTTGTTGAAACATCCGGATATTAGTTCTTAATTATTTATTTATTAATATTATGGTTGTAAATAATGTTTAAAACAAGCTTAAAATGTTTTGCGGCAGCAGATAAAAAAAAGAAATTAAACCGACATGTTGTTAATCGCTGGCATTAAAAATTTAATTAAGGGCGGTTGCCGGCTTGGGCCTGAGTTTATGAACAATTTTATGTAAAGGTTGCGTTAAGCTTTTCAACAGGAATTTTAAAGGCAGAAGAAATCAAGCCTGGTTCGCTAAAACCGAGGATTCTTCCAACTGGCGCGAAATTCTTTCCACGGCCTGCGTGATCTGCTTGTCTTTAATGGATCGTTTTTGAATGCAGCGGTGGGCATGGAGAACCGTGGCATGCGTCTTGCCGAAAGCCGCGCCAATTTCCGGAAAAGAAGATTTAGTCATGCGGCGGCACAGGTACATGGCGATCTGGCGCGGCAAAGCCACGTTCTGCGAACGTTGTTTGCTGGTCATGTCAGCCATTCTGATATCAAAAAATTCCGCCACATGCTTTTGAATCATATTGATGGTAATCGGATTGCGGCGTTCGTGGTCAATGTTGCGGCGCAGGACTTCTTCCGCTACTTCCACCGTTACCGGACGCTTGTAAAGCGATGCGTAAGAAGTAATGGTATTCAACGCGCCTTCCAGCCGGCGGATATTTGATTTGATGTTGGAAGCGATGTAAACCAGCACATCTTCGTTAAGCGTGAAATTCAGCGTTTTCTGCTTTGAGCGCAGGATGGCCATGCGCGTCTCGAAATCGGGCGGCATTAATTCGGTCACCAGGCCCCATTCGAACCGCGACACCAACCGCTGTTCGAGGCCGGAAATTTCTCCGATCGGGCGGTCGCTGGTCATGACAATCTGCTTGTGTGCGTCGTAAAGCACGTTGAAAGTGTGGAAAAACTCCTCCTGCAGCGCGCCGGTCTTGGAAAGAAAATGGATGTCGTCTATCATCAGCAGATCTGTCCCGCGATACTTGTCGCGAAACTGCTTGATCCGGCGGTGCTGCAAAGCCTCGATATATTCATTCATCAGGGACTCGCAGGAAAGGTAATGAATGTGGCCGCGGGAGTTGGTAAGCACTTCATGGCCGACAGCCTGCATCAGATGCGTTTTGCCGAGGCCGACGCCGCCATAAATGAAAAGAGGATTGTAAGCCTTGCCCGGCGCCTGGGCCACCGCCAGCGATGATGCATGGGCAAAGTTGTTGGAAGGGCCAACGACAAATGTTTTGAAAGAATACCTGGGATTCAGCACGCCGCCCAGCGCGCCGGCGCCGGCCGGCGCCGGCCGGCGCCTCTGGCAAGCCACACCAGCCTTTTCCGGCGCCGGGAGAATGTTTTCCGGCGGCAGGGGGAGCATTCCATCATGATGAACTTCGAAAAGTATTTTGTAAGTTTCGCCGCTTACTTCGGCCACCGCTTCGCGGATTACCGGAAGATAATTTTCTTCAAGCCATGATTGGTAGATGTCATTGCTGACGTAAAGAACCATGGCATCAGCTTCAATCCGCCCTGCGGAAATTACGGCAATCCAGCGTGAATATATATCCTCGTGAAGTTTCTTTTGAAGTTCGTTGCAGGCTTTTTTCCAAATCGCTTCGGCCAATTCCATGGTCCGGTTGCCCCCAGTAAAATGCAATTTAATTTTAAATGCCGTTACACAAGCTAGTTGATGCTGAAATCAATGTATTTATTTAACGCAGTTAACAGGTTATTAACAGGGCGCCCCGCCTCTGTCCTTGCCCAACAAGGGCGGAGCATACCCGCGGCGTTCCGCAATGGCAAGAGAAAAACAATAAAAAAAAACAATAAACAACTATTGTCCAATATGTTGTTGTTTTAAAGGAATTATACAACAATATGTAGTTGTTTTTCCGTTAAATTATTTATGACGTAAAAAGATGCTTCAGGTTTCTTGGCCGGTCTGGTATGTAATGAAACAGCGCAATCCGCGCCGGACAACAGGAGAAAACAGTAACAAATCATGAATAAATTAACAAGCCCTGTATTATTGGCCGGAATTCCTCAAATAAACGCCGATTTGTTCTATGCCGCACCGTTTTCCGGCAGCGATCCGGTGGTGTGTTTAAACTGCGGGCGCAGGCGCTATCTGGTGGTTGGCGGGATGGAGGAGGCGCGCGCGCGCCGCTTGTTTAAAGGGCGGCTGCAGGTCTTCACGCCGGCGGAATTAAACGTCAAAGGCCGGCCGCCGCGGACGCTGGAAGATTGGTGTCTGGGACTGCTGCGGAAACTGCGGATTAAAGCAGTGCGGGTGCCGGCTGAATTTCCCGCCGGGATTTTTCAGCGGTTGACCGGCGCCGGCGTGCGCGCGGAAGTGATGGCGCAGCCGGTTTTCCCGGAGCGTGAAATCAAGCTCGCGCCGGAACTGAAGCGGCTGCGCGCGGCACAGCGCGCGGCCGTGGCGGCCATGCGGACCGCGGTCGGCATGATTCGCCGCGCGAGGGTGGACAGGCGCGGGCGGCTGCATGACCGCGGCGGAATTCTTACTGCGGAACGTGTAAGGCGCGCGGTTCATGCGACCATGCTCCAGCATGATTGCATGGGATGGGGAACCATCGTGGCCTGCGGCCGCGCGGCGGCGGATCCGCATGAAACCGGCGCCGGCCCGCTCATGGCCGGGCAGGGCGTCGTGCTCGATATTTTTCCCCGGCACCTGGAGCATGGTTATTGGGGCGATCTGTCGCGCACAGTCGTTAAAGGCGCCCCGTCGCCGGAGTTGGCGAAGATGTACCAGGCCGTCCGCCGAGCACAGAGCCTGGCGATTGCCAACATCCGCGCGGGGGTAACAGCGCGCCGGATTTACGATTTGGTGCTGGATTATTTTACCCGGACCGGTTTTGCAACCGACATGCATCCCGGCCGCATGGAAGGTTTTATCCACAGCGTCGGCCATGGCCTGGGACTGGAAGTCCACGAGGCGCCTCGGATCGGATTGCAGGATAACCGGTTGCGCGCCGGGCAGGTGGTGACGGTGGAGCCCGGATTGTATTACCGCAAGATCGGAGGAGTGCGCGTGGAAGATGTCGTGGTGGTTACCGCCGACGGCTGCCGCGTTCTGTATCCCTGTCCGCACGTATTCCGGCTGTAAAAATTAATTCTGCCGTGACAAAAGGCCTTGTTCGTGATATATAAAGCCAAACATGCGAAGTTGCTTTCAAAAGCCGACTTGTGCAAGCAACTCTCCTGAATCAATAAAAATCATGACTGTCCCAGGAACCAAACGCCGGAAAGTGGCGGTTGTGGGTGCGGGAGCCGTCGGTTCCACCTTCTGCTATGCCCTGGCCCAGAGCGGGTTGGCTGATGAAATTGTGCTGCTCGACCTGAATGCCGGCCTGGCCCGCGGGCAGGCGCTGGACCTGGTGCATGGCCAGCCGTTTTTCCCGACCGTGTCCATCCGGCTGGGCGCCGCCGGCGACTATGCGGATGCGCAATTGATCGTCATTACCGCCGGCGCAGCCCAGCGGCCGGGCGAAACACGGCTGCAGCTCCTGCGCAAGAATGCGGCCGTCATCCGCGGCATCGTGCGGGAAATCCAGGCGCAAAACTCCTGCGCCATCCTGCTGGTGGTGACCAATCCCGTGGACGTCATGACCTACGTGGCTATCCATGCCGGCGGCGGGGAATCCGGGCGAATTATCGGCTCCGGCACGGTCCTGGACAGCGCCCGGCTGCGCCACATTTTAAGCCGCCACTGCGGCGTGGACTCGCACAATGTGCACGGATATGTGCTGGGGGAGCATGGCGACAGCGAAAGCGTCGCCTGGTCGTTGACCAATATCGCCGGCATGCCGATGGATGCCTATTGTCCGGTCTGCGGCCGGTGCGGGGATTGGGTTGCCGAACGCAAAAAAATCGAGCAGGAAGTCCGCGATTCGGCTTACCACATCATCGGGTATAAAGGGGCCACGTATTATGCCGTGGGCCTGGCCCTTGTGCGGATTGCCGGCGCCGTGCTCCGGGATCAGCACAGCGTGCTCTCAGTGTCGGCCATGTTGAACGGAGAATACGGCATCCGCGGAGTTTGCCTGGGGATACCCTGCATCGTGGCGGCTGATGGCGTCAAGAAAGTGATTGAAGGCCCGCTGGCAGAAAGCGAACTGGCCGCCCTGCGGGCCTCGGCGGCCGTGCTCCAGGAAGCCATCCGGAACCTGGCCGAGGACCAATAAC
>CAYXEK010000029.1:0-38499 GCA_964463985.1 uncultured Verrucomicrobiota bacterium
CTTCCAATTGCGCGGCATCCATCCAGATCATGTCATTCGCATGCTCATTGGAATAATACCAGCGCAGCACCAGGTATGATGTTTGCGCTGGCAATCGGACCGGCAGGGCATATCTTTGCCATTCCGTCGTGAGCGCCACATTGGTAGAAATTCCTATCCCGCTGACATACATGGAGGCCCGCACCCCGTCCCGGTTGGCCCTCATCCAGGCCGATAGCACAAAATCGGTTGCCGTCGGGGTAAGCGTCGGATCAATCTGGTATTCGATGTAAGTCTGCCGGTGCTTGCCCGCGCCGGCATCCATCCGCAGGCAATTCTTTCCGTGATATGGCCGGTTGGTGTCCACGCCCCATATTCCACCGTCCGCGCCGATCCGCTCGTCCGGCAGGATTGGACTGCCGACGGTGCGGTAATAATCCGGCCAGCCGGGGAGCGTTGCCTGCTCGAAACTTGAATTGGGCAGTTTGTTCTTCTTGCCCGTGCGATCCAATTCCAGATCGGCGGGCGGCTCGCCCAGCGCCTGTTCCGGATGCGGGGTCATTTCCACCCGGATTTCCACCGGCGCTTCCACTGTTTCCGGGTTCAAGCCCGCCGGCGCCTCAACCACATATGCCCGTGTTCCCAACCGTTCTATTCTATCGCTGAACGAATGATCTTTAACCTGGTAAGCCGCTTTGACGAACAAGCGCTGAACCGTCCCGGTTGCGCCGAGCGCCGGGATGATGAACTTGGCATCCACCGGATAATCCGCCGTATTCGCGCATAACAGCACATAACCGCCCGCCGGATTACGGCGCAGCGATACCTGCAGATCGGTGAATTTCCCCGCCAGCGGATCCAGTTCCCCGGGCGTATAGCTCACCGTGTGCGCCGGGATCGGCGTCAGGCATATCGGCCCCAAGACCTGCATTTCCGCGCCCAGTTGCCGCAGCATATCGGCCATCGCATCCGAAAACAACGGATAAAAGAAATAAATTATGCCCTTTGACCCGTGAATCAGAGCCAGGTAGGTCTGACAACGCTGCTCGGCGGACGATACCGAACGCTTGCGGCAGCCGCTCCATATTTCCGCCTGCGGCACGGTCATGGGCACTCGCCGCCCACTGTCGGCCAGCCGCTTGGTCCGCGCCACCATGGTCGCCACATGCGTCACCACCGATTGCCTCGGCCGATTCGGGCGGCCGGCAGGCACCCAGTAAGGGTCCTGCACCAGGACATCGCACCAATCCGTGATGCGCTTCATGAACGCGGGCGAATCCCACAAGGTATTGTAAACCACAAATACCGGGTGATAGCCGTCATGCTCATGCAGCATTTTGTAATATGCGCCCCCGGTCACGTCTTGGTTCAGGCTGGGCACGTTCGGTTCATCGAAAATATTATACCCAAGCAAATTGCCATTGTTTTTCACGGCATCGGCCACGGCCCGCAGCACCGGCGCCTGCCGCTCGTACATTGCAAAAAATATCCGGCCCTTGGTCTGCACCGGCAGCACTTTCATCAGCGCGTTTTGCACCATGAATGCGCGCAGTCTCGTCAGGTTCCGGCCACGGGGCGACTGGACAAACTCATTCAATTCCGCCAGTTGCTCCGCCGTCAGTAAGTCCTGAATATCAGCGCCAACCGCGGTGGGTATGGTGTATTTATCCGGACAGAACACCACCTGCAGTCCATGCCGGCCGGCCGCGTCAACATAAGCGCGCGCATCGGCGGCGGCCTCTTCTACGTTGGTGACCGCCGCACCCTTCCAATGGTAAATGCTGTTCATGCCCATCTCCGCCACATCCCGGAAGGCCCATTCATCCTGAGCCGATATGCCGGCCATGACAAATCCAAACGGGAAAAACGGTTCCCCGTTCCTCAGCAGGATCCGGTTGACCTGATCCACCTTCCATTCGCCGGCCGGATGCGCCGCGCGCTTGATCAAAACCACCTCATGCCGGGTCGCCACTTCATTCCCCCGGCACAATTCCAGCGTGATCGCATGCTCCCCCGCCGTCAGATCCTTCAAAGGTATGTCAAACGTCATCGCCGGTTGGAGACCGCCGGTCCGGGCCAACTCCCGCCCGTCCGCCGCCCGGGCCCGCAGCGTCAATTCCGGCAACCCGTCCGCCGGCACGCCGATCCGGCAGACCGCGCCGGCTATAGCTTCCGCCGTGTAATAATTACGGTCCAGATAGGCTGAAAAAACATCCAAGACATCCAGATTCCCCGGCCGCGCCGTCTGCCGCACCTCGCCGGCCGCATCCACCAGGCGGACCGACGTCTCCCGCCCGCACAACCGCTCCGCCGGCATCGGCATGACCATGGTTGCCATCCGGCCATCCCCGGCCAAGTCAACATCCCGCTCAATCGTTCGAACCTGCCCAAGCGCCGGCTGATCCTCGACCACCAGTTTGATTGATCCGCCCTTTTTCCCGACATCGCTGATTTCCACCCGCACATCGTAATAATATTGCCCGTCTTCCATCCGGTATGGCTCAACCCGGGCCGCGGCCAGGAACGGCAGAAACGGCATTTCCGGCGCACTGCCGGACGCCAGGCGCAAATGTCCGAAATGCTCCGGCTCATTGAACTGGCGCGTCACCGGCGCCCAACTGCCGGGAATCTGGGTAAGGCCCACCTGCGCCGCGCAGGCGTCCCGCTCCACAATCCATGTATGCACCACGGCGTTAAACCGAAGCTTATCCGCATCCCCACCCTGCATCAACAAACCCAGCGGCAACGCCATCTCCACGCTCCACCCCGCATCATCCTGCGCCGACGCCGAACGCCAGGGGATGTTCCACCCTTCCCGGTCCCGCTTCCCACGCGCCATGCGCCAGTCGGCACGCACATTGGCCGAACTCACTAGAAACTGGTAATAAAATTGACCGCCCGTCCCAGGATCGAACGACACCTGGACATTATCCTCCAACTGGATATCCGCATCGTGATGCCGGAAAGTGGGCGGATTCCGGTCCAGCACCGGCTGCTCCACCCGGAACCCGGCATACAGCCAGGCAGTGTCGCGGCAGACCATGACCCGGTGCCGCCCGGTCATAACGCCGGCTTCCCCCACCACGTGCAGGTTGGTGATGACAGCCGCCGTCTCCCAGCAGGCATCGTCCAGCCTGCCATCCAGCGCAGGCGCCGCCGCGCAGGCCGGCGCCGTCAGCTCCGGCAGAGCCGGCGCCGCCGGCCCCGCTACGCAGATTTGCCCGCACCAGAGGTTGCCGGCCAGCAAACCAATCATCAGAAATTTATGCATCCCATCCCCTTTCATAGTTTGAGCGTTTCGCCTGGATTTAATTCAATCTCCTCCGGCAGCCGGCCGGTGTAGCGCGGATTCAACAAGATTGTCCGGTGCACCGGCCGCGACCCGTCATTCCGCAGGATCAATTGGCGCACCCGTCCGCGGCTGACCTGCAGAGACACCAGCAACCCGCCATTCATCCGCAGATTCTCGAATTCCAGCTCGCGCCAGGTGCCATCCATGCCCCACAACAAGCCCAGCGTATCGTCCACCCGGTCATGGCAGAGGGCGGTCTGCATGGCCTCCAGATAAGCGGCATGGGACGAGGTGTACCAGTAATTGATGGCATATCCATCCAACCGGATTTTCTCCGGCATGGCGCCCAGCGAACTGCAATCCTTCATGGCAAACTGCAATTTTTCAAACGCCTGGCTGTCCCACCCCAGGTGGCTGGATACCGTTGACAGCCAGCAATGGCACCACGGCCAATCGCGGTAATTTTTCTGCGGCTTGTCGAATCCCCAAGGGGTACCATTGGTTTGCCGCCAATGGCGCAAAGTCTTGAGGGCATAATCCGCGCGTAAAGATTCCGGCAAATTGCTGACGAAGAACAGCGCCCCGGAGCCCCCCTGCGCGGAGTTTCTATCCGCCATCAACACGCCCTGCCGGACATTTTCCCGCAAGCCCCGCGCCAATTTCTCCGCCACCTCCAGGTAACGCGGCAGGGGCTGTCCCGCCGCCGCCGCCATCGCGGCGCACCCGCGCAGGGCGCGTTCCACGAAGGAAGCCACCAGGGAATCGTTGGAAACCGGGCAACGGCCTTCGGACGCGCCCGCGGCATTGACTATGTAGGCCCGATCCTTTTGCTCCAATACCGCCAGCGCCAGGACATGCTCCAGCAACTCCCGCATAATGCCGAGATCCGCTTGGAGTGAATCGTCCCGCCCGCCAATCCGCCAGTGCTCGTAAAAACTCCGGCAGGCTGAAGCGTTGGCGGCAATTTTTTCCATCCTGATTTTTTCCGGATCGGTATGGTTATCCTGCCCCGTCGCCGAACAAAAAAAGCAGAACCGCGCGCCGGGCAGTCCCAGCGCTTTAGCCACCGCTCGCGCCCGCGGCATCCGCAGCTTGTAAAATTCCAGCAACTTGCGGCTTTCTGCCAGGTGGTTGGCCTGCAACAGGGGCCGCTGCATGACCCCGGCATCCCATACCGTGTTCGCCCCGCCGAACCAATGGCAGGGGAACGGCCCCAGATTCAACGATCCCGTCTCGGGGTATTGATTGGCCCGCATCCAATACATGCTTAAATCATACAATTTCCGCGAGGCGCCATCCGGCACAGCCACCCGCGAGCGCCCGGCGTATGCCAGCCACCGCGCTGCGTGCGCGCTGCGAATGCCCCGCTCCGACTGGCGCCGCAAACGTTTATAAACCGCACTCGCCCCGCCGCCTTGTGCCGCTGATTCCTTCTCGTCCACCGCCAGCAGGTAACGCGTCGCCGCGAAGCCGGATTTAACGCCGGTATACACAATCTGGTTGCCGTCAAGCTTGCCGCGCGGCGCGGCCCACATCACGCCCCGGCCCCGGAACTCGTTGGGCGCGATTTTATAGTCAAACCAGAGGGACCCGTCGCGCCCCGGCTGGGTATTCAAAACGGACTGCCGGGAAAGCTCCAGTCCCGCCAGTTTGGAATAGGTGAAGGGCGCAATGAACCAATACAAATCCACCCGCTGCCCGCGCGGCACATCCAGCGCTTCCATGTGTTCCGCCCACACATGGCTATCGGTCAGATAAGCGGTCAACCGCCAATGCCCGCCATGCAGGATCAGATCGGTGGTCAGCACCCCCCGGCGCGCGTCGAACGACTGGGCGAAATCCGACGGCTCGGTGTTTTCGCCGTTCACCATAACGACATACCCCGCCTGAACACACGGCTGCGCGCAGCCGGTGCGCGTCGGGTACAATGCTTGCCGGGCGATGCGCGCCGGGATTTGATACACCCGATGGGCGTTCTTATACCAACCGGGAATCAATCCCTGGTGCTGCTCCTTGTGCGCATGCCCGCCAATGTACCCGCTCAACATGGAGCCGGTATAATCTATCGTAATGCATTCGCTGCCGTTGCCCAGCGCGAACGGATAATAAGGACGCGCTGAAAACGGCGTGGCGGCCCATTCCTCGATGCGCCCATCCCTGGGGCGGCGGCCAAAAAAGTCTGCCGTCTTGCTTTTCACCAAATTTCCGGGTCTTTTCTCAGCATTCATGGTTCGTACTCCGTCGCCTGATCGCCGGCTTCCAACTGTGCGGCGTCTATCCACACCGTATCGCCGTCGGCATTTAACCCCGGCTGATACCAGCGGATAATCAACAAACTGGCGCCGGCCGGAATCAGCACCGGCATGTCATAGCGTTGCCACTGCGTGGTCAGCTTGAAGGTCTCCCCGGCCAATGCCGCCGGAATGGCGTTGGCGATTTGGACGCCATCCCGATTGGCCCGCATCCAGCTTGAAAGGACAAAACGGGCGGCTTGACGCGTCAATGCCGGATCCAGATTGAATTGATTATAAGTCTGCGGATACCGGCCGGGCCCGCCGTCGCCCAGCCGCAGGCAATATTTCCCGTGATATGGCCGGTTGGTGTCCACACCCCAGACGGATTGCTCCGCCCCGATCCGCTCGCACGGCATGAGGCGTGTGCCTGCGGGCCAGTAATAATCCGGCCAGCCGGGAATGAACGCCTGCTCGAAACTGGAGTTCGGCAGTTGGTTCTTTTTGCCCGCGCGGTCCAGTTCCGCGTCGGCCGCCGGCTCGCCCAGCGCCTGTTCCGGATGCGCTGTCATTTCCACCCGGATTTCCACCGGCGCCGCTCCGTTTTCAGTCTGCCGGTTTCCCGAATTTCCAGTTGCGAGTTTTCCGTTTTCCGTTTCCCCGATCAGATACGCCCTGGTGGCGTATGGTTCGAACCGATCGCTGAACGATTGATCGCCAACCGTATATGTCTCCGCTCCAAACAATCGTTTGACCGTACCGGCGGCGCCGAGCGCCGATATGGTAAACTTTACATCCACCGGGCAGTCCATCGTATTCGCGCAAAGCAGCACAAAGCCGCCGGCGGGATTGCGGCGCAGCGACACCTGGATATCGGTGAATTTCCCGGCCGGAGGATTCAGTTCCCCGGGCGCGTAAACCGCCCGCTGCGCCAGTTCCGGCGTCAGGCATACCGGCCCCAATATTTTCATTTCTTCCGCGAGGGTCCTGATTGTATCGGCGATCAACTGCGAATTAATCCGGTAAGTGAAATATATGATGCCTTTTGAGCCATGAATCAGCGCCAGATATGTCTGGCAACGCTGCTCCGCCGGGGTCAGGGCGCGTTTGCGGCTGCCGCTCCAGTATTCCGACTGCGGCATCGTCACCGTCACGCGGTGGGCGCTGTCGGCCAGACGTTTCGTCCGGGCCACCATTTTGGCCACATGCGTTACGCACGCGAGCGAGGGCCGATAGCGGCCCGCGGCGGGAACCCAGTACGGATCCTGCACCAGCGCATCGCACCAATCCGTTGTGCGCCGCCGGTAATCGCCCGTATCCCACAAGGTATTGTAAACCACAAACACCGGGTGATGCCCATCCAGCTCGTGCACCAGGTTATAATAATGCCGCCCAGCAACATCCTGGTCAACGCCCGGAATATTCGGCTCGTCAAACAGGCAATACCCCATCAGGTTCCGCATTGATTTAACGGCATTGATCATGGCTTGCAGGGCGGGCGTTTGTTGCTTGTAAACCGAGAAAAACACCTGCCCTTTGACACGCGCCGGCAATGATTTCAATACGGCATCCGTAACCAGCGCTGAACGCAGACTGGTAAGGTTGCGGAAATATCTACCGCCGACAATTTTGCTCAATTGTTCGAATTGTTGCGCGGTTAACATATCCTGCAAACTGTTGTCCGGCGGGATCGCCTGAAAATACCGGTCTGGATAGAAAACCACCTGCAACCCATGACGCGCGGCGGATTCCATGAATGTCTGCGCATCGGCAATGGCTCCCTGCAGGTTAGTTGGTGAACCGCGCAAATGATAATATACGCAATTCATGCCCATGGCAGCCACATCCCGGAAAGCCCAGTCTTCTGCGGATCCCAGCACAAATCCAAACGGGAAAAACGGTTTGCCATTGCGCAGCAGGACCCGGTTGTCCTGGTCCACCTTCCATTCCCCGTCCGGATGCGGCGCGCGCTTGACGATTGCGACTTCCCGCCGCGCCGCCGCCTGGCCGTCCGCCCCGCACAGTTCCAGCCGCACGCAGTTGCTGCCGGCCGGCAAATCCGCCAGGGGAATCGGAAACGACAGTTCCGGCGCCAGTTCCGCCGTCCGCGCCAGAACCCGCCCCGTCCCGTCAACGGCCCGCATGGTCATGCCCGCCATCATCTCCCCGGGCAGCCGCACGCTGCACATCGCCAGCGCGGCTTCTTCCGAAGTGTAATAATTGCGGTCCAGGTATGACCCGAAAACGTTCAGCAATTCCATCGCGTCGCCTTCCAGCAGGATGGTTTGCCATATTTCTCCGGCGGCGTCCGCAAGCGCCGCTTCCGCCGCGCGCAAACTGAACGTCTCCACCGGTACGCGCAAGCGCACGGTTAACGGCGCGACGCCGGGCGGAATTTCCATCTCCTGCGCCGCTGTCCGGCCGGCGCCCTCGGCCGGCTGATCCAAAACCGAAAATTTAAACCGGCCGGCCTGTCGGCCAAGGTTTTGCACGTCCGCCGCTACCGCGTAATACGACTGGCCCGCCTCCTGTCCGTACGGTTCGACCCGCACCGCGTTGATATAAGGCAGCGCGGGCGTTTCGATTGGCCCGGCGTCAAGGCCGTGCAGCATGCCAAAATTTTCCGGTTCGGCAAAATGTCTACGCAGCGGCGCCCAACTGTATTTCACGCGGTTCAGTCCGACTTGCGCCGTGTTCAAATCCCGCTCCACGACATACGTCAGCACGATGGCATTGAATCGGACCCGCTCCGCATCCCCGTCCTTCATCAGCAACCCCAATGGCAGCGCCATTTCCACGCTCCACCCCGCGTCATCCTGCACCGCCGCCGATCGCCACGGGATGTTCCACCCTTCCCGGTCCCGGCCACGCGCGCGCGTCATCCTGAAATCCGCCCGCGTGTTGATCGGGCTCACCAGGAACTGGTAATATAATTTGCCGTCCGTCCCCGGATCGAACGAAACCTGGACATTATCCTCCCGCTGGACATCCTCGTCGTGGCGGCGGAAAGCGGGCGGATTCCGGTCCAGTATCGGCTGATCAACCCGGAACCCGGCATACAGCCAGGCGGCGTCGCGGCAGACCATAATCTTGTGCCGCCCGGTCATGCCTCCGGCCGGACCCACCATGTGCAGGTTGGTGATTGCCGCCGCCAATGCCCAGCAGGCATCGTCAAGCCTGCCATCCAGCGCAGGCGGCGCCGCACATCCCGGAAGCATCAACTCCGGCAGGATTTTATCATCTGCGCCGGCGCTGAAGATGTGCCCACACAATATGTTTCCGGCCAGCAAACCAATCATCAGAAATTTATGCATCCCATCCCCTTTCATAGTTTGAGCGTTTCGCCTGGATTTAATTCAATCTCCTCCGGCAGCCGGCCGGTGTAGCGCGGATTCAACAAGATTGTCCGGTGCACCGGCCGCGACCCGTCATTCCGCAGGATCAATTGGCGCACCCGTCCGCGGCTGACCTGCAGAGACACCAGCAACCCGCCGTTCATCCGCAGATTCTCGAATTCCAGTTCGCGCCAGGTCCCATCCATTCCCGGCAACAGGGCTAAACAGTCCTTTTTCCGGTCATGGCACAGGGCGGTTTGAAAGGCCCAGAGGAAATAAGCATGGGGCGATGTGTAATAATAGTTGACCGGATAACCGTCAATCCGGATTTTTTCCGGTATGGCGCCCAGCGCGGAACAGTCGCGCATTACGTTTTGCAGGCAGGCAAATGATTTTTCATCCCAGCCCCAATGGCTGTACACCAGGGATTGGAAACAATACGTCCAGGGCCAATGCCGGATATTGCCGATATAAGTGTCGCCATCAAACCCAAACGGTGTTTTGCCGGCGCGGATGTCGCGCAGGACCGATTTCCGGTCAATGCCGTCCGGCAGGTTGAAAAAGAAACACATGACGGCGCCGCAATGGAAGGCGGCATTGCGGAAGGGCATTAAATAGCCGTTTACGTAATTCTCGCGCAATCCGCGGGGCAGTTTTTCGGCAATGCGCCGGTACGCATCCGGAACCGGCCGGCCGGCGGCGTCGGCCATGGAGCAAAAGCCGCGCAGCGCGCGGGTAACCCAGATGGAAATTCCCGTATCATTCGTGACATCAAATTTACATTCGCACGATGGTTTGGTTGTGCCGATATAGGCCCGGTCGGATTTTTCCTGCACCGCCGCGGCAATGATATGATCCAGCAGTTCCCGCATCATGCCCAGCGATTCGTCCAAAACTTCATCGCGTCCGGACACCCGCCAGTGGTCGTATAAGCTGTAACAGACCATGGCGTTGGCGCCAAGTTTTTCCGTCCGTATTTTTTCCGGATCGGCATGGTAATCCTGCCCTTCCGCCGAGGCGAAATAGCAGAAACGGGCGCCGGGCAATCCCAACGCTTTGGCGACAAACCGCGCGCGCGGCATGCGCATCCGATAAAACTCCAGGAAACGCCGGCTTTCAGCGATGTGGTTGGCCGTCAGGAGAGCCATTTGCATGCTCCAGGCATCCGGCACGGCGTTGCACCCGCCGCCCCAATGGCAGGGAAAAGGTCCCAGATTTAAAGAACCGTTTTTGGGGTACTGGTTGGCGCGCATCCAATACATACTGAAATCATACAGCCCTTGCGCATGCGCATCCGGCACACGGATGGAAGATTGGTTGGAAAAATCAGACCAGGTCCGCGCATGCGTCCTCCGGATTTGCCGCTCCGGCATGGCGCGCAGGCGGCAGAAGGCTGATTCGACGTCGTTTTGCCAGGCCGCGGCCTCGGCGTCATCCATAGCCAGCATCCAGCGCGTGACTTCAAAGCCGGTTTTTATATTGTCAAAAACCAATTTGTTCCCGCGGCAACTTCCCGCGGGGCGCGACCACATGTAACCGCCGCCGCGGATATCGTTGGGCGTCATATGATATTCGAATTGCAGCACGCCAGCCGGGTGGTGCGGCGCAAGGCTCACAATGGATTCACGCCCCAGTTTCAAACCTTGAAAGTGGGACTGGGTAAACCGGCTTAAAAACAAGTCCAACGACACGGTTTTGTCGGCCGGCGCCGCCAGCAAGCGGATGGTTTCGACCCAGAGATGTTCATCCGTCAGATACGAAGTCACCACCAGACGCACATCGCGATAAGCGACTTCTGTCGTCACCGTCGGGACGCGCGGATCATACCGCTGCCGGTAATCCGTCACACCGGCAATTTCCCCGGCCACCGCCACCGCATAGCCGGCCTGCAACACCGGGTCTACCACTCCGGTTTCAATCCCGGGGCTTCCATTCAGCAGGCTGGCCTGCCGCAATTTCTCAGGTATATAGTAAATCCGGTGCGCATATTTATACCATCCGGCGATCAATCCCTGGTGTTCTTCCTGATGACCGCGGCCGGCGTTCATGGATCCGGTAAATCCTATGACCAGGCAATCGCTGCCATTGCCCAGCGCAAAAGGATAATAAGGGTGTCGGCTGAACGGCGTGGCGGTCCAGGCGGACGCCGGGCCGCGGAGGAAGATGCGGGCATGGTCAGATGAAGTCTTGCGTTGCGCGGGAAGTTTGGGCATGGCTGATGACACTCCATTTTAACCTCTGCTTGGCAAACCAGTAGTTTCTCTTTGCTTTGTAACCATAATTGCCCGAAACATCCACACATTTTAAGACAAATTAATGCTCATATCCGGACATGGATATTTACGCTTGCTTTTGGCGCCCGGCCGTCCTATGTTTTATCGCAGAATTCGCCGCATTGATTTTGATAGAATTCAGCATTCAGGAGAGCCAATTTCAAAAGTCCCCCGGCGGGCTTGTCCCGCCGGAGACCAAGGTTATGTAAAATGCCGTATGTTCTTAAAATAAAAAACTTAGTGCTTTTGCATAACCTTGCGTTCCTGCCACGCAAGGTGGCAGGAGACAACTTTTGAAATTGGTTCATGATTGGAAGCGACACATGTATTTATGTTGCGGCAAATGCCAGATATTCAAGCGCCGTACGATTACGGAGCAGAATTTTTTGATACTCTGCCGAGCTTGGCTGCCATGCGCCGGTTCGCCAGTCTGGTCTGGCGGCTGTTCGGTTTGAACATCGCCCTGCTGTCCGCGGATGGCCGTAAATTTACTTCCTTCGGGCATATCGGCCGGGTTAATCCTTTTTGCGCGGCCATGCAGCGCTCTCCCAAGTTGCGGTCCGTGTGCCTGGCATCCGACCAAGCCGGCCTGGCCCGGGCCATTGGGCGGCGCTCCCCGTGCTGTTACCAATGTTTTGCCGGCCTCCGGGAATTCGTGGCGCCCGTCCTGGTTAACCGTCAAATCGTTGCGATTATCCTGAGCGGACAGATTCTCGACCGGCCGCCCAACATCGAGGCGTGGAATTGCACGCGCGTTAAATTGCAGCAATTCGGCATGCCGGACCGGCGGATCAACCCGCTGCAGCCGCTTTTCATGCAGAGTCCGTGGCAGGCCAAGTCCCGGCAGCGCGATGTCGCGCTGCTGCTTTCCCTGTTTGCCGAACAGCTTGCCCGGTTGGAAATGCAGAAATGCGGCAATCCTGCCCCGATGCCGCTGGCAGCGCGCGCCCAGACGCTCATCGGCCAGAAATACAGCCAGCCGTTGCCCTTGAAGGAAATCGCCGAAAGGCTGAATGTTTCCGAACGCCATCTGGCGCGGATATTTCATGCCTCCACCGGCAATACGGTTTTGAATTATCTTCAAAAAACGAGAGTGGAAGCCGCCTGTGAAGAACTGGCCAAGACGCGCAATTCCTGTACAGAAATCGCTTTTGCCTGCGGCTTTGGCAGCATCCAGCAATTCAACCGCGTTTTCAAGTCGCAGACGGGGTTTTCCCCGGTCGCCTGGCGGCGCCGTGCATGCCGGGGCGGGCGCCGGACTGCGGGGCAAGCCGCCAAGCCAAAGCGGGAGGGGGTAAGCGGCCCGGGCGTCAGGGCAATTCCACCAGCTTGAAATTATCCAGCAGCAATTGCGATTCGCCTTCAGGCAGTTTGAAGATCAGGTAGAAATTCAATTCATCGGAAGCGCCCTTGCGCACCTTGGGATCCTTGGGGGTCTTGCCGACGCCGGGGCAGGTGAATTTAAGGACGTTTTTCTGCCAGCTCCGCGAAGTCCGTATGTTGCCGGTGAAATCGTACCGCTCCCAGCGGGTCGGCACGGTGCCGGAGCCGGGGAAGGTCTCCCAGGCCGACATCAGCCATACCGCCTGCCTGGACGGCATGACGGAGGAGAAGGAAAACTCGTACTTGTGCCCGATCTTCATTTTCAAGGCCGCGCTGTTCAAACCGAACCAGCGGGCGCCCTGAACATTGATGTTGTGCGGCGGCGTTTCGGACCGGGTCCATCCGAGGTACTGATTGACATAACGGAAATAAATAAACCGTTCGCCATCCTCCGCGGTGACCGCCGGCACTCCGGGCTGCAGGACGGCGGATTTTTCGGCGCTCAATAGCACCGCGGAATTGCAGATCATCCCCAGCCAGTCCCAATGGCCGAAAATCCAGCGGCTGATCTGGTGTTCGCGTCCGATCCCCGGCCACCATCCCTTGGGCGCCAGCAAATCCTTGTCGGTATTGACGCCCTTGACGGCTTCCACGGCGGGAAAAACGGGTTCGCTTTTTGAGCCCTTGTTCAAGGCCACGTAAATGCGTCCGTCCGTATTGCCCAGCACCAGGTCGAACAAGCCATCCTCATTCCAATCCCAGGGGAAGGCGTTGGACATCTTGGAGAAAAGGTTCTTGCCGCCGACGGTCAGGAACCCGTCGAATTCCATCGCCGCCGGCGCGAGCGTGCTGCGCAACGCGGCCACCATGTTGCGCCCTTCCACCGACTCCTGGGTGCCCTTGTACTTGCGGATTTCGCCGGTGCGCGTGCCGACGATCAAGTCGTCAATGCCGTCGCCGTTGTAGTCCACCACCGCGGGAGTCAGGTGTTCAAAGCCTTCGCCGAAGGCCAGGAAAAAAACCTGTTCCGGGATGAAATTCGGGCGGGAACGGGAGCCGGTGTTGTAAAGGATACGGACGCTGTTGGCCGAGTAGGTGCCCTCGCCCAGCAGCAGGTCCAGGGAGCCTTTCTTCCGCCAATCCGCAGCCCAGGGGCTCATGTAATTGCCGAACAAAAGCGGTTCCTTGCCGAGCATAAGCTGCGGCAGGCGGTCGCCGGAGCGGTCAACCTCGTAGAGCGGCATCACGTAGCGCGGCACCCCCATGTTGCGGGTGAAGCGCGGGTCGCGGACGGTGCCGAAATTTTCCAGGACCGTGACATCGCCGTAAAAAGTTCCCGCCAGCACGTCCAGGTCGCGGTCGCCGTCCCAATCCACCACGTGAATTTTCGAGCCCCAGCCCAGGTAAGTCGGCACGAACTGGCCCTGCGTGAACTTGGGAGCGCCTTTTTCCCCGGAATTGATGTAAATCCAGAGGAACCCGTAGGTGTCCGCCACCAGCAGGTCAGGCAGGCTGTCATCATTGATGTCCGCCACGTTGGGGAAGGACGATTGCGGCGTATTGACCATCCGGCCGACATCGTTCAGCACGGGCGAATTCGCTACGTGGACGCGCAGGTAATTCTGATCGTCCACCCCGTCCCAGTAATTCCCCAGAGGCGCGGTCGCATCGCCCTGCGCCTCGGCGGGGAACAGGTTGGCCTGCGCGCGGACGGCGCCGGCCCATCCCAGCGCCAGCAACAATGCCATTCCCAGCCGCCAATTGCCATCAGTTTTGATCATCATGCCGTTCACCGTCATTTTCATCAGCGCGCGCCGGCCGGCGCCGGGGCGGCAGCCGCCGAGCCGGCGGCCTGCCGCAGCCGGGGGTTATTGGCCGGCAAATCCTTGGGCAGCAGTTTGAAGTGTTTCTGGTAGCGGGTCAGCAGGTGGACCACCACGTTGATGCCGAAACGGAAGGAGTTGTTGACGGTTTCATCGCTGATGTTGCGGTAGATGATCCCGGTTTCCTCGCGCGGCGACGAGAGGTGCGGCCCGTAAACGTGCCTCCAGCTCGGGGCTTCCATGGTGCCGACATTCACCAACCCCCACTCGATCTTGTTCTGGCTGTTCAGCCGGGATTCCCACAAATGGCCGTAGCCGTTGAGCGTATACAGCACCGCCATCTCGGAGCCGATGTTGATCAGTTCCACCGGCTCCTGGTAAAAATTCATGCCGGACGGCAGGCCGATATTCTGGAAAAAAGTGTCGAACAGCTCATGCTCAGTGCCCGGCACGACTTCGAATTCGCGGTCGGGCATGACGCGCTTCATCTCGCGGCGGAAGGCCACGTCAAAGCGCGACCGCCGGCCGGCGAGCGAACTGTCGGCCCAGACCGCGCCGCCCAGCGTCAGGTAATCCCGGAGGTTCTTCACCTCCGAATCCAGCAGCGTGAAATCCTTGTGGCCGGTAAGGTAGACAAACGGCGGGCGGAGCACGAAGAGTTCATCGGTGCCGACGTCCAGCACTTTCGGGTGCAGGTTGGCGTCCAGGCGGTCGCGGGACCAGGCGCGGATTTGCAGCATCAGGTTCGGGAGGGAAGACGGGTTGCAATTCCAGTCGCCGCCCCGGTACTTGGCCTGGAAGATCGTGAACTTGGCGCGGGTGGACCGGCCCTGGTTCTGCACGTTCCAGACTTTCTGGAAATCGCGCACATTGGCCATCCGCTGCAGGCGCGCCTGCTCGATTTTCCGGCTCATGTCCGTCTCAAGCTTGATTTCCGCCACCTTGACGACGGGGGCCACGGGCGGGGTTTCCGTGCGCACGAAGGTGGAAGGAGCGTCCACGGTAATCCGCACGACAGGCGTCTTGGTGGCGGTGACCTTGACCTCCTTGTTTTCAACCTTTTCCGGCGGCGGACGCGGCGGCGGCGGCGTGGGCGGCGGCAGCACGAGCAGCTGCTCCACGCCCTCGAAAGCGCCGCGGGTGGCCAGGTAGGTGGTGATCTTGTAACCGCCGAATACCAGCAGCACCGACAGGTACAAAATCAGGGAAATCAGGAAATAGCGCGAACGCAACAGGGCCAGAACAAGTATCCAGACCCCCCGGCGGGCGGCGACTTTTTCCTCCAGTTTCTCGATATTCTGTTCTATCTCGATCGCCATATTGCGTTCCGCCTGCTATTCATACTGGTTGGCAAAGAAAGAAAGATTTTTCACGCCGGTCGCCGCGCAGGCGTTCAGCACGTCCACGATGCGTTGCTGGCGCACCTTGGGCTGCGGGTGGATCACCACCGGCTGCTTGTCGCCGAAGAGCTGCAGGCATTGTTCCAGTTTGGCGCGCACGGTAGGCAACTCGCGGTCGCCCGGACTGTCCATGGGAATGTCGTTGCAGAACACCTGGTTGTTCTCCGCGATGGCCAGCGTCAATTCCACCGGCAGGGCCTGCGGGGTCTGGCTGACGCCGCCCGGCACCATCAGCCCCAGGTATTTTTCCTCGATCTTCACCTGGGCGGCCGAGATGAAATACAACAGCAGCAGGAACACGCAATCAATCATCGGTCCCATCTGCAATTCGGCTTCTTCGTCTTTTTCTTCCTTGAAACGCATAATCCCGCCCCGCCTTTACATGTCCACCGGCAATTCGCGATCCAGCGTGGAAAACATCATGTTGGGGATGTTGGCCTGGGCCACCGCCGCCATGACCTGCTGGGTGAATTCGTACGGCACGCGCCAGTCGGCGCGGATCACCACCCGGAAATTCTTGCTGGCGTTCTGCAGCGAACTGGCCTTGATCAACGGCACCAGGTCGCGCGCGTCCCAGAGCGCGTGCGGGCCGGCCTTGAAAACCGCCTGCTGCTGGTTTTCGTCCCACTCGATATCCACGATGAACCGCCCGGATTCGTCCTTTTCCAGGATACCGGCTTTCGCCCGGGGCAGCACAACTTCCTTGCTGATGCGCTCGGCATCCAGCGTGCTGACGCTCACGAAATACATCAGCAGCAGGAAGGTGCAGTCAATCATCGGCCCCATGGCGATGGAGCAGGGCGGATCGTCTTCCGCCGACCATCTGGCTTCTTTTTTAGCCATGGATTTTCTCCCCGTCTCCCGTTATTCCCAATCCATTTCCGTTTTGCAGTAGGGGCAAACTTTCACGCCGACCTTGATTTCCTTTTTGCAGTTCGGACAGGGCACTTTATCGCCCGCCGGCGCAGCCGGAGCCGTTCCCGTCGGCGCCTCGGTCACGATCACCAGATCATCCGGCAGGCTGTTGAAATCCACCGATTCCAGCACTTCTATAAAGGCATCCTGTACGGAGTTCATGATTTTTTTCAGGCGCGCCAGCATGATGAAATACGCCATCATGCAGGGAATGGCGATAACCAGTCCGCCATAGGTGGTGATCAAAGCTTCGCCGATATCGCCGGCGAGCTTGGTGGGATCGCCCACGGCGCCGCCGAAAGCCATCGCGTTAAACGCGCCGATCATACCTGAAATCGTGCCGAACAAACCCATCATCGGCGCCACGCCGGCATTCAACGACAAATAAGAAAGCTTGATCTTGAAATCGGCGCTGATATTGGCGGCGGCTTCAATGGCAGTCTCTTCCACCGCCTCCCGGCCCTTGGGCAGCTTTGCCAGCGCCGCCGCCAGCATGCGTCCCAGCGGGCTGGGGCTGTCGGCGGCCGCTTTCCATGCCTTCTGATAATCGCCGACGGACAGGGCTTCCCGCACCTGCTGCAGGACGCTTTCCGGACAAAAAACCTTCTTGCGCATGCGCACCATCACTTCGATCAGCACGGCCAGGGCCCAGATCGCCAGGAGCGAGAGCGGAATCATGGTTATACCGCCCTGCTTGAAATAGTCCATGAAGGTGGTCGGCCGACCGTCCGCCACCTCCTGCGCCCAGGCCGCCCAGGGGGCCGCCAGGCCGGCCAATACCAGCAATCCGAACATCATCCAAGGCCGCGTATAACGCTTCTGCATGTCAGTATCTCCTTGCTTATTAATGGTAAATCACGGCTGCGCCGCGGCCGGTTTTTCCGCAGCGGCCAATTCCCGGGCCTTGGCTCCGGCCGCCAGACGCACAGGTTCCGCCTGTTTGGCGAGGTCATGGTCGGGATAATTGTCGTTCAATTCATTCAATATGCGTTCCGCCTTTTCGAATTGCTCAAGCGCGTTGAAAACCAACCCGGCGTGATAAAGCGCCGCCGGATACAATTTCGGGTCTGGATACAGGGCAATCACCCGCAGATAGGCATTCAGCGCTTCCGGCAATTGCTCCTGGGCTTCCAACGCCCGGCCGATGTTAATATAAGCGGCGGCGGCGTAAGGGATTTGCTCCGCCGGCGGTTTCAATTGCGCGTCGAAAGGCGCCGCCAATTCGCGCAAGTCCGCCAGGGCCTTTTCGTGATTTTTGTTCAGCAGCTCGATTTCCGCCATGCCCAAACGGGCGTCCGCCGACAGGCCGGATTCCGGATATGCCGTCAGAAAAGCCTCAAAAGCCTTGGCGGCGGCAGGCAATTCGTTGCCCTGGAGGCAAGCCCGGCCAAAGTAAATCAAGCCCTTTTCCGCCCAATCCACATCCAATCCCTGGTACTGGAATACAATCCGGTCCAGGCTCTGCCGGGCGTCGCGGATGTTGCCGTGTTCATAAGCGGCAATGCCCCGGGTGATTGCCGGCGGCGCTTCCACCCGCATCTGGGTCACATTCGCGCGGGGGATGGTGATCATGCCTTTGCCCGGCAGTTCGAACTGGATGCCGTCGGCGGTCACAGATTTTACCGCGCCCCGGTAGGTTTGCTGGCGGGTTACGACGATGTCCTCGGCCAGCGCGCCGGCAACCACGGCGGCGGACAACACGGCCGCCGCCCGGGCGGCGGCGCTGCCGGAACGGAAAAATCTGCGCCGGTTAATCAATTGCATATTCGGCATTCTCCGGAAAATGAAAATTCCCGGCGTTTAACCTAATCCAGACGGCGGCCCGTGTCAAACAGAAAAAAAGCGCTAAAAAAAATTCTCGCGCTGCGCCCGGAAATATGTATTAATAAAAGCGCCGTTCAGGCTGACCCGGCGACCATGCGCGCCCGGCTGCCGGCCGGCCCCGACCAACGCCAAACCGAGGAGAGCAGTCATGCACCAGCACCAGCAAACCGGCAAATGCATTTGCGCAGCCATCCTGGCCGCCGCGGCGGCCCTGGCGGCTCACGGGCAGACATTCGACGAAATGGCCGCCGCCGGCGAAGACGCAGTGAAAGCCGGACGTTACCCGGAAGCCATCCGCCTTTATGAAAAAATCGTGGCCGAAGGCAAGACTTATGAAAACATAATGTACATCAAGTTTGAGCTGGGGTGGGCCTATTACCTGGTAGGCTCGTTCGACAAGGCCATCCCCCTGTTTCTGGACCTGTCCGGCGCCCGCGCGCCGACGGAGGGCATGAAGCAGCAGTCCGTTTTCCTGATGGCCGAATGCCATGCCCGCCTGGCCGACAGCCAGCCGGAAGAATCGGCCGAACGCAAAAAGAACCTGGAAGAGTCCCTGAAACTGCACACCCAGTTTCAGAAGGATTACCCAACAAGCCCCTACATTCCCCAATCGCTTTACGGACGCGCCTTCGCCTACTACCTGGCCGGGCAGATGGACAAGGCCGAAGCCGACCTGAAAACCGTGATTACCGCCCACCGCACATCCTCGACGGCGATTGACGCGTATTACCTGCTGGCCAGCGTCTTCAGCCAGCAGGGTCTGGAACTGATAAAAGCCGGCAAGCGGGACGAAGCCAAGCCGTTTCTCGACAAGGCGCGCGAACTGTTCAACCAACTGGCGAAGCAGCAGAGCAACCTGGCCATGGCCAACGACAGCACCTTCGCGCTCGCGGAAACATGGTTTTCCGCCGGTCTATACCTGGAAGCCATCCAATATTTCCGCGAAGTCCGTTCCAAGCCGGATGTGCAGCAAAGCCTGAGGAAATCGCTGGAAGCTTTGCAAACCAAGCTGGCCACCCAGATGGCCAAGAGGGAAGACACCTCGCAAACCAAAACCGAGCAGAACAAGCTGGCCGCCCAGTTGGCGGCCGTCAATGAAAGTCCCGACCGCATGATTTCCGCCTATCTGCGCATCTGCGAAGCCTTTTACCGTTTGCAGCATTTCGACGAAGTCCGCATCATCTGCCGTCACTTGATGAATTTCACGGAGGATGTTCAGAAAAAACAGGCCAACATGCTGCTGCTCAACACTTACATCGAGGAACGCCAGGCGGAGGAGGCCGCGCGCGAATTCGCCGAATTCCAGCAATCCTTCGGACTGGACCCCATGGCGGAAAGCGTCAGCCTGGCCATTGGACAGCTTTTCCTGGCGCGGGACGAACTGGAACCCGCCCTGGCCCATCTGACCCGCAGCGTGGAGGATTATCCCGAGGCCAAAACTTTCGAGGACGCCCTCTACCTGAAATTCACGGTGGAATACATGCTGGCCCGCCATGCCGACGTCAAGGCCACCGCGGACCGGTACGCCGCCAAGTTTCCCGAAGGCAAATACCTGCCCCTGGCGCTGTATTACAAGGGCATGAGCCAGGCGGCCCTGGGCGAAAGCGAGGAAGGGCTGGCCACGCTGACCGACGTGCTGGCCCGTTTCCCCCAAAAGACCGAGAATTTCAACAACGTGGACGAGGTTGCCCTGCAAAAGGGCATCCTGCTGGTGCAACTCAAGAAAACCGACGAAGCCATCAAGCATTTCCAGCATTTCATCGAGCAATACAAGGACAGCGCCTACCGACCCTACGCCTTGTATCAACTGGGCATGGCCCTCAGCAGCGCCGACCGGTTTGAAGAAGCGCAGGCCATGTTGCGCCAGGTGGCCAAGGACCATCCGGAACACACTGTAGCTCCCACTGCCATGTTCCAGATCGGCATCATGCACTTCCAGAAGGAACAATTTGAAGAGATGGCCGCCGTCATGCGCGAAATCCTGCAACTGTTTCCCGACCGCCCGATCGCCACCGACGCCTATTTCTGGCTCGGCTTCATCGCCAAAAAAGACGGCGCGTTTGACGATGCCGTATCCAACTTCGCCAAATCGCTGGAAACCAACCCCAATTCCGAGCGCGCTCCCGAATGCCTGCTGTTCGCCGCCCAGACGCTCAATGAAAAAGCCGACAAGATGGGCGTGCCCGCGGTGCTGCCGGAAGAACAGCGCCGGTTATACCGCGAGACCCGCCTGGCGGCTGCGCGGAAGTTCGAAGACATGCTGGCGCAATATCCCGCCGCCGAAAAGACGCTGGAAGCCATCCCCGGGATCGCCGCCAGCATTTTTGAATTGGTGCGCAGCAAGCAAATGACTCCCGAGGAGGCATCCGCATGGTTCAAGGAAAGCCGCGCCCGGCACCAGGATAACGCCGGATTGCAGGCGCAACTGCTGTTCAGTTACGGCAGCTATCTCATGAAAAACCGCGAACAGGCCCAGGCGCTGGAAGTCTTCAAGGAATCCATGGCGCTCCAGCCTGACGTGCGGCTTTCGCCGGAAATGCTCACCGATTACGCCGAAGCCTTGAAAGACGCCGGCAGCCTGGCCGAAGCCGAGAAGATTTACAACAAGATCATCGCCGATTACCCCGATGCCCCGCTCGCCCTGGCGCCGGCCTGGTTCGGCCTGGCTGACATCAAGTACCTGGAGAAAAACTACGAAGAAGCCCGCAATTACTTCGAAAAAGTACTGCAGGATTACCCCTGGTTCAAGCGCGGCAAGCAGGGCCGGGTCAAGCTGGCCGCCATCTATGAAATCAACGAGAATTACGAGGAAGCGGAAAAGCGGTTCACGGAAGTCTTCAACGAAGAAACCGGCGAAGCGCGCCTGGCCGCCTCCCTGGGCGTGGCGCGCTGCCAGCTGGCCCGGGCGGAACGTTTGAAACGCGCCGGCGACCAGACCTGGCAAGCCGTCGTCAAAGTGGCCTCCGAAAACCTGACCAAGGTCACCGTGCTCTTTGAAGCCTATCCCGAATACGTTTCCGACGCCTACCTGCAACTCGGCCGCGCCTGCGAAATGGTGGGCGATGTCGCCAAGGCGAAGGAAATGTACAAGCGCGTCGTGGACAATTACGCCAAGTACCCGGCCGCCAAACCGGCCGGCGAACAACTCCGCCGCCTGGGCGGCTGACAAGGCCCGCGGCGCCGGATGCGGAACTGCGTCCCGGCGCCGGATTTTCAGCGCAATTCGATGGTCATGGCGACTTCCGGACAGGTGAACGGAGAATCGTACTTGGTGCAATTGACGCACCCCATGTAAAGCTTGTGCATGAGCTTTTCCTTGGGAGTCGCGTGGAAGCCGAACTGGCGGAAGTATTCGGGCGTGAAGGTAAGCACCACCAGCTGCGCCGGATGATAAGTCCGGATGCGGCGGATTACCGCCCGCACCAGCGCGGCGCCGGCTCCGCGGCGCTGGAAATTCCGGGATACGGCCACGGATTTAATCTCGATCGAAGGATCCGCCGCCCGGCCCAGTTCGGGCAGAATCTGCCAGGAAGCCGTTCCGACGACTTTACCGCCGGCTTCCGCCACGAGAAACCGGTCAATATTCTGCACGATGTCGCTGATTGAACGCGCCAGCAATTCGCGCGGATGTTCCTTGATGAGCTGGTAGATTTCCGCGGCATCGCCGAATCCAGCCGGACGTATTCTGAAAGCCGCCGGTGTTTTTTTGCACGTTGTCATTTTCCTGTCCTCCTGAACCCGGTCCGGGCGAGATCCGCGGGGCGCGCCCGGCAGCCGGAAAATCAATTCCGCGGGTAACATAACAAGTCTGCCGGCGGATGCCAGTAAATTTTACGCCCGGGGTCGCATCCATCACGGCTGCGATGCTCGCCGGCGCGTCCGTGGAAGTTTACGCCTGGCCGCCGGCCGCCGGCAAACCGCGCAGGGTCTGCGCGTCAGCCAGGAACTGTTCGGGCGCGCCGCCGGCAACGAATTCCAGCAGGGCATGGCGCCGCGCCCCCGGCGCCGGCGCGGCGAGCGCCAGGTATTGACGCCAGGCGGCGGCGCCCTCCGCCAGCGGCCGCTGCCGGCGCGCCGCCGGATCGAAATAATGCACATGCAGATGCGCCAGATGCCCTGCCAGCAGGCGCAAATCAGCGCAGCAGTCCGCGGCGGCCCGGCCCACCGGCGGCTGCCAGTAAGTCCGCACCCCCGCCCCCGGGCCAACCTCGTCCAGCAATTGGATGGCCGAAGCGGCGGTATCGGTCAGGGTGTTGACGTGAAATTCGAGGGCCGCCATCAACCCTGCTGCGCGCGCCATGGCGCCAATCCGGCGCAAATCGCGGGCGATCAGCGCGCGGTATTCCGGCGCGGCCGCCGCCGAACCCTGCGCGCCGGCCCAGACCCGGATCACAGGCGCGTCCAGCGCCTGCGCCGTGGCCAGGACGGCTGGAAACGCCAGGCCTTCCGCCTCGCTTTTGCCGGCCCGGTAGTACGAGCCGTAGGACGCCACCGCCAGCCCGGCATCCGCGGTCAGGGCGCGCGCGTCCCGCGCGGCGGCGAGGTCCCCGTGCGGCACATGCACATCCCCGCCCCACTCGATCGCGTCCAGCCCGGCCGCCGCGGCCAGATCAACGATTTGGCGCGGAGTTAATTTCCGGAAGGTAACCGATGCCAGTCCGGTCAGGAATTTTTTTTCAGTTTGCATTTTTACGGGACGAACTGGCAAACGGGGGATTTCCGCACACAGCCGAGTCTCTTTCAAAAGTGTTCAGTGTTCGATGTCCAACACATTTTTCAATAAGCCAATTTCAAAACTACCGTTTTGAAAGAATTCAGAATTCAGGAGCCAGAATTCAGAATAAATACAAGAGATTGGTTGTAAATATTTTATATCTATTGCGCTTCTGACTACTGACTTCTGGATGCTGAATACTGCTTTCAAAATCTGACTTTTGAAAGCAACTCCAATGAGCCAATTTCAAAATTCCTATTAAAAAGGTCGGGGTGTAACCCGACCCTCCAAAAATGGATTGTTTTTCCATGTTGGAGGGACGACTTCCACGTCTTCCGAGACTTTTGAAAGCAACTCCAATGTGTATGATTTCGATCTTAAGGCAAACAGTCAAGGTTAAACGTAAAAGCAGTATCGCAGGGGCGCATCTGCGATTCGGCGCAGGCTTCGGAAATGAGGTCGGCCCAAACCGTGCTGCGGCTCATCCGGAGGGTGAGCCCCGCCTTGCATGACGGATGTTCGGCCGGTGGGGCGAACCCTCCGGGCGAGCCGGGCTGTTTCTGTGTTTGGCCGCTCAATGTTGCCCATGGTTGCAGATGCGCCCGATCGCAGCGCGCCGGAAATTATGCTGTTGAAATATCCCGCCGGATGTTTACAATGCCATATGTTTTTCCCGGGCGGTCCGGGCATTAAAGGGGAAAGTTATGCATAAAAACCTGTTGCAAGGATTTTTGATTATGGGAATCAGCATGGCCATCGGCGCCGCGGACGGCGCGGCCGCCGGCATCAAACTCACCGAGCGGGAAGCAGACGGGGTAAAACTCTACTGCATGGAAAACGGTTTTTACGAAGCCGTCTTCGCCCCGGCGCAGGCCATGTTTCCGCTTTACTTCAAATACAAGCCATCGGGCAAGGACATCCTGGTGCGCAAGCCCGACCCGGCCGCCAGTTTCCGCAGCCGCGACGGCATTCAACTTTGCCTGCCATGCGTGGGAGGGATTCCCGACCGCCTGGCGTCGAAAGGTTATTTGAACACCGCCGCCTGGACAACCACCGCCGCCGTCAAGGATCGCCAGGCAACCCTCGCCTCCCGCGCCGAGATTGCCTACAACGACCCGGTGTCAGGCGCTCCGGCACGGCTGGAAGTTTCCGTAACCGTGATCGGCGCGGAACGCAGCAGCCGCCTGCAAACTGATTTTGAGATTAAAAACGCCGGCGAACATCCGGCGCGCATGATGTTCGTCGCGCATGCCCGCCTGGCGCCGGAAGGATCTTACCAGGCCGGGGATTACATCTGGGCGCCGGCCGAACGCTGCTGGATCAGCGATTTCAAATGGCCGGCGCTGTCAGACAACGGGATCGTTCCCCACAGTTGGACCGCCTGGCCGGTGCCGGGCATGGATACCTTCGCCCCCAAGGCGCCGGAGGAAAAACGCGGCGATTTCGCCTATGCCTTCATTCCGGCCAACTGGCTGCTGGTGGGGAATGACCGCACGGAAAATTTTGTGGTTTTCCAATCTTCCGGCATCAAGATCGGCAAGCGTTTTCAGCCTTCGCCTTATTTCTGCGTGCTGCGGCGGGACGGCGACTACCTGGTGGAAATCGGCGTTTCCCAGGAATTGGACGCCAGGTACTGGGAAGACCCCGGCGCCGTGATTGCCATCGCTCCGGGGGAAACCCTGGCTTACAGTCTGCACATGGCCGCCGGCCAGGGATTGTCCCGCGACCTGGCCCAGCGCATTCTGGCAGTGCGGCCCGACCGCATTGTCTGCCAGCCGGAAAAAGGCGCCGCCAAATTCATCTATCTCGAAGAGCGCCACTGACGGCGGCTCAAAACTTCAGCCGCGCTTTCCGGGCGCCTTTCTCAATCCGCCCGATAACCTTGGGCGTTGCGCCATGGCCGGCCAGCTCGCGGATGGCTGCCGGCAAATCAGCCGCCCGGATAACTATCACCATGCCGATGCCCATATTGAACACGCGGTACATTTCCTCGGTGTCCACGCCGCCGCGTTCCTGCAGGAACTTGAAAATCGCCGGAACACGCCAGGCGCGGCAATCAATCACGGCGTCCATGTCATCGGGCAGGATGCGCGGGACATTATCCACAAACCCGCCGCCGGTGATATGCGCCATCCCCAGCACGCGCACCCGGCGCAGCAGAGCCTGGACCGGCTTCAAATAACTGCGATGCACGCTCAGTAAAACATCCGCCACCCGGCAGATGGTCCCCGGCAACCGATCCTGCAGGCGCAATCCTGCGGTTTCGAAAATCACGCGCCGCGCGAGGGAAAACCCGTTGGTATGCAGGCCGGAGGAAGGCAGGCCCAGGAGGATGTCTCCGGGGCGGATATGCCGGCCGGTAATGAGTTTTTTGCGGTCCACCACGCCGACAATGGTGCCGACCAGGTCGTATTCTCCCGGCGGATACAGACCCGGCATTTCCGCGGTTTCCCCGCCCAGCAGGGCGCAGTTGTTCGCGCGGCAGGCGCGGCAAAGTCCGCGCACCACGGACTGAAAGACCTTGCCGTCGAAACCGGCCACGCCGAAATAATCCAGGAAAAACAAAGGCGCGGCGCCATGCACGAGGATATCGTTGACGCAATGATTGACCAGATCCTGGCCGACGGTATCATGGCGGCCGGCCATCACGGCAACCTTGAGCTTGGTGCCCACGCCGTCGGTGCTGGCCATTAACACCTGGCCGCGTCCCGGCGCGGCGAACATGCCGCCAAAGGCGCCGATTTCGCTCAGAACCCCCGGCGTGCGGGTGGTGCCGACCAGTTTTTTTACCGCGCGCAGCGCGCGCATTTTGTTTTCAATGTCCACGCCTGCCGCCCGGTAAGCCGAATGCCTGGATGTCATGCCTGATTTGCTCCTTAATTGCGGATCACCCGCGCCACCTTGCGCAGCTGTCCCACGCGCATGCGCGGATACACCACCGCATGCTCGCGCACGTCTCCCCCCCACAAGCCGCGCCCGTTGGAAAACACCAGTCCGTCAAACGGCCCATGTTGTAATTAAAATCGGGCCCGGCGTCCGGTCGCGGGGTCAACATGTTCAGGCCCATGCGGCGATAGCGGAATTCCTCGGCGGGAAAATCCTGCCGCCGCATCAAGACCGCCAGGGGAGTCAACACCGGCAGGAATGCCGCCGTACCCCTGAGCGCCTGGGGATCCAATTCATGGAAAACCTTCTCAATGGCCGCCAGGCCGTTCAATTCCCGGCCGTGCTGCCCGGCCATGATAACGGCCAGGGGGCCGGCATGCGCGCCGGTAACCGTCAACACCGGCAAACGCGCCTTGACGGATTGGGCAAAACGCGGCATTTCCAGGAACGACTTGATTTGGCCTGGCCGGCGCCGCACGGCGAAGCCGCCGCGAATTTGAATGTTTTCAGCCATGCTTGCGTCTCTTCCGCCATGCCGGGTTTATGCCCGCCGCGCCGGCCCGGGCTAGGGATAATCCGCCGCCACCATGTCCAGAATCCGCGCGCCGTATTCGCCGAACACGCGCAAAAACAAAGTCAGCATGAACCATACCGCCACCAGCATGCCGGCGACTATGGCGTATTCCACCATGGCCTGTCCGCTACGGCCCTGCCGGCGTTTAAATGAATTGACCCTGGTATCCATGGCGTTATAATGCAGCCCACACAATGAAACAAAAACGCCGTGATCTGTCAAACACTTCCGCCGTTCCGGCCTCAGCCAAGCATGGACGATGCGCCTAAATTCAAAGGGTTTGAAATTTTAGAAACCCTGCCGCGCGGAGGCATGAGCACTGTTTACAAGGCCCGCCAGATTTCGCTCGAACGCATCGTGGCCTTGAAAACCCTGCCGCACAATCTCGCGCGCCAGCCCGGCGACATTGAAAAGTTTATTTGCGAGGCACGGATCACCGCCAGCCTCAAGCATCCCAATATCGTTCAGGTTTACGACTTCGGCAAAACGGATGACGGGATTTATTATTTTGTCATGGAATTTGTTTCCGGGTACAGCGTGGCCCACTGGATCCGGCGCAAGCAGAGGATTTCGCAGGAAAACACCCTGCTTATCGCCCAGAGCGTGGCCGATGCCCTGAAATACGCCTGGGAACACGATCGCATCATCCACTGCGACATCAAGCCCGACAACATCATCATTGACAGCGACGGCTCGATCAAAGTCGCCGACCTGGGCCTGGCCCGCAGCATTCGTTCCATGGCCGACAGCGGCGAGACCGGGGTCGTATTCGGCACGCCGAATTACATTGCGCCCGAGCAGTCCCGCGGCGACGCGAATCTGGATTGCCGCACCGACATTTATTCCCTGGGCGCCACCATTTACCACTGCCTGACCGGCAGCATGCCCTTTGCCGAGATGCCGCCCCAGGAAATCATGGACCGCCAGATCACGGACAACATTCCCGATCCCCAGGAAATACATCCCGCCATCGCCACCGGCAGCGCCTGCCTGATCGAAAAAATGATGCGCAAGAATCCAGCCGACCGCCAGGAGGACTGGCAGGCGGTTATCAAGGATATAATCCAGGTGCGGTCGGAAAAACTGCCGGCGGGAGATTTCCGCGGGTACCTGCCGAGCACCATCCGGCGCTGCCAGTTGCGGGAACAGCATCTGCGGGACATATACCGCCTGCTGGACCAGCAGGACACCCAGCGCACCGACGGCCTGCCGGAAAGGCGTTACCTGCGCGGCTACTGGCTGGCGGAATCGCCGCTCCCGCATCCCCGCCCCCGCGCGGCCGCGCGCGCCGTAAACAACGGGCACCGTAATGGCCGGCGTTTTGCGCTGGAAAAAACCGCCGCCGTCCTGCTGTTGGCGGCCGTGGCGGTTTTCGCCGGCTTGATCCTGCGCCGCTGGCAAAGTGATGACCGTGCCCGTTTAACCGGAGAAACACCGGCCGCACGGCAGGCGCCATCCAAACCCGACGCCGCCGCGCCCCCGCCCCGCCCGGCTGCCGGAGCGGATGATCAACGCACCCAATTGGCGCGGGAAATTTATGACACTACCCTGCAATGGCTGACGGAGCATCCCGGCCGCTTCAACGAGGCCATCGGCAAATTCGAGCAGGTCGCCGCCGATGCGCGGGGCACGCCGTATGCGGCGCTGGCGCTGGAGGAAGCGCAAAAACTGCGCCAGGCCAAAAACCGGGCCATTAACCGGGTCATGCAGTCCCTGCGCGACCAGGCCGGACAATTGGCCGCCCGCGAACAATTCGAAGAGGCCGCCGCGCTGCTCTCCGGTTACAAAGGCGAGCTGGCCGCTGAAACCGCCAAACAGCGCCAGGCCCAGGCCGAAGCATGGCAGGCGCGCGCCGCCGCGCACCTGGCCGAAAAACAAGCGCGCCAGCAGGCGGCTGAACGGCAATGGCGGGATTTGCTCGCGGAAACGGCCGACGCCGTGCTGGCGGAAAATTTCGGCTCCATCCGCGAAAAACTGCAAGCGGCTTTCTCCGAAAGCGTACTGGCCGGCCACCGCCAGGAACTCCGGGAGATGGAGTCCCTGTGCCAGGCCGCCGCGGATATGGACCGGAGGCTGCTGGCTACTTTTTTGCCGCAGAAGGGCTTGACGCTCGATATCCGCCTGAAACAGGGCGTGGAAAAATTGACCATCCGCGAAGTGACGGATACAACTATCCTGGCGGAAAAAATCAGCCCGGTCGGCGGCGGGTATGCCATTCAACCGCAGGAATTGCGCCTGAACGACCTGACCCTCCTGGAACAGCAGGAACGCCTCGGAAATTCCACGGCGCCGGAAACATATCTCGCGCGCGGCCTGCTGTCCATGCGCGAAAAAAATTATGATGCGGCCGAACGCGCCTTTGAAAATGTCCAGGGGCCGCTGGGACAGGTTTTATCGGACAAGGTGGCGCAACAGCGTCGCCGGCAGCGCGAACAGGAAGCCTGGACGGAACTGGCCCGCATGCTGGCGCGCATACAAATCAAGCTGGAAGAGATTCCCCCTCCGCAAGGCGGATTAGACGCCCTGGTCAAAAAGCGACAATGGTCCGCCCTGGAAGCTCAATTCATCAACCAGGCCGCGGATGTTTTCCGGACGCGTTACGCCGGCACCGAATGCGCGCGCCAGGCTGAGTCGCTCTGGAAAGTCGGACGCCGCGCCGCCGGCGGCATGGCCGGCGACGCCGATGCACCCGAACCGGACGAAGCGAACGCCGCCGGCCAATCCCTGCCGGAACTGCTGAAAAACAGCCTGATCAATCACAATCCCGGCCTGCATAAATACGAAATCATCTGCCGCCCGGATCCGGAGGGGCAGCCGGGCCGGCTGGAAATCATTTCGCCCAAGTTGATGACCCTGCGCCCGCTCGAGCAGCTCACGCTGCTGCGGGAATTGATTTGCGGGGGACAACGCCCGGCCGAACGCGCGGAGACAATCATACTGGCGCCCCTGGACGATCTGGAACCGCTGCGCAACCTGCCGCTGCAAACCCTGTCCGTGGCTTACACCCGGGTCAAAGACCTGTCGCCCCTGAAAGGCATGCTGTCGCTTACGCGCCTCAGCCTGGCACAGACCGACGCGGACGATCTCGCGCCCCTGGCTGATCTCCGCCTGACGGCGCTTGACTTGAGCCACACCAAGATACGGAACCTGCAGCCCTTGCAAAACATGCCTTTGCGGGAGTTGAACCTGAACCATACCGACATCTCCGATGTCGGCATTCTGCGCGGCAAATCGCTGGCGGATTTGCGGGCCGCCCATACCCGCATACGATCCCTGGAACCCCTGGCCGGCATGCCTTTGAACACGCTGGACCTGCGGGGCGCGGAAATCCGGGATTTGAGACCCCTGGCCGGCATGGTCCTGGAACGTCTGGAACTGGCCGGCGTCCCGGTGCAGGATTTGTCCGACCTGCACGGCATGCCGTTGAAATATCTGGACATCAGCGGCACCGAAATTAAAAACATCGCGGCCCTGCGCGGCATGCCTTTAAAGTCCCTGAAAATACAGCAGACCGCCATCAAGGATCTTTCCCCGCTGCAATATTCGCCGATCGAAGAAATCTGGCTGGATTATCAGCCCTACCGCCGGCAGCGGGATACCGACCGTGCTTTCGAGGAAATTCTGCGCCAGATGCCCGCCCTGACCGCGGTCAACGGCATGCCCTGGCGCCAGCATCGCGGCCGCAGACATTGGGAGTGACATCATGCTTTATACCAGCACCCGCGGCGGCGATACCGCCGATTTTTCCACCGCCGTGCTCGCCGGCCTGGCGCGCGACGGCGGGCTGTTCATGCCGCAAACCATTCCGGATGTCAGCGCATGCCTGCCGGCCTGGCGCACGCTGCCTTACCAGCAACTGGCAGAAGAAATCATGCGGCTTTACGCCGACCTGCCGCCGGCGGACCTGCGCCGCCTGGTACAAAACGCCTGTGCCGCCTTCCCGCATCCCGAAATTACGCCAATGCGGACAATTGGTGAACTGCGCCTGCTGGAGCTTTTTCACGGCCCGACGCTGGCTTTCAAGGACCTGGCCCTGCAGTTCCTCGGCGGTTTGTTCGAATATCTCCTGGAACGCAACGGCGGACGCCTCAACATCCTTGCCGCCACCAGCGGCGATACCGGCAGCGCCGCCATCCACGGCGTCAAGGGCCGGGCGGGCCTGCGCATTTTCGTGCTATATCCGCACGGCCGGATCAGTCCCGCGCAGGAACTCCAGATGACCACCGTGCCGGATGAAAATGTCCATACCATGGCACTGCAGGGCACCTTCGACGACTGCCAGCAGATTGTCAAAACCCTGCTGAGCGACCTGCCGTTCCGCGACCGCCACAGCCTGGGCGCAGTCAATTCCATCAACTGGGCGCGCATCCTGGCCCAGATCGTCTATTACTTTTACGCCGCCTTCCGCGCCATGGATGAAACCGGCTGCGCCGGGGTCCGTTTCGCGGTGCCCACGGGAAATTTCGGCGACATTTTCGCCGGCTACATGGCCTGGCGCATGGGATTGCCCATCCGCCGCCTGATCCTGGCCACCAACGAAAACGCCATTCTCGCGCGTTTTTTCCAGACCGGCGTCTACGAGCGCGGTCCGGTGCGGGCAACGATCAGTCCCTCCATGGACATCCAGGTGGCCAGCAATTTCGAACGCTACCTGTATTGCCGCCTGGCCGGCGATACCACACAATTGCGATCCCTGATGCGAACTTTCGCGCAAACCGGCCGGCTGCAGTTGCCGGCCGGCCCCGGGGGGGTGGTTGATCCCCTGTTCTGCCCGGGATCGGCGGATACCGCCGCCACGCTTGCGGCTATCCGCGCCTGCCATGACCGGCACGGCTACCTGCTTGATCCGCATACCGCCGCAGGCGTGCACGTGGCGCGCCAGTTCCTGCACCCCGAAGAACCGATGATCTGCCTGGCCACCGCCCACCCCGCCAAATTCCGCGAAGCCGTCCGCCAGGCCCTCGGGCGCGACCTGGCGCGCCACCCGGCCTTGGACGGCCTGGACCGGCGGCCGGCGCGCCGCAATGTCCGCCCGGCGGAAGCCGGAGCGGTGCGGGAATACATTGAGCGGCACACATGAAAATCGCTGAAATGTTAGCCCTGGCCCTGGCGCTCTCGATGGACGCCCTGGCTGTCGCCATCGCCAGCGGCTATGCCATCAAGCGCCTGCACCTGCATTACGCCATGCGGATAGCCGTCTGGTTCGGCGCGGCCCAGATGCTGATGCCCATCCTCGGCTGGCTGGGCGGCCGCAAAATACAATCTCTGGTCGCGGCCTTCGACCACTGGTTGATATTCGGCGTGCTTACCTTCATCGGCGGCAAAATGATTTATGAATCATTTGTCCTGGAAAAAGTCGAACGACCCGACACGCCCATGGGCCTGCACACGCTTTTGATATTGTCGCTGGCAACCAGCCTGGACGCGTTTTCGGTCGGCTTCAGCCTTTCCCTGCTGGACGTGGCAATCATCACGCCGGCGCTGGTGATCGGCGCGGCCACCTTTGCCTTGTCGCTGGCAGGCGTGTTCATCGGCGACCGGGCGGGCCGCTGCTGCGAAAACAAAATTGAAATCGCCGGCGGACTGATCCTGATCGGCATCGGCGTACGCATTCTCTGGCAGCACCTGCGCTGAATCAAAACGGCAGGTCGAAATCCCGGATTTTGCGCTGAATGGTGCGCACCGCCAGGCCCAGTTCGGCCGCCGCCGCCGCGCGGCGGCCCTGGTGGCGGCGCAGCGCCTGGAGCAGCGCCGCGCGCTCGATTTCCGCCATGGTCAGGCCGGGGGGGATGGACGCCGGATCGCCGGCCGGCAGCGCGCCGCATCCCAATTGCAGGTCGGCGGCCGCAAGCCGCGGATGCGCCGCCATCAGCACCGAAGATTCCACCGCGTGTTTCAATTCGCGGACATTGCCCGGCCAGGCATACTGTTCCAGCCGCGCGTAATATTCCGGTTCCACCCCCGCGATATGGCGGCCGTGTTCGGCGCAGGCCATGGCGATGAAATGATCGGCCAGCGGCCGCACATCCGCCGGACGCTCGCGCAGCGGCGGGACGGAGACCGTCACCACCTGCAAGCGGTAGAGCAGGTCCCGCCGGAATTTCCTTTCCGCCGCCAGCGCGTGCAAATCCTGGTTGGAAGCCGCCACAATCCGGACATCCAACTGCACGGCCTCCCGGCCGCCCAGGCGGGTGATTTCTTTTTCCTCCAGCACCCGCAGCAGGCGTTCCTGCACCCGCGGCGGCGCAATGCCGATCTCGTCCAGGAACAACGTGCCGCCCTGCGCGCGCTCAAATGCGCCCGGATGCCGCTCGGCCGCGCCGGTGAAGGCGCCTTTTTCGTGCCCGAACAACTCCGACTCCAGCAGCGATTCCGCCAGCGCTCCGCAATTCACCGCCACCAGGGGCGCCCCCGCGCGCGCGCCGCCGAAATGCAGCTCGCGCGCAATCAATTCCTTGCCCACGCCGCTTTCCCCGACGATCAAAACAGTGGCGCGGGTGGCAGCCACCGCCCGCACCCGGTCCAGCACGGCCCGCATTTTTTCGGAAGCGAACACCAGCGGGCGCGCGCCCTGCCGCTCCGACAGGGCCGTCTGCAAACGTTCGACTTCCGCCCGCAGCCGGACAGTCTCGCCCGCCCGCGCGACCTTGGCCTGCAAATCCGCCAGGTCAAGCGGCTTCAGGATGTAGTCGTAAGCGCCGGACTGCAGGGCGGCGACCGCGGTGGCCACCGTGCCGTACGCCGTCATCAACAACACCGGCAGGTCCGGCAGCCGCCGGCGGATCCGTTCCAGCACTTCCATCCCGCTCAAGTCCGGCAGGCGGACATCCGAGAGGACCAGGTCAAACCGGTTCCGGTCCAATTCCGCCAGGCCGGCGGCGCCGCCGGCGGCGGCGGCCACCCGGTGCCCGGCCGCTTCCAGCGCGTCGGCAACCGAACGCCGGCCGTCGGGATCGTCTTCGATGACCAGAATGTGAAAAGCAGTTTGCATTTCTTCTGTGATTGTGTTATTGAAAATTACCAAAATTTCCTGGAAAAGCCAAGATGTTGTTCAATAACGGAAATATCGGACGCCGTGATTTCATCGCCATTACCGCCGGCGCCGCGGCCGCCTGGTGCGCGGGCTGCGCCACCAATCCCGTCACCGGCCGCAAGCAATTGATGCTGGTGTCCGAAAGTGAAGAAAGCGAACTGGACCGCCAGAACGCGCCGCACCAGTTTTCCGCCGATTACGGCGCCAGCCAGCAGCCCGGCCTCAACGATTACCTGGCGAAAATCTGCAAAGACCTGGCCGCGCATTCCCACCGTCCGCTCCGGCCTTACGCCTGCCGGGGTGTAAACGCCACTTACGTCAACGCCTATACCTTCCCCGCCGGCTCCATGGCAGTCACCCGCGGCATGCTGCTGGCCATGGGCAGCGAGGCGGAACTCGCGGCCGTCCTGGGCCATGAGATCGGCCATGTCTGCGCCCGCCACACCGCCGGCAACATCACCCGCAGCATGCTGACCGGCCTGCTGATGGCGGGCGTCAACGCCTACGTGCAATCCCAGCACGAGGAATACGCCAACATCGCCGCCGGCGTCGGCATGGTGGCCGGCGGCGCGTGGCTGGCGCGCTACAGCCGGGATGACGAGCGCCAGGCGGACGCCCTGGGCCTGGAATACATGACGCGCGCGGGCTACAATCCCGGAGGCTGCATCGCCCTGATGGACATTCTGCGGAAACTTTCCAAAAACAAGCCCGGCTTGATTGAACTGATGTTCGCCACGCATCCCATGAGCGATGAACGTTATCGGACCGCCGCGCAGGCCGTAAAAACCCGGTACCGCCAAATGCGTTCCCTTCCGGATCATCGCGAACGATATCTGGACATGACCGCTCCCATCCGGGCGCAGCGGCAAGCCATAGATCTGATGCAGGACGGCGACCTGGCCCTGGCCGCCGGCCAACCCGGCCAGGCCGCGACGCAACTGGAGTCCGCCCTGCGCCTGGCGCCCGACGATTACACGGCACTGCTGCTGCTGGCCAAATGCCGGCTGGCGCAGAACCGCCCGGCCGAGGCGCAGCGCCTGGCGGAGTCAGCCCGCCAGGTTTATCCGTCTGAAGCCCAGGCCTGGCACATCGCCGGCCTGGCCTGCCTGGCCGGCAGGCGTTACCCCGCCGCCCTGGAAAATTTCAACCGCTACAACTCCCTGCTGCCCGGCAATCCGCTGAACGTGTTTTTCCGCGGTTTTGCCCTGGAAAACATGCGCCGCCGCCCCGATGCGGCCCGGTGTTACAAGGAATTCCTGCAGTACGTCCGCGAAGGCGAACAGGCGCAACACGCTTACCGGCGCCTGGTGGAATGGGGATATCTGCAGCCGGCCGCCTGACCGCGGGGGTTCCCCCTCCGCCGGCCGGCAACGTGTCCGCCCAAATGCCGGGCGCATCTGCGATTCGTTGCAGGCTTCGGAAATGAGGTCTGCCCAAACTGTGCTGCGGCTCACCCGGAGGGTTCGCCCCACCTTGCATGCCGGGTGTTCGGCCGGTGGGGCGAACCCTCCGGGTGAGCCGCAAGCATGACGCAGCCGTGCCCCAAATGCCCGGGCGCTTAATTTTGCGTTGACATCCGCGGCGGCGGAAAATATGCTTCGAAGCAGCAGGGCGGTTTTTATCCATGCGGCATCTCTGGGGGCCGTGCAAAAATCGGCGGCCCAACCAGGTTTTACGGATTTGCGCCATGCGCCATCTCGGATTCATATCCGTGCGCGCCGGCCGGGGGCGGCGAACCTTGCTCTGGTTCGCCCTGCTGGTTTGGCCGATGCTCGGCGCCGGCCAGCCGCCGGAACTTGAACGCATCCGCGCCGCCAGCGACCATGATTACCCCCCCTACGAATTCCTGGATCAGGACGGACAACCAACCGGGTTTAACGTGGAGCTGTTCCGCGAGATTTGCGCGGTCGCCGGACTTCAGCCCGAAATTCGCCTGGACACATGGAAAGTATCGCTCCAACGGCTGGAAAACGGCGAAGCCGATGTTATGATCGGCATGTATTATTCGCCCGAACGCAGCCGTAAATTCTGTTTTTCCACGCCTTTTATCAGCGTGTCCCACGCCATCTTCGTCCGCCGCGGCTCCCCCGTCGGATGCATGGAGGATTTGCAGGGGCGCGCCGTGATTGTCCAGCAGGGCGACATCATGCATGATGTCCTGCTGGGGCAGCGCTTGTCGGTGGATATCGTGCCGGTGAACGATCCGGTTGACGCGCTGCGGCTGCTGGCGGGCGGCCGGCATGACTGCGCCTTGCTGGGCATGTTGCCGGCTTTGTACCTGATCCGGGAATATGGCATACCCGGTCTGACAACCGCCGGACCGGCGATTTACCGGACCGACTACTGCATCGCAGGGCGCAAGGGCAGCGAAATCCTGATGGCCCGTCTGGACGAAGGCCTGCGGATTCTGCACGCCAATGGACGTTACCGTCAACTGCACGATCGCTGGTTCGGCGCATATACCAGCCGCAGCGCCGCCGCCATGGCGGTCCGCTGGCTGCTGTGGATTCTCGTTCCGCTGGGTCTGGCGCTGCTGGCGATCCTGGCCTGGACGCGCACCCTGCGCCGCCGCATTCAGGAAGCGACTGCCAGTCTGCGCGTGGAATTGACGCAGCGTCAAGCCGCCGAGATGGCGCTGCAGCATCGCGAAGAACACCTGCGGATTACGCTGGATTCCATCGGGGATGCGGTCATTGCCACCGACGCCGAAGGCCTGGTCGCGCGCATGAATCCGGCGGCCCAGCGTCTGACCGGCTGGCCGCTGGCGGAAGCCGAAGGGCGTCCCCTGGACGCCGTCTTCCAAATCATTCACGCCCAGACCCGCCAGCCGCTGCCCAGCCCCGCAACCAAAGCGCTCAAGGACGGACAGATCGTCCGCCTGGGCAACAACACGACCCTCATCCACCGCAACGGCGAGGAATATCAAATTTCCGACAGCGCTGCGCCGATTCAGGACGCCGGCGGCGAAGTCGTCGGCGCCGTGCTGGTGTTCCGCGACATCACCGCCCAGTACCGCCTGGCCAACGAATTGCGGGAAAGCGAACGGCAGTTCCAGGAGTTGTTCAACAATTCCATTTCCGGCCTGGCCATCCATGAAATTGTGCTTGACCAGCAGGGGCGTCCCGTGGATTACGTTTTCATCAAGTGTAACCGGGCTTTTGAAACGCATACGGGGCTGAAATTGAAAGACACGCTCGGGAAGCGCGCCACTCAGGTTTATCCGGGCATTGAAAAAACGCACCTTATCGCCACGTACGGCAAAGTAGCGCTGACAGGCGAGCCTGTGTCTTTCGAGATTTTCTTCGAACCGGCGCAGCGGCATTTCCAGGTGACCGCCTGCCAGGTGGGCCCCCGGCGGTTCGCCGCGATTTTCTCGGACATCTCCGCCCAGAAACAGCATGAAACCGCTTTGCGTGAAAACGCGCGGCGCCTGGAGGAATTGCTGGAGGAAAAGGAGGTGCTCCTCCGCGAGTTGCACCACCGCGTAAAAAACAACCTGGCCGTTATTCTCAGCCTGATCAACCTGCAGCAAAACGCCCCGGGGCGGGCGTCCGGCGCCGACCTGCTGAAGGAACTCTCGGGCCGCATCCGCGCCATGGCCATCCTGCATGAAATGCTCTACAAATCCGCCGACCTGAACAACATCAATTTGAAAGATTACCTGCAAAACCTGGCGGCATCGCTGCAGGAATCCTTTGCCGGCGGCGCCGGCGCGCGGCTGCGGGTACAGGCGGAGGACATGAACGCGAGCATGGATATCGCGGTGCCCTGCGGCCTGATTGTCAACGAACTGGTGACCAATGCCTTCAAGCACGCTTTCCCGAAACAAGACCCGCGGCCGGCCGGCGCGCCGCCGCCGGAAATCACAGTGCGGGCGGAGCGGCATGACGGGGAATGCCTGTTGACGGTTGCGGACAACGGTCGGGGATTTCCCGACGGCATGGATTGGCAGACCGCGTCCTCCCTCGGCCTGCGCCTGGTGCGGATGCTGGCGCAGCAGCAACTGCAAGGCGCCGTGGAAACGGACAACTCCGCCGGCGCGGCTTTCCGCATCCGGTTTAAAATCTAAAGCGATGATGCCCGCTATTAAAGCGGCGCCAGCGCCAGTGGCAGTCGCTTGTCTAACCTGACCTATTCATGAAGATTTTAATTCTTCATGCATAGGTCACCCGAACGGCTTCGACGTGAGCGACTTACGTCGCTCGTGCTCAGGGTTAGCCTTGAGCAAGCCGGCGATTTATGCCGGCGCGTCGAAATTTCAAAGCCTTTGGCTTTGAAATGCTTATGAATGAAAATGTAACAGCAGCATCCCATAGAAAATCACTTTATGCTCTCACCCTCCTTCGTCAAGACTACGGCGGGCAAGCCAATGCACAAAGCCACAAAGAAGATGAGGATTATTTATTACGGAACCGGATAAGCGGATGGAGTGCGGTAGCCACCCGCCTTCGCTAAAGCTACGGCGGGCACGCCCGCCTTCGCTAAAGCTACGGCGGGCAAGCACATTCAAAGGAAAGTGCATGTATTTCATGGAATTGAATGGGATGCCGCGCTGTCCGCTATGCGGACATGGATCGGCGGACACCCGGATACCCGAATTAATTCGCGTATCAGGGTGTCAGCCGATCCGCCAGACCGGCAGATGCCGGTCGGCGCGGCAATTGGCAATACATCTGATCATTTTGTGCATTTTGAGTATTTCTTTATCTGTTTTTATTATAAATCTTTGTGCCTTTGTGTCTTTGTGTGAGTATTTCTGAATCTGTTGATTTACGCCAAACTCCAATTTCCTTAAAGAATATCGTCGTTTCCATCTGATAAATTATATCTATGGGATGACAGTGAAAATGTAATTTTCATGAATAATGCAGGCTAAGATCATCCTGCAGGATAATAC
>CAYXEK010000030.1:0-37794 GCA_964463985.1 uncultured Verrucomicrobiota bacterium
ACTGGGACTGAGACACTGCCCAGACTCCTACGGGAGGCTGCAGTCGAGGATCATTTGCAATGCGCGAAAGCGTGACAATGCGACGCTGCGTGGAGGATGACGGCCTTCGGGTTGTAAACTCCTGTCATTCGGGAACAATCCCGCGGCGGTGAATAGCCGCTGCGGTTGATGGTACCGGAAGAGGAAGTCACGGCTAACTCTGTGCCAGCAGCCGCGGTGATACAGAGGTGGCAAGCGTTGTTCGGATTTACTGGGCGTAAAGGATGCGTAGGTGGCGCCGTATGTCAGATGTGAAAGCTCAGCGCTCAACGCTGAAAGTGCATTTGAAACTACGGTGCTAGAGTATGGGAGAGGAGAGTGGAATTCTTGGTGTAGCGGTGAAATGCGTAGATATCAAGAAGAACACCGGTGGCGAAGGCGACTCTCTGGCCCGATACTGACACTGAGGCATGAAAGCTGGGGGAGCAAACAGGATTAGATACCCTGGTAGTCCCAGCTGTAAACGGTGTACACTTGGTGTGGGGGGATTTGACCCCCTCTGTGCCGGAGCTAACGCGTTAAGTGTACCGCCTGGGGAGTACGGCCGCAAGGTTAAAACTCAAAGAAATTGACGGGGGCCCGCACAAGCGGAGGAGCATGTGGCTTAATTCGATGCAACGCGAAGAACCTTACCAGGGCTTGACATGCAGCTGCACATCCGCCGAAAAGTGGATGCCTTCGAGGGTGCTGCACAGGTGCTGCATGGCTGTCGTCAGTTCGTGCCGTGAGGTGTTGGGTTAAGTCCCGCAACGAACGCAACCCTTGTGTTTAGTTGCCACTGCCGGTGATGAATCGGCAAGCACTCTAGACAGACTGCCCATATCAAGTGGGAGGAAGGTGGGGATGACGTCAAGTCAGTATGGCCTTTATGCCCTGGGCTGCACACGTGCTACAATGGTCGGTACAGAGGGTCGCAAGACCGCGAGGTGGAGCTAATCCCCTAAAACCGGCCCCAGTTCAGATTGGAGTCTGCAATTCGACTCCATGAAGTTGGATTCGCTAGTAATGGCGCATCAGCTACGGCGCCGTGAATACGTTCCCGGGCCTTGTACACACCGCCCGTCACATCATGAAAGCCGTCTGCACCCGAAGCCGCTGCCCCAACCAGCAATGGAGGGAGCCGTCTAAGGTGTGGGTGGTGATTGGGATGAAGTCGTAACAAGGTAGCCGTAGGGGAACCTGCGGCTGGATCACCTCCTTTCTAAGGAGTATCCGCGCCGGGTTTGCATTAAGTAAACCCGGTTAGGAGAGGTCAAATGTCCTGTTTACAGGACAAAATGCCGTTACGGCGGCGCAATGGTCGTTTTTACAACGAGTAGCGCAAGTCATACCATTTCCGGTTCGAAACGCATGATTCCGTTTGTATGACGGTCGGCGTCGGCGGATGCGCCAAGGCGCCGGGATCAACCGGTCGCTTGAGGCCGGGGCGGCGAATGTGCTGGGGGCATAGCTCAGTTGGTAGAGCACGAGCTTTGCAAGCTCGGGGTCGCCGGTTCGAACCCGGTTGCCTCCACCAGCTTGTCTGGCGAGGTTAACGCATTTAAAGCCGGCGCCTGACATACCACGCGGGCTGGCCCTGCGAAACGCGCGGCGAAGCCGTGGCGCGCAGTAGGGCGTGTAGCTCAGTTGGTTAGAGCGCGTCCCTGATAAGGACGAGGTCCCTGGTTCAACTCCAGGCACGCCCACCAGCGTGCTGAAGGTTGGACGGCCGCCAATATTTTCTGCCTCCCCCTGGAGGGAAGGCTTGTTCTTTGACAATTGCATAGGGTAGTAGGTACAATAACAGCCTGTGTAACAGGTAGGCGAGACCGGATTTTTTCGGTCAAGTTACAAAGGGCGCACAATGGATGCCTTGGCATCAGCAGGCGACGAAGGACGTGGTAAGCTGCGATAAGCTTCGGGGAGCGGCAAGCACGCTTTGATCCGGAGATTTCCGAATGGGGAAACCCGTTCCGGGTTATACCGGGACACTGGAGTCTGAATATATAGGGCTTCAGAGCGACACCAGGGGAAGTGAAACATCTCAGTACCCTGAGGAGTAGAAAACAACCGTGATTCCGTCAGTAGTGGCGAGCGAAATCGGAATAGCCCAAACCCGGGTGCTTGCATCCGGGGGTTGCGGGACCTAGACGTGGCACCGTAGGAAGTAGCAGAAAGGCTTGGAATGGCCTTCCAGAGAGGGTGAAAGACCCGTAAGCGAAATTTCCAATGGGCCTATAGGTATCCCAAGTAGAGCGGGACACGTGAAACCTTGCTCGAATCCGGGGGGCCCACCCCCCAAGGCTAAATACTAGCTGATGACCGATAGTGAACTAGTACCGCGAGGGAAAGGTGAAAAGAACCCCTGCTAGGGGAGTGAAATAGTACCTGAAATTGTGTGCTTACAAACTATGGTAGTCCGGCGCAAGCCGGATGGCCGTTTGCCTTTTGCATAATGAGTCCGCGAGTCACGGTGTGTGGCAAGGTTAATCCCCTGACCGGGAGCAGCCGCAGCGAAAGCGAGTGTTAATAGCGCGTCAAGTCGCATGCCGTGGACCCGAAACCGGGTGAGCTACCCATGGCCAGGCCGAATCTTCTGTAACAGGAAGGGGAGGGCCGAACTAGTGACCGTTGAAAAGGTCTTGGATGAGCTGTGGGTGGGAGCGAAAGACTTACCAAACTCGGTGATAGCTGGTTCTCTTCGAAATAGCTTTAGGGCTAGCCTGCACGAATGCTCGAAACGGAGGTAGAGCACTGAATGGTTTAGGGTCCTTACCGGGATACCGACGCCAATCAAACTCCGAATACCGTTTCAGTCACGTGTGGAGTCAGACTGTGGGGGATAAGCTTCATAGTCGAGAGGAAAACAGTCCAGACCGCCGGCTAAGGCCCCAAAAGTTGATTAAGTGACTAAGGATGTGAAATTGCTGTGACAGCTAGGATGTTGGCTTAGAGGCAGCCATCATTTAAACAGTGCGTAACAGCTGACTAGTCGAGTGATTTTGCGCCGAAAATGATCGGGACTAAATCAACTGCCGAAGCCGCGGATTCCCGCGCAAGCGGGAATGGTAGAAGAGCGTTCCATGGGGGGTGAAGCACGAGGGTAACCGAGTGTGGACCGCATGGAAGTGATGATGCGGACATGAGTAACGAAAAACCGGATGAGAATTCCGGTCGCCGTAAGCCTGAGATTTCCTGGGGAAGGTTCGTCCGCCCAGGGTTAGTCGGAACCTTAGCCGAGGCCGAAAGGCGTAGGTGATGGCAAACAGGTTCAATATTCCTGTACCACCAGTCAGACGTTTGAGCGATGGAGTGACGCAGTAGGCTAGGTCAGTCATCGAATGGAAGTGATGGCCGAAGCCCGTAGGGGGTCCCGGATGGAAAATCCGCCGGGGCGCAACCCTGAAAGGCGACAGGACGCTGACCCGCAAGGGGAGGCGGCATGACTGATGCCACACTGACAAGAAATAACTTCTAGCGAGTCTGGCGGGTGTCCGTATTAAAACCGACACAGGTAGGCTGGTAGAATATACCAAGGCGCGCGAGATAAACCTCGTTAAGGAACTCGGCAAATTGGCCCCGTAACTTCGGAAGAAGGGGTCCTTTTTGGAGTGATCCTCAAGAAAGCTCTGAAAAGGTGCAATAAAATGGCCCAGGCGACTGTTTAACAAAAACACAGCACTCTGCCAACTCGCAAGAGGATGTATAGAGTGTGACACGTGACCAATGCCGAAAGGTTAAGGCGAGGGGTCAGCCGCAAGGCGAAGCTCTGAACTGAAGCCCCGGTGAATGTCGGCCGTAACTATAACGGTCCTAAGGTAGCGAAATTCCTTGTCGGGTAAGTTCCGACCTGCACGAATCGTGTAACGATCTGGGCACTGTCTCAACGTGGATCTCGGCGAAGTTGTAGTTCCGGTGAAAATGCCGGATACCCGCGGCAGGACGGAAAGACCCCATGAACCTTCACTGTAATCTGATATTGGCATTTGGCTATGCATGTGTAGCATAGGTGGGAGGCTGTGAACCGTGCTCGTCAGGGCGCGGGGAGCCACCGGTGAAATACCACCCTTGGGTGGTCGGATGTCTAACCTGTTCCCGTCTATCCGGGGCAGGGACCGTGTCAGAGGGTCAGTTTGACTGGGGCGGTTTCCTCCAAAATCGTAACGGAGGAGTTCAAAGGTCTGCTCAGCATGGTTGGCAATCATGCGCCGAGTGCAAGGGCATAAGCAGGCTTTACTGCAAGACCGACGGGTCGAGCAGTCGCGAAAGCGGGACCTAGTGATCCAGCGGTGGAACGTGGAATCGCCGTTGCTCATCGGACAAAAGGTACTCTGGGGATAACAGGCTGATCGCGCCCAAGCGTCCACAGCGACGGCGCGGTTTGGCACCTCGATGTCGGCTCATCGCATCCTGGGGCTGGAGAAGGTCCCAAGGGTTTGGCTGTTCGCCAATTAAAGCGGTACGCGAGCTGGGTTCAAAACGTCGTGAGACAGTTTGGTCCTTATCCACTGTGGGCGCAGGAAATTTGAGGAGAACATTCCTTAGTACGAGAGGACCGGGAATGACATACCTATGGTGTGCCGGTTGTCCCGCCAGGGGCATCGCCGGGTAGCCACGTATGGAAAGGATAAGCGCTGAAAGCATCTAAGCGCCAAGCCCCCTCCAAGATTAGATTTCCCTCCCGCGCAAGCGGGACTAAAGGCGGGTTGTAGACTACGACCTTGATAGGCTGGGTGTGTAAGTCCGGTGACGGATTCAGCTAACCAGTACTAATCCGCCGTGCGACTTGGCCGTTCCGGGATCGTCTCCTGGACACAGGCTGGTCCTGTTGCCTTATGCAATTGTCTGATTTTATAATCCCGGACGCTTTACGCGGCGGGATCCGAGAAAACAGTTTTTCCGGCGACCATGGCGGGGAGGAAACACGCGTTCCCATTCCGAACACGAATGTGAAGGGCCCCAGCGGCGATGGTACTGTGGTGTAGGCCATGGGAGAGTAGCACGTCGCCGGGATTTTTTCCAACCGGGCCGCCTTGTGCGGCCCGGTTTTTTTTATGCGGACCAACCAATCCATCCCGTTTTTTCTTGTGGCCGGTTTTTTAGGTTCCGGCAAGACCACGCTGATCAGGCGTTTTCTCGCCGCCCATGCGCCCGCCCGCCGCGTCCTGGTCGTCCAGAATGAGTTTGCTGAAAGCGGGGTGGATGCCCGCGAATTGCGCTCAACCGGACTGCCATTTGAGATGATCGAAGTTCAGGGCGGCTCGGTGTTTTGCGTCTGCCGCCTGGCGGAATTCCGCCGCGGACTGGCCGAACTGCTGCGGAACCAGTCGTTGGATGCGGTCATCCTGGAGGCTACCGGCCTGGCGGACCCGCTATCCATTGTGCAAATGCTGGCGGCGCCGGAATTGCAGGGCCGGGTATGCCTGCGCCATATCTGGTGCGTGGCGGATGCGAGAAATTTTACGCGCATGGCGGATACGGTGCGCTGTGTCCGCCATCAGGTGCGCGTGGCTGATACCGTCATCATCAACCATGTCGAACAGGCCGGCGCGGAAACGCTGGAACTGATTAGCCGGCGCGTGCGGGAACTTAACCCGCTGGCGGCGGTGGAAACCGCCCGGTATTGCGATGTGGACGTGCGGCCTGCTTTTCATGAATTTTCCGCGGAAACTGTAGCGCAGCGCCGCGCCCTGGAAAATGCCCGCGTGCCGCCCGCCGGACGCCTGCCATCCTCGGCCCTGGTGCTCCGTTCGCACCGTCCGGTTCCGCGTGCTGCCGCGGAAGCTTTTTTGCAGGATTGGGCGCCCCGGCTGTGGCGTATGAAGGGATACTTGCTTTTAGCGGGACCTCCCGCCGCGGATGGGGCGGCGGCGCTGGCGGTGCAGGCTGCGGCCGGCGTGCTCCAAACCGCGTCCCTCCGGGAATACGACGGCGGCACGGAACTGGTGCTGCTGGCGGAATCGCTGGATGAGCCGGCAGTTCGAGCAGAATTTGCCGGGTTGGCGGGCGCTTCAATTTGAGCGCTGCCGGGCGCCGGACGGGTTTACAAGAATTGGCAGGGTGGGGGTGTGATGCGGCAGGAAGATTGGCATTTAATCAATCAGCGTTTTGATCTTTACCAGCGCGGTTTTGCGGCGGCAGACGGACGCCTCCCGCCGATGCTGCAGTTGAAACTGGACCACAGCCGCCGCGTGGCGGAAGATATGCGGTTGATGTCCCTGGATCTGGGATGGGATGGCGGCGGCCAGGCGCTGGCGGCCAGCCTGGGATTGATTCACGATATCGGACGGTTCGGGCAATTCGCGCGTTACGGCACTTTTCAGGACGAGCGTTCGGTGGATCACGGCGTCCTCGGCGCGCGCGTTGCCGTGGAAGCCGGCATGCTGGACGGCTTGCCGCCGGACGATGCCGCAATTATCACGGCGGCCATCCGCTTCCATAATGTCCGTAAAATGCCGGAACTGGGTTCATCCCGGACTATGGAATGCCTGCGCCTGGTGCGCGATGCCGACAAACTGGACATCTACCGCGTGCTATACGACGCATGGCGGAGCGGCGTTTTCCGGGCGCAGCCGGAAATTCTGCACGGTGTTGATATTGACGGGCCGCCGACAGCGGCGGCGCTGGCCGACTTGCAGGCGCGGCGCACCATATCCTTCCGCAATGTGCGATCCCTGGCGGATTTTTTCCTGATGCAGGCGTCCTGGGTGTACGACATCAATTACCCCGCGGCGGCGCGCCGCCTGCGCGACCGTGGCTGCCTGGACCGTATCGAGGAAATCCTGCCCGCCGCCGCGCCGATCCGCCGTTGCCTGGCGGAGTCCCGCCGGCATCTGGCAGCCCTGGCCGCCGGCTGATGGTTCGTCTTTCCTGCAATATTCGGCGGTTCGTCAATTCGCGGTTCAGCGGCGCGGCCGAATATTTTACTGTCGCTGCGATGGCGCGGGTCAGGTTTGGCCGTCCGGCTCAAAGCTCCATTCACCCAGGGACATGCGCATCAGACGCCGCGGCGCGTTTCCATCCAATCCAAATGGCGGCGCAGTCCTTCTCGCAGCGGTGTGTTGGGAGCTTTCAGGCCGTCATTGCGCAGCGGCGTCAAATCGTAGATGCGATGGCACAGATAGAATTTCCACGCCGGTTTTGCTGTCAGCGCTTGCGTCACCGACAATTCCTCGACGCTCAAGTCCACGCCCAGTTCGTCGGCGATCATCCGGTAGTAAGCGACGGACTCCGCAATTTCAGGCCCCGCCGCGCAATAGAGTTTGCGGTCGGACACGGGGGATTCAGGGATGCTGAGCGCCAATTCGGCCAGGTCCGGCGCGAAGATCGGCTGTTGCAGAAAATGTCCGCCGCCGACCAGTTGAAGCGTCTCACCCGCCTTGAGCTTGCCGGGGAGGCCGGGCACGCGCAGCGCATCGGGCAGGCAGCCCAGTTCCGATCCCGGGCCATAAATGTGGCAGGGGCGGAGGATGGTCCAACGCATCCCGCCGGTATCGGCTTTGATCAACTCCATCTCGCAGCGGCGTTTTTTTGCGCCGTAGGTGTCATCCGTCAATGTTGCGGGATTATCGCAAGGTTGCGGAAAGCGCCGCCGGCTCGGGTCGAAAACAAAGTCTGTGGAGATGAAAACCAGATGCCGCACGCGGCCCGGCAAGACGGCTATATCCTGCCGCATCTCTCCGGCATCGTAGCAGATGCAGTCCACCGCGAGATCCCAGAACGCATCCGCGCCGGCGATTGCCTGCTGAAAGGCGGCGGGATGCTTGCGGTCAGCGCGCAGGGGTATGACTCCGTCGGGCAAGGGTTTTTCTCCGCGGGTCAGCACCCATACCGCATGGCCCTGGTCGCGGGCCGTCCGGGCCAGTGTCCCGCTGACAAAACCGCTGCCGCCAATGATCAATATTTTTTTGGCATTCATTTTGGGAATTAATTTATAATTCCTCGCCAGAATTTGTGGGTTTCAATTGAGCTGAAAATACTGATTACGCCTTTTATCAACGACTTACGAGGTTCAAACAGCGACAATCGAGTAATCACCACACGATTTTTGGCTCGATGGTCCACAAATTCTGATGCGGCGTTATCAATATGTGCGACGCACGCCTGTTATAACTGTCTGCCGCAATTGTTGCTAACTCCGGCAATTCGACAGTCAATGCCATGTGTTTCATTTTAACCATAAATTGACATGGTTCAATAACGGTGAGCCTTCCGCAATTGCGACCTATAAAGCCCCGTTTTTGAACCATGTCCACAAATTCTGATTAGGAACCTCCTGAATCCGTGACGGGATTTTATGTTGTCAAGATAATGTACGTACAAACAACAATTTGTGGCATTTTAAAATATCACCAAAAACACACGGCGCTGTTTGGCGGAAAAGACCGCCCTGCGGGTGAGGCCATTATGCCCGCATCTGCTTTGTTGCGAAGGATCCCGCTTTGCGGGATAAATTTGCGGCCTGTCCCACAACAGCGGGATATATTTATACAGCATCATCCTTCGCGCCGCGCATCTGCGGTATACTGACCTCATCACGGATTCAGGAACCTAATTTATTTTTCAAACATAGCCGAACGTGCCGGATCCGTCAATCGCAAAACCGTTGGCAAACCCCAGGACTTCCCCAGCGGAACGGGCGCCGGGAAATAAAATCGCATAAAAGTTTCGGAAAAACATTGTCAGAGCGCATCTTGGCGTGTATAAATGTGCAAGTTTGTCAATCATGCCATGTCGTTCAATGCAGCCGCAGCGGTTATGAGGTTATATGTCGTCCGAGAAAGAGGATGTTATCAGGGTGGAGGGCGTGGTGGCCAAGGTGTTGCCGGCCACCATGTACCGGGTGCGCCTGGGCAATGGGTCCGAGATTCTGGCGCATATTTCCGGTAAAATGCGCAAGAATTTCATCAAAATTTCCACCGGCGACAAGGTCACGGTGGAAATATCCCCTTACGACCTGACCAAGGGCCGGATAACGTTCCGCCAGCGTTGACCGCGCTGCCGTTTGGCGGCGGTTTCCATCCTTGCGAGAGCCATGTCTCCCCCGTCAACCAAGTTTCGCGCGCCCTCCGGTTCCTCCGCGGCCCGCGCGGTCTGGCGCCGGCTGCGCCGGCAGCATCCCCGCGCTGGGATCGAGTTGCGGTACCTTAATCCACTGGAATTGCTGGTCGCGGTGATTCTTTCCGCGCAATGCACCGACCGCCGGGTAAACGAAGTTACACCGGCTTTGTTCCGGCGGTTCCCCGCTCCCGGGGATTACCTGGACGGCGCGCCGGGCGAACTGGAAGGTTACCTGCGTCCATTGGGGTTTTTCCGTCAGAAGGCGCGTTTTATACGGGGAACCATGGAACTGCTGCTGGAACGCCACCACGGCCGTGTGCCGAACCGGATGACTGATTTGTTGCAACTGCCGGGCGTGGGACGCAAAACAGCCAATGTTATTTTGAGCAACGCTTTTGGCCTGGCCGAGGGCATTGCCGTGGATACGCATGTGCGCCGGGTCTCCCGCCGGCTGGGCTGGACCCGTGAAAACGATCCTGACAGGATTGAGCAGGATCTTTTGCGTCTGTTTCCCAAACGCGATTGGCACCTGGTGAACCACGTGCTGGTGTTTCACGGCCGCTATGTCTGCCGCGCCCGGCGGCCGGAATGCGGCCGCTGCCTGGCGCGGGCACTGTGTCCATCCGCCCAGCCGCCTGCATCCGGAGGTTGACGCCGCCGGATTCGACCTTGATCATCCAACCGCGTGCGGCCGGGCCGATTATCCGAAAATCGGAAGGATATGGCGTTCCCAGAGGTTCAATGTCACATTGCGCGCGACCGTGGCGCGGTGTTCCTCCAGGGCGCCGGTAAAAACGTCCCCCAGTTCGCCGGCAACCTTGTAAGCCACATGGACTAGCTGGCGGAATCCGGGATTGTAATCCGGGCAGGACTGGTCGTGGCGGAGCGCGCGCACGAATTGGCCGCTGTCCCAGGCGTTGACCGCGGCGACCGTCGGCAGCGCTTCCGGGTGAATGTCAATAACCGCCGCGTAGGGCGCGGCCAATTCGTCATAGCGGCCGTAAGCGGCAGCGTAAATTTGCTTGGCTACCTGCAGGCCGCTGCCGCCGGCTTCGGCCAATCCGATGATTTCCTCCAGCCAGGTTGTGCCGGCGGTCTTGACATGCAGGCCGGCGCCGGATTGCTTGATGACCCGGTTGATCGCAGGATAAATGGCGAATTTATCGCTGCCGGAATGCACGCTGAGTCGCAACCCCGGCTTGAGGCCGAAGCGCTGGACGGCGTATTTCAGCACCGCTATGTCCTGGGCAAACTCCAGTTCAAACTGCGCAGGATCGCCCGCATAATCCACGCCCTTGTTGAAGCGGCCGCTGAATTTCGGCGCCAGGGTGTCCGCCGGGATTTTTTCCCGGGCGATCATGGCCAGGATGCAGAAAAGTTCCGGCGGAGTCTGCGGGGAGTCGGTTTCATCCATTGAAATTTCCACGGCAAACGGTCCGGTCTTGCGGTCGCGTATATGGCGGTAAATACGGCCGGCTTCCTGGACGGCTGCCAGGTATTTTTCGGCGATGCCGCGAACGGCGCGGTCTTCCAGGCCGAGTTGCGTTCCCAACCCGGGAAGCGCAATACTGCCGAGTTCCGGCTGGATGGCGGCCATGAAATCGTCCAGGTCCCGGGGGGCGGCCGGCGTGCCTATGTTCTCGGCGACATCCAGCGTAAAGAAATCGGACGATGCTATAAATCCATCCACGTTTGCCAGGGAAATATGGTCGGCATCAACGTAGTAACCTTCCCGCCATTTGAGCGCGGCTACGGCCGCATCCGCTTCCCGGCGTACGGATTCGGGCAAGGTGTGGACGGTATGGTGTTCCCGGTTGGACTTGTTCCAGACCGGCAATACGGCGATGCCCTGTTGCCGGGCCTGGACGTAGGCCGCCAGTTGGGCTTCGCCTTCCCGTCCGAAGCGGTCGCCGCAGCCTAAAGAGTACAATGCTTGTTTCTGCATATTTTCCTCCGAAGTGATTGAATACTTGCCCGACATGATACCGGGGACGTTCCGATGCTCAAGCAAAATCTGGAAAATGCCGTAAACACGCAATTTTCAACCGCAAATTGACGGATAATTAACTGCAGAATATAGAAGTCAACGAACGCTATTGACTTCATGATTCGGATATCATCGTTCGGCAGACTGCGGTTTCCCGGGCGCAGGCAAAGCCCGCCTTGGTGCCAAACTGGGGCTGAATCCGCGGGCCGGCGGCTTCAGCGCAGATGGAAAGCCTTCAGGATGCCGCGGAAATCCGCCGGCAGGGGCGCTTCAATCTGCAGCGGGGCGCCGGCGCCAGGCAAGGGTAACACCAGACGGCGGGCGTGCAGCATCTGGCGCGGCACGCTCATTTCCCGGGAACTCAGGCGCCGGCCGGCGGCATACACCCGTTCACCCAGGAGGGGGATTCGCAGGGCTTCCAGGTGTCTGCGTATCTGGTGGGTACGGCCGGTGGCGATGGCAATCTGCAGGTGGGCGCATTGCGGTCCCGCGTCCAGCACGCGGAATTGGGAGCAGGCTGTTTGACCGTCCACGGGGATTGTGACTGTCCGTGTTTGGAAATCTGGGCGCGCGCCCACGATGGCATGGTAAACCTTGACCACCCGGTGGTCAGCGAAAAGCCCGATGATATTTTCGCGCAGGGCCGGATTGTCGGTGAACAACAGGCAGCCGGTGGTGTCGCGATCCAGGCGGTGCAGCGCCGCCAGGCGCGGCCGGGCAAGCTGCTGGCGCAACAGTTCTTCCAGGCTGTGCGTGCCGTTGCTGAGGATGCCGGCGGGCTTGTCCACCGCCAGCAGGCCATGGTCGTTATAGAGAATGTCCGGCGCCGTGCGCGGTGGCTGAGCCGGGGGGGGCGGCGCGGTTTCCACCAGATCTCCGGGCCGCAGCCGGTGGCGCGCCATCCATACACGGCGGCCGTTGACAAAGACCGCGCGTTCGTCAATCAATCCCTTGGCCTGGTTGCGCGAAAGCCGCAGCCGGTCCGCCAGGAAGTCCTGCAATGTGGCGGAATCCCGGAAATTAATGCGCCAGGCGTGTTTTTTCATGGTTTATTTCCATGCTTGTGATATTATTTCAACCTGAAATTTTTTGCAAGCCTTGGCGTTAAGTGGCGGGTGAAGCGGCGTGTAGCGCCGGGGATTGGAGATGGATATGGATACAATTGCAGAACGTTGGGCGGCGGTAGCCGGCCGGATTGAGCAAGCCTGCCGGCGCTCCGGGCGCGACCCGGGGTCGGTGCGGGTGGTGGCGGTGTCGAAAACGCATGGTCCGGAGGCTGTGCGCGCTGCTTTCGATTGCGGGTTGACGGTTTTTGGCGAGAATCGCGTGCAGGAGGCGCAGGCCAAGATTCCGCTTTGCCCAACGCGCGCGGCCTGGCACCTGATCGGCCATCTGCAGAGCAACAAGGCCCGCCTGGCCGCGCATTTGTTCGAAAGAATTCATTCCGTGGATTCTCTGAAATTGCTGGCCGCGCTGGACGAAGCGGCCGGCTTCACCGGCCGCACCATACCGGTTTGCCTGGAAGTCAACGTGGCCGGCGAAGCCACTAAATTCGGATTGCCGCCGGAGATGGTGATCCCGGTTTTGCGCGCGGCGGGGAAATTTCAGCGCGTGGACATCGCGGGGTTGATGTGCATTCCGCCGCCGGCGCCGGAACCGGAGCAAGTGCGGCCGTATTTCCGCCGGCTGCGGGAATTGCGCGATGCGGCGCGCGAGGCCACCGGATGCGAACTGCCAGAATTGTCCATGGGCATGTCGCAGGATTTCGAGGTGGCGGTGGAAGAAGGCGCAACTTGGATACGGTTGGGCACGATTTTGTTCGGCGCCCGCGAAACTCCCTGGAAACGCCCGCCGGAAGAGCAGCCCGGTTGAACTTGCATGCCTGGTCAAAGGAGCAGTCGGTTGATGCGAAACGATCAAATTCAGGGGAAACTGGCTTTTATCGGCGCCGGCAACATGGCGGAAGCGCTGGTGCGCGGGTTGATCCGCGCCGGCGTCAGCCGGCCGGAACAGGTTGTCATGGCGGACGTGGATGCCGCGCGGCTGGCGCATTTTAAAAAGACATACGGCGTGGGTTCGGCACCGGACAACCCTTCGGCTGCGCGTGCGGCGGATGTGGTGATCCTGGCGGTCAAGCCCCAGACGCTGCCGGGCGTGCTGGCCGAAATCCGCGGTGTTCTGGAACAGCGCCATCTAACGGTCAGTATCGCCGCCGGCGTAACCCTGCGGCGCCTGGCGGAAGGTTTGGGCGCCGGCGCGCGGCTGGTGCGGGCGATGCCGAACATGCCGGCTCTGGTCGGCGCGGGCGCGACGGTGTTTTGCCGTGGGGCGCAGGCGTTGCCGGCTGACGCTGAATTGGCGCGCCGCCTGTTTGCCGCCGCCGGGCTGGTTTGGGAAATGGAGGAGCGGCATTTAAATGCCGTGACTGCGCTCAGCGGCAGCGGGCCGGCATACGTGTTTTATCTGGCCGAGGCCATGGCGCGCGCCGGCGAGCAGTTGGGGTTGCCTTCCCTGGCTGCCGCCGAACTGACGGCGGCAACCATGGAGGGGGCAGGCCGCATGCTGCGTGAAACAGGGGTCTCTCCGGGGGAATTGCGCGTGCGGGTGACGTCCCGCGGCGGCACTACGGCCGCGGCTTTGCGGGTATTGGAAGAAAGCGGGTTTCCGGCGGCGGTCAATGCGGCGCTGTCGGCCGCCTGCCGTCGCGCGGCGGAATTGGAACAATGATGACACCGGAGATTTATGCGCCATGAAATCATGCGGGGGCGGACTTGGGCCGCGGGGTTGGTTTTAGCGTTGCTCGGCGGCGCCCTGGCCGGCGCCCCGGCTGAAACCAATCCGCCGCCGGACGCCGCCCAACCATCGCCTTTGCCGGAATTCAGTTTTCCCGTAGGGGAAACCCTGGTGTACTCGGTGCATTGGGGCTTCCTGCATGTCGGCGAGACGCGCGTCTGGAACGAGTGGATCGAGGAGAACGGGCGGCGGCTGCTGGCCATCCGCGCTCGCATCCAGACCGTATCGGTTCTGGACAAGATTTTTCCCGTGGACGATTTTCTGGAAAGCGTGGTGGACCCGCAAACCTTCCTGCCGCTGCGGTTTACCAGGCGTTTGAGCGAGGGCCGTTACCGCCTGCACGAGGTAACCACCTTTGACCATGCCGCGCTCCAGGCCCATTGGAAACATCTGTTGCGCAAGGATTCCGAGCAAGATTTTGCGATTGAAGCCGATACCCGCGACATGATCAGTTTCATGTTTTACATGCGCCGCCATGCCTGGCAACCGGACAGCAAATTTTCCGAAAGGGTGATGGCGAATGAAAAGTTGTACGACCTGATCGTGCAGACGCGCCAATACGAGAAAATTAAATTACCCGAATACGGTTCGGTCCGCAGCCTGCTGGTGGAGCCGGATGCCAAGTTTCAAGGCGTGTTTCTAAAGGTCGGCCGGCTGCGGGTATGGATTTCCGACGACCAACGCTGCCTCTGCACCATGGCGACGGCGAAAATCCCCGTGGGTACGGTGCGCGTGATGCTGCAGCGGGTGGAAGGCCCCGGCGAAGATCATTGGCGTACGCCGGAAGAAACCGACAGGGACGGGGAGGACGACTGATGCAAACCAGCGAAAAATGGGCCGGCCGTTTGATCAAGCAGTTTGAGCGTTGCCGCATTCTGGTGGTGGGTGATTTAATGCTTGATCGTTACATTTATGGGTCGGTCAGCCGCATTTCGCCCGAGGCGCCTGTGCCCATAGTGAGGGTCAACCACGAACGCGATGTTCCCGGCGGCGCGGCCAACGTGGCGCGGAACGTGAAAACCCTGGGCGGACAGGCGGTGTTGAGCGGTGTGGCCGGGCGCGATCCGGCCGGCCGGATGCTGCTCCAGGTGCTGCGTGAAAGCGGAGTCTCCGCCGCCGGCGTCCTCCAGGCGGCCTCCTGCCATACCACCGTCAAAACGCGCGTACTGGCCGAACGCCAGCAGGTGGCGCGCATTGATTGGGACGGCGGTGCCCGGCTGGATGCCGGGGTCATGCGGCGCTTTTGCCGGCTGGCCGTCGGCTTGGCGGAAAAAGCAGACGGCGTGATCGTGGAGGACTATTCCAAGGGCGCCGTGCGCCAGGAATTAATGAATGCTTTGCTGGCTGCGGCGCGCCGGCGTCAAATTCCCGTTGCCATGGATCCGAAAGACAACCCCGATTTGCGGCTGGAAGGTTTGACGGTCGCAACTCCCAATCGCAAGGAGGCGTTTCTCCTGGCCCGCATGCCGGAACGGCCGCCGGATAACGATCCGCTGAGGGACCAGCCGCTGTTGCAGGTGGCGGATATCCTCATGCGGCAGTGGCAGCCGCAGTTTCTGGTCATTACGCTGGGCGCCCAGGGAATGCTGCTGTTGGACCGGCATGGTCCGGCGCGGCACATTCCCACGGTGGCGCGCGAGGTTTTCGACGTCAGCGGCGCCGGCGACACCGTGATCGCTGCGCTGCTGCTGGCTTTGGCGGCCGGCGCCGACCATGTTCGCGCGGCGGAATTGGCCAACTGCGCCGCCGGAGTGGTGGTGGGCAAATTGGGAACCGCGGGGTGTTCCGCCAGGGAATTGATGGATTTCATGGATGTGCTACGGCAAACCGGCAAAATCAGCAGCCGGCACGCCTCGGCAAACGGGAAAGGGGCAGGGGGCAAAAGGGCAGGGGGCAAAGGGGAAGAGGGTCCCAGAACGCTGAACACGGAACACAATGTCAGAGGGACTCATATAAGATGAGAACAATCGGCGTAATACCGGCGCGCTGGGGTTCCACGCGTTTTCCCGGCAAAGGCCTGGCGCGGTTGTGCGGCAAGCCGCTGGTGCAATGGGTTTGGGAACGCTCCAGCCTGGCGCGCCGGCTGGACGAACTGGTTGTCGCAACGGATGACGAGCGCATCCGGCAGGCGGCGGCGGCCTGCGGCGCCCGTACAGTCATGACTGCCGCCGGCCACCCTTCCGGCACCGACCGCGCGGAGGAAGCCGTGCGGGGGATTTCTGCAGACCTCGTGGTGAATATCCAGGGCGACGAACCGTTGATGGATCCGGCTCTGATTGACCGCCTGGTGGAAACCGCCCAGGCGGAGGACTGGGACATGGCCACGGCTGCATCGCCTTTGCAGACGCCGGACGATGCCGCCTTGATCGCCAACTCATCGGTGTGCAAAGTGGTATTTGATGCCGCCGGACGGGCGCTGTATTTTTCGCGATATCCGATTCCTTTTCAGCGCGATGCCCAGTTCCGGCATGACGGGCCCTTGTATTGGAGGCATATCGGCATTTACCTTTACCGGCGTGAATTCCTGGAGCGGCTGGTGCGGGAGCCGCCCAGCCTGCTGGAACGGGCGGAATGCCTGGAGCAGTTGCGGGCGCTGCATATCGGCGGCCGTATCGGCGTGGTCCGGACCGATTATGCCGGCCTGGGCGTAGATACCCCGGCGGATGTTCCCGCAGCGGAGGAGGCATTGAGGCGGGCGGGGTTGGCGCGATAGTAATACGGAACAGGAGCACTGCATGCGCATTGTGAAAATTGGGAAAATCAGGGTCGGCGCGGGTCAGCCTCTGGCTTTGATCGCCGGGCCCTGCGTCATCGAAAGCCGGAAACACTGCCTTCAAATGGCGGCGCGCCTGGCGCGACTGGCGGCGGCGGAAAAAATACCCTTGATCTTCAAAGCTTCCTACGACAAGGCCAACCGTTCCTCGCATACATCCTTCCGCGGCCCGGGATTGGTCCGCGGGCTGGAAATTCTGCGCGAAGTCAAGGAACGGTACGGCTTGCCCGTCCTGACGGATGTCCACAACGAAACCGAAGTACCGCTGGCGGCGCGCGTCGCGGATGTGCTGCAATGTCCCGCTTTTTTGTGCCGGCAAACCGATCTGGTTCTGGCCCTGGGCGAATCCGGTCTTCCGGTCAACATCAAGAAAGGACAGTTCCTGGCGCCCTGGGACATGGCGGCCGTAGTCGCCAAACTGGAAAGCACCGGCAACCGGCAAATCCTGCTAACGGAACGCGGAAGTACCTTCGGCTACAATAACCTGGTGGCCGACATGCGCAGTCTGCTGATCATGCGCGGACTCGGCTACCCGGTGGTGTTCGACGCGACGCACAGCGTACAATTGCCGGGCCGGGCCGGAACGCACAGCGGAGGCGACGCGCGCTGGGCCGCGCCGCTGGCGCGCGGCGCGGTGGCGGTGGGCTGCGACGCCGTTTTTATAGAAACACATCCCGCTCCGGAGCGCGCGCTGTCGGACGCCGCGACGGTCATGCCCCTGTCCGCCCTGAAATCTTGCTGGCAAAATTTGCGGAAGATTGATACAATTATTACCAGGCACATTTAATGATTTTCAAACGCGGCCTCTGCGCGCCGCTTAAAGGGGTTTCAATGGGGCGGGCCGGGCATGCAGTCAGAATTTGGCATTCGGCGGCGGCCCTGGCGGTTGCATTGGCCGGCAGTCTGTCCGCGGCGGATGCGAATTTGACCGTTTTGAAGGGTTTTCGTTACCCGGAATATGACGATCAGGGGCGTTTGAAAATGGAAGTCGCCGGCGATGAGGCGCACGCGGAGTCCGTGGACTTGATACGCATTAAGAACTTACACATGGTTTTTTACGAGGAAGGCCGGGCCATCACCGAAATTAACGCGCCCGAATGCCTGTTTGACCGCGCCCAACGCGTGGCTTCATCCACTTCTTCGGTGACCATTGCCCGCGCGGAAGCGGTGCTTTCCGGGGAAGGATTTTATTGGCGGGCCGCGGACGGCTCGTTTGCCATCAGCAACAATGCCAGGGTGGTTTTGAAGAAAACGACGCAAGAATGAAATCCAAGTATTATATTTTAACTTTCTGCCTGGGCCTGGCCGCCGCGGCGGTTCTGGCGGAGGATGCGGCGGAGACTGCGGATGCCGGAGACGGCGCCGGCACGGTTATTACTTCCCGCAGTTTGAATTTCGACCAGAAAAAGCGCGAGGCGGTGTTTGACGGGGACGTGCTGGTGGTGGATCCCCAACTGCGGATCAAATCCGACCGTCTGACTGTGGTCTTTACTTCTGACAACAAGGTGCAGAAGCTGTTCGCGGAAGGCCGGGTGCAGATCGAACAGGAAGAACTGGCGGCCAGCGGCGGGCGTGCGGATTACGACGTGGAAGAGGGCAAGGTGGTCCTTTCCGTTAATCCGCTGGTGCGCCGCAGCCGCGACATGCTGACGGGCGAAACCATCACTTTCTGGCGCGATTCCAGCCGCATACTGTGCGAGCCTAACGCCCGGCTGGTGCTGCATTCCGAGCGCGAGGCGCTGACCGGCATCACGGACCGCGAATGACAGAGGTTGAGGGGTAATGACCGCTGAACAACCGCTGATATTGACGGAAAATCTCGTCAAGATTTACCATGGCCGCCGCGTGGTGGACGGCGCCGGCATCAATGTCCGGCGGGGCGAGGTTGTCGGATTGCTGGGGCCCAACGGCGCCGGCAAAACCACGACCTTCTACATGATTGTCGGCCTTATTGCGCCTTTCCAGGGGCGCGTGATTTTTGATCAACAGGATGTCACCCGCCTGCCAATGCACCAGCGGGCGCGTTTAGGCATGGGGTACCTCTCCCAGGAACCCTCGATTTTCCGCAAATTGACGGTGGCGGAAAATGTAATGGCCATCCTGGAAATGCTGCCGATGTCCCGTGCGGAACGGCAGCAGCGCCTCGAGGAGCTGTTGCGCGAACTGGATATCAGCCACCTGGCCAACCAATATGCTTATACCCTCAGCGGCGGCGAGCGGCGCCGGCTGGAAATTACCCGCGCCCTGGTGACCAATCCCTCAGCCATCCTGCTGGACGAGCCGTTCAGCGGCGTGGATCCGCTGGCCGTTTACGATGTCCAGGAAATTATCCGGGAATTGAAGCGGAAGGGCCTGGCGATACTGATCACCGACCATAATGTGCGCGAAACGCTGACGATCGTGGATCGCGCATATCTGATTTGCGAGGGCAAGGTTTTGCGGGAAGGCTCCAGCGCTTTTCTGATTGAAGACCAGCTCAGCCGGGAGCTTTACCTGGGGCCGCGTTTCAGCATGTAGCCCCGAAGCAGCGGTTTTTGGATTGTTGCGCAATAAATCGAAGGAGACATAAGAATGATCATTCAAATCACCAGCCGCCATTTGGAAGTCACGGACGCCATCCGGGAATATGTGCAGGGGCGGCTGATGCCGGTGCTGGAAGAATACCCGTCGGTGGAGCATGCGCATGTCATTCTGGGCGTGGAAAAATTCCGCCACTGGGCGGAAGTTGTCGTGCAGGGCAAACAGTATTTGCGGGCGGAAGCCAAGGCCGAAACAGACGACATGTACAAGTCCATTGACGCCGTGGCGGAAAAAGTAGACCGCCAGCTTCGGCGCGCACGGGACAAGGTCGTGGACCACAAAATTCCCGCTCACCGCGAGCGCCTGGTGGATCGTGAAAATCCGCCGGCGGCGGAATGATTCGGCCGGGAGCGGCGCCGGCCGCGCATGAGGATTTTGCGTCATGAAGGCTGTGACTGTCGGTGATTTCCTGGAGGCGTCCCGCGCCAACCTGGCGCTGGAAGTGGCGCACGGCGCGGGCGGTATCGGCCGGCCGATCCCCGAGCCGGCCATCCACCGTCCAGGCCTGGCCCTGGCCGGATTCTACCGCCATTTTGCCCATCGGCGCATTCAGGTGCTGGGGCTGGCGGAAAACGATTTTCTGCTGGCCATGGACGAAACCCGCCGGCGCGCCGCCCTGCGCCGGCTTTTTGCCAGCCGGATTCCATGCCTGGTCATCTGCCGCAACCGCCGCATCTGGCCCGAAATCGCCCGCATGGCGGAAGAATTTCGCGTGCCGGTGCTGCGCACGCCCATGATCACGGGCTCATTCATCAACCATGCCACACTGGTCATGGAGCACTTGATGGCGCCCCGGCTGAACATGCAGGGAACCATGGTGGACATCATGGGCATCGGCGTTTTGATGGAAGGGCGGCCGGGCATCGGCAAAAGCGAGGCGGCCCTGGCATTGGTGTCCCGCGGCCACAGCCTGGTGGCGGACGATGTGACCATGTTGCGGCGTACCGATGACCGCACGGTTATCGGTTCCGCCACGGGCGTGACCCGTTACCACCTGGAAATCCGCGGCCTGGGCATTATTCATGTTCCCAGCCTGTTCGGCGTGGCGGCGGTGCGCGATCAAAAACAACTTGATCTGGTGGCCACTTTGCGTAAATTTGAGGAATTTGAAGAAGGCGATGATCGGGTGGCCAAGCGCTTCCGCGATATTCTGGGTGTGCCGATCCCGCATTTGATCGTGCCGGCGGCGGCGGGGCGTGAATTGGCCACCGTGATCGAAGTCGCCGCCCTGAATGAAAAATTAAAACGCCTGGGACATGACGCGGCCAAGGAACTGGACGAAAAATTGGTGGCCGTGATGGCAAAGGGAGCGGCACATGGGGAGTCATAACGCGAAGAATCCGGCGGCGGTCTGGTCCAATGTGGTGGTGCGCGAATTCGAAATCCGCAATCAGTACGGTATTCATGCCCGGCCGGCGGCCATGCTGGTCAAAACCGCTTCCCGCTTCCAATGCGATATTACCGTGGCCAAGGGCGACAACAAGGTTTCCGGCAAAAGCATCATGGGACTGATGACCCTGGAAGCCGGGTTCGGCGTCAAGCTCAAGGTCATCGCCGAGGGCAGCGACGCCGAGCAGGCGCTGGACGCCATCCAGGCGCTCTTTGAACAGAAATTTTATGAAGAATGACCGGCATGGCCAACTCTTCCGAAAAATTAACCGCCGTGGACCCGCCGGCCGAAGAGCGGGTGTTCCGGGGCATCGGCGTGTCGCCGGGGCTGGCCCTCGGCCGCGTCTTTCTCAAGCAGGCGCACGATGACAGCGTGGTGGAACGGGAAATATCGCCCGCTGAAGTGCCCCGTGAAATCGCCCGGTTTGAATCCGCCCTGATTGCCACGCGCCGCCAGTTGCGGGAATTCCAGCAGGAATGCGATCCGGCCGTGGCTAGCATTTTCGACGCGCACCTGCTGATCCTCGATGATCGTCCGTTCATCGAAAACGTCATTACCGGCATTGAGAACCGGCGCCGCAATGTCGAAGTAGTCCTGCAGGACGTGGCGCGCGGGTTCATGCAGGCGCTGGCCAGGGTCAAGGATGAATACGTCCGCGAGCGCGTGGCCGATGTGCAGGATGTCACCCGGCGCATCCTTCACAACCTGGTCGGACGCCGGTCTTCGCTGGCCGATATAAAATCGAAGGATGTCGTGCTGGTGGCGAACGACCTGGCGCCGTCGGAAATTGTTTCGATTGACAAGAGCCGCGTCATCGCCCTGGCGCTCGACCTGGGCAGCGCCACGGCGCATGCCGCGATCCTGGCTGCCAAATTGGGCATTCCCGCGGTGCTGGGCCTGCATACCCTCAGCCGCGAAGTCCGCGCCGGCGATCCGATTCTGGTTGACGGCGCCAAGGGCCTGGTGGCCGTGCGGCCTTCCGCCGAACGCTGCGCGCAGGCCCGGCGTGATGACGAGGCGCGGCGGGGGATTGAATCCGACCTGGAGAAACTCAAAGGCCGGCCCGCGCAGACCCGCGACGGCTACCGTATAGCTTTGTCCGCCAATATCGAAGTGCCGCAGGATGTGGATGCCGTAATGAATTGCGGAGCGGAAGGCATTGGTTTGTTCCGCACGGAATATTTTTACATGTCGCGCTCCGAGGTGCCGACGGAAGAAGAGCAATTCGAAGCCTACCGCAGTGTAGCCCAGCGCATCGCTCCCGCGCCCATGATCATCCGCACCCTCGACCTGGGCGGAGATAAGGTGCTGAAAAACCTGGATGTGACCTGGGACGAATCCAACCCGTTCATGGGTTGGCGCGCCATCCGCTTCTGCCTGGCCCAGCCGGACATGTTCCGCACCCAGTTGCGGGCGATGCTGCGGGCCAGCGTCTGCGGCAACGTGCGCATTATGTACCCGATGATCAGCACGATAGATGAAATCGTGCGGGCGAATGTCATCCTGGACCAGGCCAAGAAGGAATTGTTCGAGCGCGGACATCCCTTCAACCCCCATATCCAGGTCGGCGCCATGATCGAGGTGCCATCCGCCGCGATCGTCGCCGACATGCTGGCGCCGTACGTCCAGTTCTTCAGCCTGGGCACCAACGACTTGATCCAGTACACCCTGGCGATTGACCGCGGCAATGAACGCGTGGCCTATCTTTACGAGCCCACTCATCCCGCCATCCTGCGGCTGATAAAGTACACCATTGACGTTGGACACCGGTTCGGCATCTGGACCGGCGTCTGCGGCGGCATGGCCAGCGATCCGCTTTTGACGCCCCTGCTGCTGGGGCTGGGCGTGGACGAGTTGAGCGTCAGCCCTTCCTCCTACCTGCGGGTGAAGGACGCCCTCTGCAGCGTCAGTTTTACCGAAGCCCGGCTGATCGCCGAACAGGCGCTGGTCTCGCATTCGCCCGAGGATGTGCATGACCTGTCGCTGGCGTTGACGCGCAAGGTGGCCCCGGAAATCCTGGAACTGTCGCAGTAGTTCCGACGCGTGAGGCGCACGTCGGCAGGGGGAAGATAGCATCCCCACGGCATGGCGCATTCCTGCTTTCCGCCTGTAGGCGACAAGGCCGCAGCGCGCTCCGGGTCAAGGGCGCATCTGCAATTCGGTTTATTCGGCGCAGCGCAACTTTTTGGAGTGCGTCCGGCTACGCCGGATTTTGCGGGTTAAACGCAATCCTGTAAAAGCGCAGTCGAGCCTGCGCACTCCAAAGCCGCTTCGCGGCAGAAGACTGTGCGGAAGCAACGCAAGCGTGTTGCCTGTGCCGGCTTGATTGCACTTAATCGCAGATGCGCCCCTGGTCTATTGCTTGACAAAACATTTATTGCATTTCCCGGTGCTTTCATGCTATAAATTCATTTCCGTTTCATGCATGTTTGATTTGTTTTGACGGCTTGCGGAGCACAAACAGCTGGCGGCAGCTAATGCTTCTGACGGGTACGGCATACAACAAACCGCTGCGCTGCAATGATTTATGGGTTTGCTTGATCTTGATAACGCAGGATATGGTGCAATGGCAAGGAGCTAACATGAGCCGCGATCCGTATGTTTTCACGTCCGAATCAATCACCGAAGGCCATCCGGATAAAGTCGCGGACGCCATTTCCGACGCCCTGCTGGACGCCTGTCTGGCGCAGGACAAGTTGAGCCGCGTGGCGTGCGAGACCCTGGTGGCAACCGGCATGGCGGTCGTTGCCGGCCAGATTACCACCAAGGCCGTTTTCAACGTGGCGGATATCGTGCGGGAGACCGTGCGGCACATCGGCTATACCGATGCGGCGATGGGGTTTGACGCCGATGCCTGCGCCGTGCTGGTCGCCCTGGACCGCCAGTCGCCGGACATCTCCCAGGGCGTGACGGCCGGCGCCGGCCTTTTCAAGGAACAGGGCGCGGGCGACCAGGGCATGATGTTCGGCTACGCTTGCGATGAAACCCCGGAGTTGATGCCGCTGCCGATCATGGCCGCCCACCGTCTGACCCGCGCACTGTCGCGCGCCCGCCGCAATCAAACCATCCCTTTCCTGCGGCCGGACGGCAAGTCGCAGGTCACTGTGTCCTATGAAAAGGGCCGCCCGGCGCATATTGACGCCGTGGTGATTTCCACCCAGCACGATGAAAGCGCCACCCATCGCCAGATCAAGGAAGCGGTGATTGACGGCATCATCCGCCGGGAATTGCCGGCCCGACTGCTGTCGGACAAAACCAAGTTTTTAATCAATCCTACCGGAAGATTTGTCGTGGGCGGCCCGCATGGCGACACGGGGTTGACCGGCCGTAAGATCATCGCCGACACGTACGGCGGGATGGGGCGGCATGGCGGCGGAGCTTTTTCCGGCAAGGACCCCTCCAAGGTGGATCGCAGCGCCGCCTACCAGGCGCGCCATATCGCCAAGAACGTGGTGGCGGCCGGGCTGGCGCGGCGTTGCGAAGTGCAGGTGGCCTACGCCATCGGTTATCCGGAGCCGGTATCCCTGCTGGTCGAGACTTTCGGCACGGCCAAGGTGGATGAGGGCCGGCTGGCCCGGGCGGTGCGCAAGGTGTTCCCCTTGAAACCGGCGGAAATCATCGCCGATTTGAAACTGTTGCGGCCGATCTATAAGCATACGGCAGCCTACGGCCATTTCGGGCGCAAACGCGACCTGGATGTTTTTACCTGGGAAAAGACTGACAAGGCGGATGCATTGAAAGACGCGGTTTGAAGCCATGAAAAAAAATACAGCGCGGTACGTGGTGGCGGATATAAGTCTGGCGCAGTGGGGACGGCGCGAAATCGCCTGCGCGGAAGAGGAAATGCCGGGATTAATGGCTTTGCGCCGCGAATTCGGGCGATCCCGCCCTTTGCATGGCGCCCGCGTCACAGGCTCCCTTCACATGACGATCCAGACGGCGGTGCTGATTGAGACAATGCAGGCCCTGGGCGCCCGCGTGCGCTGGGCCGGATGCAACGTCTTTTCCACGCAGGACCATGCCGCTGCAGCCATAGCGCGCGCCGGCACCCCGGTCTTCGCCTACAAGGGAGAAAGCCTGAAGGAATACTGGGATTTTATTGACCGCACGCTGGACTGGGGCGGCGGCCGCGGTCCCACCATGCTGCTGGATGATGGCGGCGATGTTACGCTGTTTTTCCACCTGGGGTACCAGGCCGAAGAATCGCCGGCCGTGCTGCAGCGCCGCCCCGGCAGCGCCGACGAGGCCGCCCTGCTGGAGCAGCTCCGGATTTCAATCAAGCGCGACCCGCGGCGCTTCCATCGTCTGCAGCCGGCGATGCTGGGCGTTTCTGAGGAAACCACCACCGGCGTCCACCGGCTCTACCGTATGCATCAAAAAGGACAACTCCTGTTTCCAGCCTTCAATGTCAACGATTCAGTCACCAAGTCAAAGTTCGACAACCTTTACGGCTGCCGCCACTCCCTGGTGGACGGCATCATGCGCGCGACGGACGTCATGCTGGCCGGCAAGGTGGCCGTCGTGGCCGGATACGGCGATGTCGGCAAGGGCAGTTGCCAGTCGCTGCGCGGCCAGGGCGCGCGGGTGATCGTCACGGAAATTGACCCGATCTGCGCCTTGCAGGCATCCATGGAAGGCTACGAGATCATGCGCATGGACGATGCCTGCGCCATTGGCGACGTTTTTGTCACCGCCACCGGCTGCTGCAACGTCATTACGGAAAAACACATGCGCCGGATGAAACACATGGCGATCGTCTGCAATATCGGCCACTTCGACGCCGAAATCGAGGTGGAAAAACTGCGCCGCTACCGCTGGGAAAATATCAAGCCGCAGGTGGACCGCATCACTTTCCCGGGCGGCAGGAGCATTGTCCTGCTGGCCGAAGGGCGCCTGGTGAACCTCGGATGCGCTACGGGCCATCCCAGTTTCGTCATGTCCAACAGTTTTACCAACCAGGTGCTGGCGCAGTTGGAACTTTACACGCGCCATGCGGCTTACCCCGTGGGGGTACACGTGCTGCCGAAACATCTCGATGAAAAAGTGGCGGCCTTGCACCTGGATAAGCTGGGTGTTAAACTGGAACGGCTGACGCGGCGCCAGGCGGACTACCTGGGCGTGCCCCCTGCCGGACCCTACAAGCCAGATCATTACCGGTATTGATGCGAATCCTTTATCGTTATATTACCCGCGATTTCCTGGTCAGTTTTACCGTCACCCTGCTGGTCTTTCTTTTCGTGATGGCCCTGGGGAACGTTTTCCGGGTGATTGACTTGTTTTCACGGGGCGTCTCCGGCCGCCTGATTCTGCAGTTCTTTTCCTGCGGCATGCCTTTTTCACTGATTTTCGCCATTCCCATGAGCGTGCTGGCGGCGGCGTTCCTGAATTTCAGCCGGATGGCCAGTGACCGGGAAATCCTGGCCATGCAGTCCTGCGGGGTCAGTGTCTGGCAGGTGATCCAGCCGCCGATCGTCATTTCCGCCTTGCTTTGCATTGTGTGCGTTTACATCAACTGCGAACTGGCGCCGGCCAGCCACTATGCCCGCCGGCTGCTGAAAAACAAGCTGGGCGTGGAAACGCCGTTGAATTTTCTGGATGAAGGGCGGTTTATCCGCGACTTCCCGGGATACACCATTTACATCGGCCGGAAAGACGGCCGCAAAATTTACGATGTCGTGTTGTATGAATTCGGCGACCAGGGCGCCCGCCAGACGGTCCGCGCCGCTGCCGGCGAAATCAGCACCCCCTCCAACAAGCCCGGGCGCGTGCTGGTCAACCTGCGCCAGGTGCGGATTGAGCAGGCGGACGACCACGAACCCGGCAATCTGAGCCTGGTGCGCCGGGTAAGCGCCGATGAATACCCGGTGGAATTCGATGTCGCCGAACTGATGAGCAAAGGGGTGGTCCATAAAAAGCGCGCCGATTTGTCCATGCGCGAGGTGTTCGATTCCCTGGACGGCGATTTGCGTTTCCGCCCGGAGGATTTCAAGGATTTGCCGGCCCTGGCGCGCCAGCTCATCCGTACGCCGCTCAGAAGCGCCGCGGCGCGCGCGCTGTCGCCGGCAACGCTGCGGCGCCTGGAAACCGCCGGCAGCGATCAGGATTGGGCCGCCCTCCTGCCGGCATTGACGGATGAATTCAACCGCCTGCTGGAGGGGCCGTCGCTTTACAGCCCGGGCTTGTTCAAGGGCGTGGAACTGGATGGCCGCGCCCGGGAATTGCTGGCGCGGGCGCCCCGCGGCGCGGATTTGATGCGCTTGAACCGCATGCTGCTGGAACAGTTGTTCCCCGGCTTGCTGGCGCGGCATTATCTCTCCAACCTGGACGATGACGACTTCCAGACCTACCGCACTTCGCTGATGGTGGAGGCCAGCACCCGGCTGGCCCTTTCGTTTTCCTGTTTTGCGTTCGTGTTGCTGGGCGCCGCGCTGGGTATCCGGATACATCGCCGCGAATCTTCCATCGGGATGGCGCTTTCCCTGGTGCTGGTGTTTGTGTTTTACTTTTTCATCATCCTCGCCGATTCGCTGGTCAGCCAGCCTCAATTTTATCCGCACTTGATCGTCTGGATACCATTCGCTATTGCGGAGGCCATCGGGTTCACCCTGCTGCGCCGCCGCCCCGCCTGAGCCGGTTTGAAACATTAATGTCCGCAAGATAATACCATGCTCCCCAAGGCGATAATATTTTTGCTGCGAAAAAATACTTGTCCCATGCAATCAAATATCATGTCGGAACGGAACGGCCTGGCCCGTTCTGCCTCGTTAAATCTGCACTGTGCGTGAAAAGGATATGAAAGTATACATTCAAACGGACCTGGAAGGAGTGGCGGGCGTGGTGTTTTTCGAAAACAGACAGCCGGGCGTGGAAAACCAGGAACACCGTCGGCGGATGCGGCGGCTGCTGACCGGCGAAGTGGATGCGGCGGCGCGTGCGGCGTTTGATGCGGGCGCGTCGCAGGTGGTGATTAACGACAATCATGGTTCTTGTTACAATATTTTGTTCGAGGAATTGGATGCGCGTTGCGAAATGGTGCATGGACGAAATACCAATGGGTGCTGGTTGCCCTCGCTCGACAGCACGTTTGATGCATTGGTTCTGGTTGGCATGCACGCCATGGGCGGGACACCCAACGCGGTTTTGGGCCATACCAGGTGGCTGGTTAACGATGGCGCCATTTGCCTGGGCGAGGCGGGCATGGCCGCGGCGGTGGCCGGATCGTTCGGCGTGCCGGCGGTGTTCGTCAGCGGTGATAACCTGGCGGCCGGGGAGATGAGCAGGCTCGTTCCGGGAATTGCAACCGCGGCGGTTAAACAGGCGCTTGGTCCATACCAGGCTCAATCGCGCATGCCGCAGGCGGCCCGGGCCATGATCGCCGCCGGCGTCCAACAAGGATTGAAGCGCCGGGGAGAAATAACCCCATTGGTGGTCCCGGGCCCGCTCAAGTTGAATCTCCTCGAAAGCGTTGCCGGTAATTTGGACCAGACCAAGGGATTCCGACGCGCTCTGCCGGAAGACATAACTGCCGGGAACATGCATGAGGCGCTAATATTATTCCTGGCGCGGGTGCCGTGGTATCCCCGACCAACGGAATTGCCCGACGGGTTTGAATATCCATGAACTGCCAGATGCCCTAAAAAATTTTAAGGCGCATTGATTCTGGTATTGGTTGGATACCGGCGCGGTTGCTTAGCGGATGAAAGGCGCGCGCTCAGGGCAGGAGGCGGTCTCCAACATTTTTTATCCAGTCCCGGAGCCAGTCCTGGCTTTCCAGCCCCGCGCCGCAAACCCCGTTGCCGAGAAATATCATCCCCTTGACTCTGCCGCTTTCCAACCATTCCAGTCCCTTGCGGCATTGATAATCAAGACTGGCAATGGGCATTAACGGGGTGGCTTCGCCGCCGCCGAAATTCCAGAGGTAACAACCCAGGCAGATGTCTTTTCCGGGCGCGGCAGCCTCGATCTTTTCAATGTTGCGCTCAAGCTCGGCGATTTTATCGCTGCCCCAGCTCCAGTAAGTGATGACATCCATTAACTCCAGGTAGGCGCGGATGGCGTCAAATGGATATTGCATGTTATAGACCACGCTCCAGAGCTTCAGTCCGTGGGCGGCAAGCGTCTCCTTTTCCGCTCTTAACCGTTCCAACGGCATCCGGGCCAGGCTGCCGGGCCGGCTGGAGGAAAAGAAATCATCCAGGATGCCGCCCCGAATATTCGGAAAATCCCGGGCGAGCGCAAGCACATGTTGCAGATCGGATTCGCGGTCATTCGCGTGCGACCCTTTGTCGCCGACCAGCGACCATACAACATTTTGCAGGGGAGATAGAGATTGGGCATAGTCTCGGAATTCTGCGGGATTGGGCCGATTATGATAACGAACTAACAGCGCATTACCGAGCCCCAGGTCGCGGCAAGCGGCTATCGGCGTCAGGTTCGATCCACCCGCATCCTGGAAATACTTGATGTTATTGTAACAACCTGCCGCATGACACCAAAGCCAGAGACGATCAATCACCTTGTTTTGCATGGAATTCCCCTTTTTCCCGTCGAATAATTGGTTATTAAAGCAGAAAACACTTCCTCGCGTACAAGCGCAGCGGGCCGCCTGGCCGGTCGCGGTCCTGCAGCCGCGAAAAGGCCAGGTCAACCAGTTCTTTCACGGAATATACAATCCAGCGAATGTCGAGTTTATGGCCGTGCGGGGGCACCATCCGTAAATGGTCGTCAAAAACACGGACGGCGAAACGGCTGTGCGCCAGGTGTTGCCCGACCTCGTCATCCTCGTTCATGCATGCCATGAGCAAGGCCAGCGTGTCGCGATTGATGATTATGCCGTCCGGCCAGTCATTGCGCATCTTCCATGCATGGAATTTATCCAAAATCGTGCGCCGCGCGCATTCTTCGAGTTCCTCCATGGAGTTGGGGCTGTCGCTGCCGGCGGGGAATTCGTTCGGCATGGCAACGACCTCCTGCCGGGATACGTCCATGCCGGCCATATCGAAGACGGAACGAAACGCGCTGATCGCCTCGGTTGTCCAGACACAAGGCGTATCTTCCTGAAACATCGCCGGGTGCCGGACGCCGTTTTGCAGGAGGTAGCACGCTGCTTCGCGGATGCATTGGTAATGCGCGCCGATGATCTGATCCATGACGGGTTCGGCGCGGGCCGCCTCGTCGAAATCGCCGATCATGACAAGTTTTCCGCCCGCCGCGGCGGCAAGCGCCGCGGCTTGTTCCCGCGCCAGATGACCGACCAGGATGCCGCCCGCAGCGCCGGGATCGGCGCCGATTTCACGGGCGACGGCGAGCGCTTCTTCGTTTTTCCCGGCATAGGTAATGGCGGTTTTCAGTCCCATTTCCCGGGCGCGTTTTTCGCATTGCGGAATCAGCGCCGCGACGAAAAGCGCATGGCGTGCGCCGGGGCCTGCCGCCAGTACCGTGATATATCCGCCCCGGGCCGCACTGGGCATGACGTAGGTTCCCCGTCCGCGGATTTTTTCAACCACATCACGGCGGCTCAAGTTTTCCAGCGCCAATCTCACGGTGGCGCGGCTGACTTTCAATTTTTCCGCCAATTCTGTCTCGCTGGGCAGCTTCTGCCCCGGCGCAAAAATACCGGTGTTGATGTCTTTGACAATCTTCCGTGCCACCATGGCATGCCGCGTGTCTTTTTTCATTCCTTTTCCCTTGCTCCTGGCATGGTTGAGTGCGGGGCAATCCGGCGTTTAATATAGACCGGATGTACGTATATGAACATCCATTATCGTAACTGGCATGCGCCGCCCCGCAGCGCTGCTACAATCCGGAATTCAGAAAGCTGACTTCGGAAACTGACTGCGGTCTGCCGAATATTGCTTTACAAAAACAAATGTTCAAAGCGGATCTTAATGGTGAATTGTATTGCCGTGGTCAGGCAATGCTTGAAAGATAAACAAGAAGTACGTACAAGTCAAATGAAAAATTATTGCAATTGACTTGACTTTGTTGGCGGTTCCATTAAGAATGACGCGCATGTCAGGGGAAGTTTGGCTATGCAACTGATGAAGCCGACAGATTTGGATATTGCCGGACTGCCGGTGGGCGCGCATCCCGAGGCGCTGAAGTTCCCGCACTTCCCTACGCACTTTCAGGCGGTCATATGGCGGAATTGGGAAATGGTTCCGCTGGATGTCCTGGCACGTGTGTTGGGCTCGGACGAGGCAGCCATCCTGGCCCTGGCCGCCGATATGGGACTGCGGACCCCGCCACAGGTCAGTCCGTGCTGGCGGGAACGCGGATACGTGACCATTATCCGGGCCAACTGGCATTTGCTGCCGTACTCGCAGTTGCTGGAATTGCTGGGGTGGTCCGCCGCGCGCCTGGCGGATGTGCTGAAGGAAGAGGATTTTTTGTGGCACAAGCTGGGCGCGCTGAAGCCCCGCGTCGAACCCGCGCGCTGCCGACCACTGAACGCCGCTGAAACCGAATGCACCCGCCGCATCTGCGACACCATGCGCCGCCTGTTTCCAGACATCGGCGCGCCGGATCCGGCGCGCCCCTTCGATTTTCTCAAGGATTTCCAATCCATTCCGGCATCGCACCGTCCAGCGGCGGCCGCGCCGGCCGGTTTGCGCAATTTCGATCTGCGCTTTCTCTATTCCTACAGCGCGGTTTACGGCGATGCATTGCTCGATCCCGGACTGAATCCATATCCCGACGGCCTTTTGGCGCGGCTGTCGGAATTGGGTCTGAATGCCGTCTGGCTGCCGCTGATCCTTTATAAAATGTATCCCTGGAAGCCGTTTGGCGCGTATTCCGAAGGCTATGTGAAGCGGTTGAATGGGCTCAGGCAACTGACCGAGCGCGCGGCGCGGTTCGGCCTTTCGGTGATCATTTATTTGAACGAGCCCCGCTGCATGCCGTTGTCTTTTTTCAGTGAACATCCGGAATTAAAAGGCATCGAACACGGCGAAAATGCGGCGCTCTGCACCGCGTTGCCGGAAGTCAAAGACCTGCTGCGCCAGGGCACAGCCTGGCTGTTCCGGGAGGCGCCGCGCCTGGGCGGGGTTTTTACGATCACCATGTCGGAAAACCTGACGAATTGTTTTTCAAAGGATGCCGCCGCCGAGCCGCCTTACACCCGCTGTCCGCGCTGCGCCGGCCGAACGCCGGCGGAAGCTGTCGCGGATGTCAACCGTTTGATTGCGGAAGGCGCCCACAGCGTCAAGCCCGAAGCGCCGGTCATCGCCTGGGATTGGGCGTGGAGCGATCAATGGGCGCATGCGGCAGTGGACCTGCTGCCGCAAGACGTCTGGCTGATGTGCACCAGCGAATGGGGCCTGCCGACATGCATCGGCGGAGTCGGGGGCAAGGTGGTTGATTATTCCATTTCCAATCCCGGTCCCAGCGCGCGTTCGCTGGCGCTCTGGCAGCATGCGCGGCGGCGCGGGTTGAAAACCGCGGCCAAAATCCAGTTGAATAATTCATGGGAATGCAGCGCGGTGCCTTACCTGCCGGTGCCCGACCTGGCGGAAAAACACCTTGACGGCGTCGCTGAAGCCGGTGTGAGCGGCGTCATGGCAGGCTGGACGCTGGGCGGCTACCCCGCCGGCAATCTCGGCCTGTTGCGCCGCCGAGTCGGGGAACTGGCCGGACGGATCGGCGGCCGCGAGCAGGGGGCGATCCGCGCCGCCTGGCAGGCGTTCAGCGCCGCCTTCCGTGAATTCCCCTTCAGCTGCGGCGTTCTTTACGTGGCGCCGCAGAATGTCGGACCGAAAAATCTGCTTTATGCCAAACCCACCGGCTATGCCTGCACCATGGTGGGCGATCCCTACGATTGCCTGCAAGGCTGGCGCTCCATTTATTCCGAGGATGTTTTTGAAAGCCAATGGGGCAAGCTCAGCGATGGGTGGCGCGGCGGTTTGAAAATTCTGCAGGAGGCGGCGCCGGGGATTGAGTCCGGTTGCCGGGCCGCTTTTGACGACTTGGAAAGGGTGGCGACTGCCGCCTATTGCCATTTCCGCAGCGCGTTCCTGCAGGTAGCCTTTGTGCGTCGCCGGCAGTCCGACAATCCGGCGGATCGCGCGCAGGTGCTGCAAATCCTCGACGAAGAACAGCAGTTGGCGATCCAACTGCACGACATCGCCCGGCGCGATTCGCGGATTGGTTTCGAGGCAACCAATCATTATGCGTATACCCTCCAGGATTTGCGGGAGAAAGTTTTGAATTGCGCATACCTGCGATCCCGGTTAACGGCAGCGGCAGCAACTCGGAGTCCCGGCTGATGCCTGAATGGTTTCAAAATTTGCTTTGCAACTCCGCCGCCTGGCTGGCGGCGATGGCAGGAGGACTATGCGGCATGCATGCCCATCCAGCCGTTGCGGCGGAAGCAACCGCCTGGTTGAAAGAGGGATTTGAAAGCCGCGGGGGAATTGAAGCCGCCGGCGGCGCGGTTGCCGGCGGCGTGGAATTCCGTCCGGGCAAATTCGGCCAGGCCGCCTTCCTCGCCGGCGGCCAGACTATTCATCTGCCCCTGAACATTGCCGGCGCCGGCGCCTGGAAGATTGAATTCTGGGAATGGATCTGCTGGCCCCCGGAAGGACCGCAGTTTCGTTGTGCGGCGCCGGTCCTGGCCCTGTCGCGCAACGGCGCGCCCGATGCGGCGAGTTTGATCGTCACCCACGACGGTCGCGAACGCGGGTATACCAGGGAATTGGGCGTGCATGTCCGTGTGCCGGCAACCAACGGCAGCGCGGATTTTAAGGGGATGCTTTCCGCCGCCTGCCTGGACTGGCCGGATGCCCGGTGGCGCAAAGTTTCAATTGACTGGGCGCCGGATGCCGGCGGACGCGCCGGGACCATCCGGCTGTGCCTGAACGGCGAATTGCAAGACACGCTGGCTGGTTTTCCCGCCATGCCCCCCGGCGCGTTGTTCGATGTCGCCGCCATCGGGCCCCCGGGCGATGCCGTCGAACTCGCGGTGGACGGTCTGTGGATTTTTGCCGGGCAGCCGGAAGTTTCCGCCACGCCCCGCAATCTTGTGCGGAACTACAGTTTCGAACATGACTCCAACGCGGACGGCATCCCGGATTTCTGGGCGCAAATCGGTGAGCCCGGCAAGGGTTATTGGGGCGGCGCACCGGGCATCGCGCCGGAAAACCGCGGCTGGAGCCGGCGCACCGATCAGGATTCGTATTCGGGGCGGTATTCGATCCACATGGAAAGCAAGGCGCCGCGGGTCGGCGGCCAGGCCATTACCGCCATTTACGGGCTCGAACCCGGCCGGGAGTATGTATTGGACGCGGCCGTCAAGGCTTCCCATCCTTCATTGTCGCTTATGGTTTGCCCTTTTGACATGAACGGCAATTTCATCAAGGAGGAGAAAAAAACTTATGCAATCAATTTGCCGCCTGAAAATCTCAACCGATGGGTATTGCTGTCCGGCAGTGCGCGCCCGCCGCTCCGGTTCCGGGCGCCCGCCGGCTGCCGATACGCCAATCTTTACCTGCTCGTTCATGACTGCCAGAGCGTGTGTTGGGACGATTTGTATTGCATCGCAATCACGGAAAGCGAAATTGACCTATGATCAAGCATACCCGGACATCTAAAATCACCGCCGTCTTGCCGTTATTGGCTGCCGCCGCCGCCTGCCATGGCGTAAACCTGATTGGACACAACAGCAGTTTCGAGGTCGGACTCAAGGGGTTTTCAGCCGATTACAGTGGCCTCTACTCGGATCGCGAGGGCTTTGTTGATCCATTCTCACTTGACGATTCCACCGCCGCCCACGGCCGAAAGAGCTTGAAGATAACGGCGAACATTCGCGGGCGTTATGGATTGGCCAGCCGGGTTTACGAGTTGACTCCGGGCAAAAAACACACTCTCTCGTTTTACGCCAAGGCGGATATCCCACTGGTTGTGCCGTTGATCAAGCTCACCTCCACTGCCGGCGCGCACAGCGTGGGCCTGGACGGCGAGGTCAAACTGACCACGGAATGGAAGCGCTACTCCTTTTCAGGCGTGCTGACCACGGGCGAAAAATACCATTCCTACAAGAACCGCTACTTCATCAGGGTGTTTTTTTATCAAGCCCCCAAGGCGACGATCTGGTTTGACGCATTCCAGTTGGAAGAGGGTGAGCTTTCGGAGTATCAGCCGGCCCGGGAAGCGGAAATCCAGGTATCCCATTCCCGCACCGGCCATATCTTCCATGTGGGCGAAACACCTGCGCCGGCCCGGATTGCCGTCCACAGTTCCGCGCCGTCCAACGATTATGATGTCGTTGCGAAGCTTGTTGATAATTATACCGGCGCAATTCTCGCAACCAATGAATTTCACGTTGCCGGCGGCGCCGGGAACACCGCCATTCCCTTGCCGGCGCCGGCGTTGCCGCGCGGCTCCTACAAAATCCATGCCTCCCTGCTGCGGAACGGTGCGGAGCTTGATTTTGCCGAGTGGATTTTTGCCTTCATCACCGCGCATAAACCGGAAAGCAGCGTGCCGCCCGAACGATCGTATCTGGGCGTCCATGGCGGGCCCGGCGGCGACCGGTATCCCCGCGGGTGGAACCTCGAGCGGGATTTCTGGTTCGACACCGTCCGCCCGGAATGGACCTATCAACTTCTCAAGGAACTTGGCATTCACTGGCAAAGGGTGGATTGCCTAGGCCCCGTCGCAACCTGCCGGGACGAGCCCGGCGAAATTTACGACCGGCACATCGAGGAGTGGTCCCGGCTGGCATTGCAGTATGATATCCGGATAATGGCCACGCTTGGCGCCGGCGCCGGGCGCGGCCCCGCCTGGATGGCTTCCGAGCGGAAAAGCACTATGACCGGATCAACCCTGTTCAACCTTGCCGGAACCAGGATGTATGCGGCCAAACTGGCGCAGGCGGCGCCGGGCATCCGCTGCTGGGAAACGTTTAACGAGCCGAACTGCTATTTTTCGCCCGAGGAATTATTTGATCTGAATCGAACCGTGTATGAGGCTGTAAAATCCGTTCAGCCGGATGCCATCATCGTGGGCGGATCGGCCACGGGTGATCTGGGGGCTGCCGGCGATACCGCCCTCTCACGGTATTTTGAACTCGGCATTGACAAATACGTGGATGTGATCTCCATTCATGGCCATTACGGTCCCACCCCGATGTTCATTGCCCCCATAGTTGCCAAGGCCCGCTCGCTGGACAAGGAAATCTGGGATACGGAATTGCGGGTGGACAGCGGCTCGCTTTACACCGGTTTGAACACCATGGAGGCCATTGCCCAGGTATACGGCTTCGGCGGCGAACTTCCGCCGCGCGAGCACGCCATTCACAGCATCAGCGTGTACATGGACGGTTTTGCCAACGGTGTGGGCAAATGCTTCGCGCATGCCTGGTGGCATCCGGGCAGCATCTGGTTCGGCAATGGCCCAAGCTGGTTCGAATACGATCTCTCGCCCCGGCCCATCATTCCCGCCGTTGACGCGTTCAATGAAATCGTGGACGGCGGAACCCCGTTGGGCATCCTGGATCTGGGCGGACGGAACCGCTGCTACATGGTGGGAAAGAAAGGCCGGACGGTGGCTTTTCTCCAATTGGAAAAAGAACAGGATACAGTGCTGGAACTGGATGCGGAACGCGTTGCCGTATTTAACCTGATGGGCAATGAAATCAAGCCCCGCGCCAAGGGGAAAGGCCGCATCGAATTGTCGCTGGGGCACGACCCGGTGTATCTCGTCGGACGGGCCGGCGCGCCGGCGGATGAATTGCGCAACGCCCTCCTGAAAGCCGATTTCCAGGCCACGATTTTCAAGGCGTCAGGTCCGCGCATGGGACTTTCCGACGGCAATCGCCCCGCGCTGCTCTGCCGCGTATTCAACGAAGGCGCCATCAGCGGATTGTCGGGCGAAGCCGTTTTAACCCGCTTGCCGGATGACTTCACGGCGGCGGCGCGCGCGGCGGCTTTCTCCAACCTTTCGCTCCGCGCGGATGCCACGATCGCGTTTCCGGTGACCTTGCCGAAGCGTATCGCGGATTGCCACACGGTCGAAGCTTTTGTCCGCGCCCGCAATCGCCGGGAAAAATTGGCGCGGAAAATTCGGGCGCTGACATCCATGCGCGCAACCGCTCCTGTCGCCGTGGACGGCAAGCCCGACGATTGGCCGGCCGATTTGCCCTGGGTATCCATCGAAACATTCGATGAAGTCAACCTGGCAGTCCAAGGCTCGCCCTGGAGCGGCCCGGAGGATTGTTCCGCCCGGGTCTGTTCGCAATGGGATCAAACCAACCTGTACCTGCTTGTCGTTGTTTGGGACGACAAGGTCATGATGGACCCGGAAATCCGCAGGAAAGTCCGGGAAAATACGGATTACCTCTACGAAGCCGATGCGGTGGAGCTGTTTTTCGACGCCGATTTGATGCGTGATTTTTACATGGATTTGGCTAATGAGGACGACTTCCAATTCGTGTTTTCGCCGGAACTTCCCGACGGCACACCCGCGGCTGTCGGCATTCCCGCCGCCAACACCGGTCTGGCGCGGGAATATTACCGCTGGGCGCCCGGCGATCGGATCGAATCGGCTTCCATGTTGACTCCGGACGGATATGCAATTGAAATCCGCATTCCGTTCACCGTATTCGGAAATCCGCCCCTGCCGGAACGGAAAATGATCGGATTTAATTTTGCCGTTGATGATGACGATACCGAAGGCTATGCTCTGCAGGCGTATTCCTCCCAGCGCAAATTTGGCCGCGACCTCCAGATGAAATGGAGCGGCGCGGGATTGCACAATCCGATAACGGACTTTGGCGTATTGATTTTCCGCGAATGACCGCGGGCGGTGGTATGTGTAAGGTCTTTTGCCATCGAGGGCCGGGTTCCACCCCGGCCGTCTTTAACTGTGCTTTTGAAATTTTATCAACCGAATCACAATAAGGACGTTGAACGCAGGGTTCAGCCAAAAATAAACCGCAGGAGGGCGATATGTGTTGCGAAATCACGGTAGGGCGGCGGGATGTCCGGCGCGGGACGGGGGTTCGGTCTGTCTTGACGGCATTGCTGGGACTGACAGTCTGCCTGGCGCCGGCGGGCGCCCGGGCCGACCGTTTCGTGGCGACTAACGGCTCGCATTCGGGGTCATACACGAACTGGGCCACGGCAGCCACAACCATCCAGGCTGCGGTGTCGGCCGCGGCGGCGGGCGAAACCATCTGGGTGTCCAACGGGACGTATT